>DASZYI010000047.1:0-11157 GCA_035545475.1 Rhizomicrobium sp.
CCCAGTTGAAACGGTTTCGGTTGTTCAAAGCAATGCTATAGCTTCTTCCGCGAGATCGAGTGCGCGTCACCTGGGTGGCCCGCATTTGCGGGCCATGACATGGGGATGAGTTTGAATAGCGGGGCACGTCCAACCGAAATCCATGCGTTGAACGGGGCGCGGGCGATCCCGCCTTTGGTGCTGGTGCTGTTTCATTTCTGCGAGCAGCGCGGCTATTTCGGCGTGCCCGCCATCGATCTGTTTGTGGGCAAAGGGTATCTCTGGGTCGAGTTCTTCTTCGCGCTGTCGGGCTTCATACTGATCCATGTCTACGGCGCGCGGTTCAAGATGTCGGGTTATGCCACGTTCCTGAAAACGCGGGCCGCGCGGCTTTATCCGCTGCATCTGGCGACGTTGCTGTTGCTGCTCGCGCTTGTCTGGTTCACGCGCGCGATTGCGCCGCTGACCGGGCACACCTCGATCTTCGACCAGCCCTATCATCCGATCGTCAGCGGCATCACCTTCGTCGCCAATCTGTTTCTGGTGCAGGCGTGGAATCTGTTTCCCTATCTTTCGTGGAATGCGCCTGCCTGGTTCGTGAGCGTGGAATTGCTCTTGTGCATTCTCTTTCCGGCTTACGCGTTCGTTGCGCGCGGCAACAGGCGGCGGGGGATTTTGCTGATCGGGGCCGGGATCGCCGGATGGGTGGCCCTTGCCGCAACATCGGGAAATGACGGACTCGACATCACGTTCCACAACGGCATCTTCCGGGGAATGGCGGGGTTTGCTGTGGGTGCGGGCATGGCGCTCGTCTATCGCGGGCTCAAACGCATCGACACCCATCTCGTCAATGTGCTGCAGGCGGGCGCGCTCGCTGGTCTCATCTTCGCGATCTATTTCGGCGGACCGCGCCACACGGGAAACGACGTGCTAGTGGCGGCGTGGATGGCGGCCCTGATCTTCGTGCTCGCACTCGACAGGGGCATTGTGGCGCGCATTTTCCAGACGCGCGTGCTGACGCGGCTGGGGGAATGGTCTTATGCGATCTATCTGGTGCAGTTTCCGCTGATCCAGGGCTTGCGCACGCTCCGGCAATATTATCCGCCGGAATTCCGCACTTTGGGGGACTACAGCGGCGCGGTGCAGTGGATAGAAGCCGGTGCGCTGCTGGCCGCGGCCATCGGGCTTGGGGCCTTGCTGACCGTGGCCATCGAGCGGCCGATCCATGCCCGGCTGCGGCGGCTTATCACGGCGAAGGGCTAAAACCGGCCCTTCGGCTTGACCGGGGACGCCTGCCCCGGAATAACTCGCGGCCTATTTCCAGACCTGTCAGGAAGGAGCTTTCCCATGACCATTCGCTACGACGGCAAAGTCGTCATCGTCACCGGCGCAGGCGGCGGCTTGGGCCGCGCCCACGCGCTCGAATTCGCCAAGCGCGGCGCGAAAGTGGTCATCAACGACCTTGGCGGGTCGGTGGACGGTTCGGGCGGTTCCTCGGAAGCGGCCCAGAAGGTCGTCGAGGAGATCAAGGCGGGCGGCGGTCAGGCCATCGCCAACGGCGCATCGGTCACCGACGACGCAGGCGTGGCGCACCTCATCGACCAGACGATGAAGGAATGGGGCCGCATCGACGTGATCATCGCCAATGCCGGTATCCTGCGCGACAAGAGCTTCTCCAAGATGGAGCTGAAGGACTTCCAGCTTGTCGTCGACGTGCATCTGATGGGCTCGGTGAAGCCGATCAAGGCGGCGTGGCAGATCATGCGCGATCAGCAATATGGCCGCATCGTCGTCACCACGTCTTCCACCGGCCTCTACGGCAATTTCGGCCAAACCAATTATGGCGCGGCGAAACTCGGCCTCGTCGGCTTTATGAACACGCTGAAGCTCGAAGGCGCGAAGGACAACATCAAGGTCAACGCGATTTGCCCGGTGGCGGCGACCCGCATGACCGAAAACCTGATGCCGCCGCAAATGCTCGACATGCTGAAGCCGGAATATGTGACGCCGGGCGTGGTGTATCTCGCCAGCGAAGACGCGCCGACCGGCACGATCCTGACGGCGGGTGCGGGTGTGTTCTCGGCCGCGCAGATTGTCGAAAGCAACGGCATCAATCTCGGCCACGGCGCCGATGCCGATACGGTGGCGGAATACTGGGCGAAGATCACCGACTTCACCAATGCGCCGCACTACAATATGGGCAATGACCAGACCATGAAGCTGGTACAACGCCTGCAGGACGCGCCGGTAAAGCCGTAAACCAACAGCTCATGGCCCGCATTCGCGGGCCATGACAATTTGGAAGATATTTAACTCTTCCCCGCCACCCTTCGCGCAAATCTGCGCACGCGCTTGGCGATCGGTAGTTCGTCGGCTGCGAGTTGTAGTGCTGCGTGGCGGACGGTGCCGCCTTCGAGGTCGCGGACGACCAATCGTGCGGCGCCAATCTGGAGGCTGTCGCCTATTTCCGGGGTCTTGTCGAAATGCTCGGCAAAGAGGTCTGCGACAGTGCGTTTGCGCTCCTCCGCCGTGGCACCTAGCCCGTAGAATTCATCGAGTTTGTCGATGGGCGCATCGCCGAAGATGTCGAATTCTCCTTCCAGCGCGGCGCCACGAAGCTCGGTTGCGGGCGCGAAGATGGTGTCGAGGCTTTGCGCTTTCAGCTCGGGCGCCAGCAGATAGGCGTAATCGCCCGGCGCAAGCGCACCGGCTTCCATCGGACCGAGGATCTGGCCGTCGCGCACCACCATGGTCAGGCGTGTCCAGTCCGGCAATTTCGACATGGTCAGCACGCGTGCATCGGCCCCCACCGGATAGCCGATCAGTTCGACATCGTGCTGGCCGGGAAGATCGACTTCGGTGCGCGTCACCGGATGGGAGGTGCGCGGCAGGGCCTGTCCCAACCGGCGTGCGGCGGATTTGATCGTCCAGCCCTGCAGCGACAGCGAGATGATCACCACGAAGAATGCGACGTTGAAATAGATGTGGCTGTTGGGAAGGCCCGACAGCGTGGGGATGGAGGCAAGGAAAATGCTGACCGCGCCGCGCAATCCCACCCAGCCGACGAAAAGCCGTTCGCGCCGGTTGAAACCGAACGGCCACAGGCATAGCCAGACCGCAATTGGGCGCGCGACGAAGATGAGAAACAGCGCGATGACGAAGCCGGGTATGGCCACGCCCAGCATCTGGTGCGGCGAGACGAGAAGACCGAGCGCAAGGAACATCACGATCTGTGCCAGCCATGTCACCGCGTCGTGCAGGCTCAAGATACCTGCAAACGCACGCACCGGCCGGTTGCCGAGCACAAGTCCCGCGACGTAAGCCGCGAGAAAGCCCGAACCGCCCGCCGTGGCGGCCACGCCGAAGACGAACACGCCGCCGGATACCGCGAGCAACGGCGGCAGGCCGCCGGGCAGGTTCACACGGTTGAGCAACAGCACGATGCCGAAACCCCCAGCAAGGCCGATCAAGGTGCCGAGCACGGCTTCGCGACCCAGATCGACGATGACATGCAGGATCGATTCGCCCGCACCGCCGGCGGCAATCACGCTGACGGCGGCGACGGTGAGGAAGACGGCGACGGGATCGTTGACGCTCGATTCCAGTTCGAGCAGCGCGCCGACGCGCGAGCGCAATTGCAGCCCGCCGCTGCGCAACAGGAAGAACACGGCAGCGGCATCGGTGGAGGCCACCACGGCGCCGATCAGAAATCCCTGCTGCGGACCCAGCGACAAAGCCCAGGCGCCGAACGCGCCAGTGAGGCCTGCCGTTATCAGAACGCCGACGGTCGCCAGCACCGTCGCGGGCGCGACGGCCTTGCGGACATGGAGGAAACGGGTACGCAAGCCGCCGTCGAACAGGATCACGGCAAGCGCCAGCGATCCGATCAGATAGGTCAGGCGATAATTGGAGAAGCTGATCCCCCCCGGGCCGTCCTCGCCCGCGAGCATGCCGACGGCGAGGAACATCAGCAGGATGGGAGCGCCGAAGCGGGTGGCGATCAGGCTGGACAAAATGCCCGCCACGATGAGCCCGGCGCCGAGCAAAAGCGCGGTGTTGGATAGGTCGATCGCTTCCATGTGGGGGAAAACCTAAACGATGGGGCACGGTTTTCCGAAGACAAAATTGTGCGCCCGCGAACGAATTTCGGGCAACGAACCGAGTTGCAACACGCACCGGCCCCCCACCCGAAAAATCCGTTGGATTTTTCGACCTCCCCGCAAGGGGGAGGTAAGATTTTTTATCTTCCCCTGAAGACCGGCTCGCGCTTCTCGACGAAGGCGCGGGCGGCTTCCTTGTGATCTTCTGTCAGTCCGGTGTGGATGTGGTGGGTGGCTTCCAGATCGAGACACTCGTCCACCTCGCCGGCCGCGGCGCGGTTGAGATTTTCCTTCATATAGCGATAGGCGACGCGCGGGCCGGAGGCGAGGCGGCGGGCGATCTTCATTGTTTCGGCCATCAACTGATCGGCGGGCACAACCCAGTTCACCAGGCCGAGCCGCGCGGCTTCTTTCATGTCGATGCGTTCGGAGAGGAAATAGAGTTCGCGCGCCTTCGCGGTGCCCACGAGCTGGGAGAGGAAATAGGTGCCGCCGTAATCGCCGGAGAAACCGACGCGCATGAAGGCGGTGGTCATCACCGCGTTCTCGGCAGCGATGCGCAGATCGCAGGCGAGCGCGAGGCCGAGGCCCGCACCGGCGGCAGCACCTGGCAGGGCCGCAAGGGTGGGCTTGGGCATCTTGTGCAGGCGGCCAGAGGTTTCGCGTTGGCTGATGCGCTGGCGATGGATGCGGCTGTCGAGATCGAGCGCTTCGGACGAAACGCTGTCCTTGCCTTCGGCCATGCCTTTCACATCGCCACCGGCGCAGAACGCACCTCCTGCACCCGTCAGCACCACGCAAGCGACATCGCCGTCGGTCTCGCAGGCGCGCAACGTGTCGGCAAGCGCTGCGAGCATGGCTGCCGAGAGCGCATTGCGTCTCTCGGGCCGGTTCATCGTCAGGATGGCGACGCCATCCTGGATTTCTCCCAGCAATTCGTTGGTGCCGGTTTCGATATTGCGTTTGGCCATCTTGGTTCTCCCTGTTTCTTGCGCCAAAGGTGACATGCGCGAACGGCCCGAAAAAGTGCGGTTTTTCGGCCACTAGTGCCGCGTTTTCGGCGATTCAGAGCATTCATCTTTCGCATGGCTGCCATTCATTGCGCTGCAACATTGGCGCCCTATCTGTGTCCAGTGGCCGGATCGTCCGGCCGAACGAATGGAGAGGCAGATGTTGAAGAAACTGGCGAGTGGTGAGGTTTTCGGCGCGGACGTGCTGAATCTCATCGTCATTGCCGGCGCAACCCTGCTGCTGTTGGGGGCGATCACGACGCCCGCGTCCGTGACGCCACCCACCGCAGCGCAGGCGAGTGCGCCGCTGGTCGAGACGGTCACGGTGACCGCCTCGCCGCTTACGAAGCTTTCGTAAGGTCGAATTGGATGTTCCCGGACGGATTTCCGTTAACCAGCGGCCGTCCGGGGCAGCCGATTTTTGCGCTTTTCGGATTCCTTCCTGTCCGGTTTGTCATATAATGCGTTGTCAACTCACGGTGTGCCGGATACGCGGCCCTGGATGACCGCCAACCGGCTTTGTGTGGAGGCCGACATGGCGATGATTCATCAGCATCACGAAGCGGAAAGCGATCTGGGCGGGCAAGTGCTCGATCTTGTCGTGCTGTTCGGTTCGATCGCATTGTTTGTGGGCGCGATCGCAGCGTTCATCGTTCTGGCGACCTGATTTAAGGTCGCGCAATCGGGCGCGAACCGCCAACACTTCGCGGAATTGCGCTCGCCGATTACTCCCCGGCCACTTCGGTCAATTCGACCTCGTGACCCCAGAGCCGTTCGACATGCGCCAAGACCAATTCCTTGGCGTTGTGTTGCAGCGGAATGGCGCGGTGCATTTTGTGCTCCAGTAGCAGTTTGCGGTCGCCGCGCAGATTTGCGCCCACCACCTGAATATTCGGATCGGCGGTGCCGACGTCATATTGGCGCGCCAGTGTGGAACGCACCTTGCGATAGCCGAGTTCGTTGTGGATCGCCGAGACCTTGTAGGACGGATCGTCCGCTTTGTCGTAAAGGCCGAAAAGCCGGAAGTCGCGCATCACCTTGGGCGAGAGGAACTGTTCGATGAAACTCTCGTCGCGATAATTGGCCCAAGCTTCCTTCAGCGCCGCCATGTAATCGCCGGTGCCGGCGATATGCGGAAACCAGTCGCGGTCTTCTTCGGTGGGATTTTCGCAGATGCGCCGGATATCGGCCATCATCGCGTAACCCAGCGCATAAGGATTGATGCCGTAATAGCGCCGGTCGTCGAAATCGGGCTGGAAGATGACGCTTGTGTGGCTGTGGAGGAATTCGAAGATCGAACCGTCGGTGATCAGGCCACGGTCGAACAGCGCGTTCATGATGGTGAAATGCACAAAGGTGGCGCAGCCTTCGTTCATCACCTTGGTCTGGCGCTGCGGATAGAAATATTGCGCGAGGTTGCGCACGATGCGCAGCATCTCGCGCTGCCAGGGTTTCAAGGTGGGCGAATTCTTTTCGAGGAAATAGAGCAGGTTTTCCTCCGGCAGCTTCATATCGGCGCCGTCTTCCTCTTCGGGATCGGGTGAAGCGGTGGTCGCGGGCGGTTCGAGGCTTGCAGGAAGCGTGCGCCACAAATCGTTATAGGCTTCGTCCTCATATTCGGCGCGCTTGCGCTGTTTTTCGGCAATGCGTTCCTTCGACGGGCGCGGCGGACGGCGATAGCGGAAGACGCCCTGATCCATGATGGCGTGGGCGGAATCCAAGATCGCTTCGACGTCCTCGCGGCCGTAGCGTTCTTCGCAGGCCGAGATGTAGCGCTTGGCGAAAGCGAGATAATCGAGGATGCCGTCGGCGTTTGTCCACTGGCGGAAGAGATAGTTGTTCTTGAAGAAATGATTGTGGCCGAAGGCGGCGTGCGCCATGACCAGCGCCTGCATCGTCATGGTGTTTTCTTCGAGCAGGTAGGAGATACACGGGTTGGAGTTGATGACGATTTCATAGGCCAGTGCGGAATAGCCCGCGCGGTAAAGCGTTTCCTCGCGCGCGAACAGCTTGCCGAAACTCCAATGGTTGTACATGAGCGGCATGCCGAGCGAGGAATAAGCATCGAGCATCTGCTCCGACGAGATCACTTCGATCTGGTTGGGATAGATGTCGAGTTTCAATTCGTTGAGCGCGATGTCTTCGATGGCTTTGAGAGTTCTATCTAAAATCTCGAAGTCCCACTCGGCTTCGGTGAACAGAGGTATCGCCATTGTCTTACCTCCCCCTTGTGGGGAGGTCGGAGAGCGCAGCGATCCGGGTGGGGGACCGAGTTCGAACACCGTCCCCCACCCGAAAAATCCGAAGAAGGATTTTTCGACCTCCCCACAAGGGGGAGGTGAGATTCATTTGCTCGCCTATCATGTACTCTCCGCCTTTTTGAACAACTCGCGGAAGACGGGGAAGATGTCGGCGGGTTTGGAGATGCGTTTGGTGGCGAAGTTCGACCACAATTCCGCGACGGTGCGATAGGCGCGCCAGAGTTCGGCGCCGGAATCTTCGGATGCGAAGACTTCCATCTCGCGTTCGTCGAGGATTTCGATATAGGCGTAGTACTGGCACAACGGCATGATGTCGCCGTTGAGCATTTCCACGCAGCGGCGTGCATCGCCGGATTGGGTGTAGCCGTCGCTCGCCTGTGCTGCGTAGATGTTCCAGTCGGCGGTGGCGTAACGCGCTTTCTGGATTTCGAGCATCTTGTCGAGCGCGGTGGAAACGATGGTGCCGCCGGACTGGCGGGAATAGAAAAATTCCTGTTCGTCCACTTCCTGTGCATCGTGGGTGTGGCGGATGAAGACCACATCCACCTTTTCATAACGGCGCTTCAGGAACAGGTGCAGCAGCATGTAGAAGCGCTTGGCGAGATCCTTTTCGCGTTCACCCATGGAGCCCGAGACGTCCATCAGGCAGAACATCACCGCCTGGCTGGTGGGGATGGGTTGTTCGGTGAAGGTGTTGAAGCGCACGTCGATGGGATCGACAAAAGCGACCCATTTGCGCTTGGAATTGGCTTTTGCGAGCTGCTCTTTCAACTCGGAGATCAGCGCGCGGCTTTCATCGGTTTGGGGATCGATGCGTTCGGCGGCTTCGAGCTTGGCTTCCAGTTCGGCGATGTCGGTGAGCGACGGACGTTTGAGCGCAAGTCTGCGGCCGTAGGAATTGCGCATCGTGCGAATGAGATTGATCTGGTTGGGCGAGCCTGCGGTGGTGATGCCGGCGCGTTTCCAGCTTTTGCTTGGCGTTTCCTTCAGCGTGGTGCGAACGAGGTTCGGCAGTTCGAGGTCTTCGAAAAAGATGTCGAGGACTTCATCCTGCGTCATCGTGAATTCGAAATCGTCTTCGCCTTCGCCGCTGTCGGATGCCTGTTTGCCGCTGGCACCGCCCTCGCCTTTCGGCGGTTTCTTGATTTCGTCGCCGGGCATGAACTCCTTGTTGCCGGGCAGCACGAAATCCTGTTCGCCGGAGGCTTTGGGATCGAGACGGAAGCGGGGTTCTTTTGTGCCCTTGGTCGAGATGCGGATCTTGCGTTCCTTGCCGATGTCGGAAACCGCTGCATCTTTCAGCGATTTCTGCACCGCTTCGCGAATTTGCGCGCGCGCGCGGCGCAGGAAGCGCTGGCGGTTGGCGAGGCTCTTGCCTTTCGGGTTGAGCCGGCGGTCGATGAAATAGGTCATAAACAACCGTCATGGGCGGACTTGATCCGCCCACCCATCAGGCGCGCAACGGCGCGCCGGGAAAAGTCATTTGCGCCCGCAGACGCGGTCGCGATGGGTGGCCGGGTCAAGCCCGGCCATGACGATGGAGTGTAAGTTACACACATCGCGACAACACCTACCCCGCCTTGTTGACGCGCATGTACCATTCGACGAGACGGCGCACCTGGCGCGATGTGTAGCCGCGCGCGAGCATTCGTTTGACGAATTCGTTGTGTTTGGTCTCGGTGTCGCTGTCCTTCTTGGACTCGAAACTGATGACCGGCAGGAGATCTTCCACCTGCGTGAACATACGCTTTTCGATCACGCTGCGGATTTTCTCATACGCCGTCCAGGCCGGGTTCTTGCCTTCGTTCTGGGCGCGGTAACGCAGAGCGAATTTGACGACTTCGTTGCGGAAGTCCTTCGGGTTCGCGATTCCGGCCGGCTTTTCGATTTTCGACAGTTCGTTGTCGAGAGCGGCGCGGTCCAGCAACTGGCCGGTGTCGGCATCCTTGTAATCCTGGTCTTCGATCCAGGCGTCGGCATAGGCGATGTAGCGGTCGAACAGGTTCTGGCCGTATTCGCCGTAGGATTCGAGATACGCCTTCTGGATTTCCTTGCCGATGAATTCGGCATAGCGCGGCGCCAGATCAGCCTTGATGAATTCGAGATATTTCTTCTCGGTGTCTTCCGGCATCTGCTCGCGCTTGATCGCCTGTTCGAGCACATACATCAGATGCACGGGATCGGCGGCGACCTCGTTGACGTCGTAGTTGAAGGTTTCCGACAGCGTTTTATAGGCGAAGCGGGTGGAGATGCCCGTCATGCCTTCATCGACACCGGCCGCGTCCTTGTATTCCTGCAAGGTCTTGGCCTTCGGATCGGTGTCTTTCAGCTTCTCGCCGTCATAGACGCGCATCTTGGAGGTGAGATTGGAATTCTCATGCTCCTTCAGCCGCGTCATCACGCAGAATTTGGCGAGCATTTCGAGCGTTTCCGGCGCGCAATGGGCATTGTCGAGATTGCTGCCGGAGAGCAACTTTTTGTAGATCGCGGTTTCTTCCGTCACACGCAGGCAATAGGGGACCGTCACGACGGAAATGCGGTCGAGGAAAGCCTCGTTGTTCTTGTTGGACTTGAACAACTGCCATTCGGATTCGTTGGAATGCGCCAGGATGATGCCGCTGAACGGGATCGGCCCCAGCGTTTCGGTGCCGATGTAATTGCCCTCCTGCGTGGCCGTGAGCAGCGGGTGCAGCACCTTGATCGGCGCCTTGAACATTTCGACGAATTCCAGAAGGCCCTGATTGGCGCGGCACAGACCGCCCGAGAAAGAATAGGCGTCCGGATCGTTCTGGCTGAAATGTTCGAGTTTGCGGATATCCACCTTGCCCACCAGCGCCGAGATATCCTGATTGTTCTCGTCGCCGGGTTCGGTTTTCGACACCGCGATCTGGCGCAGCTTCGACGGAAAGAGACGCACGACTTCGAATTTCGAGATGTCGCCATTGAATTCGTCGAGGCGCTTTACCGCCCACGGGCTCATCACCCCGCCGGTGCGATGCTTTTCAATGCCGTATTTGTCGGCGAGCAAATTCGCGAGTTCGCCCGAGCGGAATAAGCCGAGCGGAGATTCGAACACCGGGCTGAGCTGATCGCCCGCCTTCAACACATAGATCGGATGCAACTCCATCAGATCCTTGAGGCGTTCGGCGAGCGAGGACTTACCGCCGCCAACGGGGCCGAGCAGATAGAGTATCTGGCGCTTTTCTTCCAAACCTTGGGCGGCGTGTTTGAAATAGCCCACGATCCGCTCGATCGTGTCTTCCATGCCGTAGAAGCCTTCGAAGGCCCGGTAACGCTTGATCGTGCGGTTGAAAAAGATGCGGCTGAGGCGGGAATCTTGTGCGGTGTCGACCAGTTCCGGTTCGCCGATTGCCGCAACCATGCGTTCGGCGGCCGTCGCATACAACATCTTGTCATCGCGCGCTGCCAGCAACCAGTCGCGCAGGCTCATCGCCTCAAAACGTTCGCGCGCATAGTCGCGGGTGAAGATATCGAAGACATCAAGCGTACTCATGCATCTCGCTCCTTCGTGCAACCCGCACAATGTTTGTTATCTGGAGATCGTACCCTCGCTCATCAAATTGGAATGACATCGTTTCATGGCCTAAGGGTAATCCTCCAGGTGTGAACGGAACTTGAACCGGAAAGTTCCGTAACCGGCACGAAAACACAGGCTCTGCCTGCGCATCTCGCGCAGCCGCAGCCTTGGCATTTCCACCCTATGACATGGCATGTCGCTCGCGCCCCAGATGCGCTGCTGACGAATCGCAGTGTAACGCCGTTCGGCTTTCGACCAAAGCGTTCGAT
>DASZYI010000048.1:0-13823 GCA_035545475.1 Rhizomicrobium sp.
GTCGTCCCAGATAGGCTCCCGACTTCCTCCCATCGCATCATGTGGCGGCAATGACCGACCACGTACGGAAGCCTGATACCGGCGGCGAGAGAACAGGACGGAGCTTGACTCCTCACGGCCCATTACGGAAGCCGATGCTGATGGTGGCGAACGGGCCGTGATAACCGGTCGTCACCGATTGATGCGTGTCGAGACCGCGATCCATCGCACCGAAGAAGAAGTCTGCGCGGTAGCCGAGGCTGAGTTTTGCTCTTGGGAAACGATAAGACAGGGCCGCGAAGCCGCCGAGATTGGGGACGGTGACGCGGTGGGTTTCGGTGCGGTGGGCGTAATTGCTCGTCGCGCTAATCTGGTTGAGCGCCAACTGGGTAGTGCCGAACAATACATTGTGCACCAGTTGGTCCCGGCTTCTGTGGACTGCCGTATGCAGATTGCCCTTCACTTTTTGACGGCCAAACAGGACAGCGGCATTGGCGCCCCAATCCAGTGCAATTTGCCCATCGGCAACATCTCCCCACAAGCCGGTTGTATTGCTCCACGAGAGAGCTGGTCCCAATGCACGAAAGTCGCTGTACCGGCGTAACAACGATTGCGAGTTCTGGTGCTCGCCACCGACATAGTATTTTCCGAAGTTTCCGGGGAAGCGATAAAATCGTTCACCGGGCTGCGCATAGGAATGGCCGTTTGAGGTCATGTTCATCTGCACATAGCGCGCGCCGAAGCTGAAGATCGATTCCGTGTTGTCACCGAACAATCCCAGGCCGACATCCTTTCCGACTTTGAAATCAACAATGGTGTGGGCCTCCGTATTGTCCGTGGCCTGGTCCACATAGTTGTTATAAGACGGCGTGACCAGAAATTGGCCGAAGCCCCCGGGATGGATTCCCGTGGCATAACCTGGTTCGCCGACGACATGCTCGCGTTCCAGAACGTGTCTCTTGGAATGCGTGCGGCCGTAACTGGCAGAGATATTGAAGACCCAGTCCGATCCGCTGGGTTGAAACGAGAGGCTTCCTTCTGCACCCACGCTTCTTCCGAGCACGTTCTCCATATCGGTGAAGGAGGGGAAGCCGCCTGCCCCCTGCCCCAGGAAATTGGCGCCGGTGGGCGTATCCGGGAAGCCGTTCGTCGTAAGGGAATCGAGCGGCGGTACGAAAGTTTCGCTAGAGCCCGTGATATTATCCAGATGCATGCCGACTTCGATCCAGACAGTTGGACGATCCGCAGCCACTGCTTCCGACATCGCAGCTACGCAAGCGGCGAGCACCACGGCAGACGTCGTGGCCAGTAAATTGCGACGTGTATTGTTCTGTTTGTTTTGGATGACGAGTTCGCTCATTTTTCTTTCCCCCTTACCAGTTCTTCGTGATGCGCACGCCGAACAGGCGCGGATCGGTGAGGAAGACGTTGGTCGTCAACCCACTGTCATCCGAATTGAGGAAGGTGCCGGTGATCGCTGTGGTGTTGAAGACGTTCTTGAGATACCCAACCGCCTGCCAGCCATTCTGGTTGGTCAGGATCAGCGCCAGGTTGACGTTCTTGTAACCGTGTAACTTGTCGTAAGGATCGTCGTTGAAGACGCGCGCCCACGAGCTTGATTGCCAGTAAAAGTCGCCGTGGATGGTGGCAGCCCAATCGTTGGTTATCGGAACGGAGTATTCGGCCGTGAACGAAGTGGTGAAATGTGGCGCGTTGGGTAGTTCGTTGCCGCTCAAATCCTTTTCGAAGCCAGCACCATTGTTGGGCGCTGGGCCATAGTCTATGGCGCCGGAGGTGTTCTGGCCGGTATATGGATCGTTTGGATCGTTTCCGGCCGCCGGATCGAAACCGGCATATGTGCCGGGCGCTATGTTCGTCCCGACTGCCGTGAAATTTCCCGACGGATAGGCCGTATAGGTTTGACCCGTCGCTGGATCGTAGTGCTGTGAATAGGCCAAGCCGCAATCGCCCGCTATGAGGCCCGCCCCGCTCAACTTGTAGGCCACGACATAGACCGGCAAGATGCAGTTCGACGACTGAGTGGCAAATGGCTTGAGGACGACCCAGTTGGGGTTACCTGCCGTCCGATCCATCAGGTCGATGGCCTTTGAGCCATCTGCCAGACGCGTATCTTCGTAACCGCCCGAGAAAGTGAATTTGAGGCCGGGTGTGGGTTCCCAGGTGGTTTCGAGTTCGGCGCCTTTCACCTTTGCATCGAAATTCAGATTGACGGAGGTGCGGTCGATGATCTCCGAAATCTGGTAGCCTTTGTAATCGTAATAGAAGGCAGCCGCATTAAACGTCAGCGCGCCGTCCAGCAGCGTGTTTTTCGTCCCCAATTCGAAGGCATTGATGAATTCGGGTTTGAACGTCAGCGGATGAGAGACAGTGACGACATCGCTCGTGAGGAACGGCGGGAAAATCGCACCGGGTGGATTGGCGCCGCCTGCCTTGTAACCGTGCGCAAACGAACCATAGAGCAACGTCTGATCGGTGAATGTGAGTTTTGGCGTATAGTTGGCGGCGAAGCGGCCGGTGAATTCCTGCCATGACTGATCGGTGATGCCGGTGATTGGATAGCCATAGCCTTGCGTGAAAAGTTCGCTGGGAATTTCGACGAAATGTTTCTGATCGTCAGTCCAACGTAAGCCGCCGATGAATTTTAGCTCATCGGTCAAATTGTAATAGGCCTCGCCAAATCCAGCATAGGAATTCAACGTGTAAGGGTTCTGGCTTAGGAAATAGTTGTGGCCAGCGTTGTCGAGGTTGCTAATCGGATTGGGGTCGATCCATCCCAGACAATTGGGATTCGCGCCCGAACCCGGATTTTGCGGATCGGCAGGCGCATGGTTTGCCGTACATTCCAACGAGCTGGGATCGCCGGGATTCCATGCCGCAGCAATGGCGGGACTCTTTGCCGCGTACACTGTGAGCGTGTTGATGAAAACGTAGTAGTTTTCCGCTGTTTCGTAGTGCAGGAAATTGCCACCGATGCTGAAATTTAGAGGGCCGCTGAAATGCGACGCTAACCGAAATTCCTGGCTGAGTTGCCAGGCGTGTTCCGTAACCAAGTCTTCCGCGACGAGGCGATTGCTGCAACCCAATTGGGGATCGCAGAAAATGCCGGTCGCCGTGGCTTGGCTAGGATTGGCGCAATTGTTGCCGCCGACGCTGAGAGTGCCGTCGCCGCAGCGGTAATTGCCGTCCGGCGTGGTCAGCGAGCGAGTGGAAGATGGATTATATGCGAAAATTCCCGGCTGCGTGTTGAAACGATTGTAGTCTTCCGAGGAATACAAAAAGTCGTGGTTGAAACCGGTTTGCGAAGTGAAGGTCAGCGCAGGTGTGACTTTGTAGTCGACGTTCAATTCAACGACATCATTCTTCGCCCGGTAAACCGGATCCATCGTCGATTCGATCTCCCGCAAGTCCTGAGATTGAGTTGTGCTGGCGTAGGGATCGATTTTGGCGGGACTGACGAAAGCGTTCAGGGGGGAGATGAGGGCGAAGTTGTATCCCGCTCCAACCAATCCACCGTAATAGGGCAGCGACTGCCCGTTGGGCACTTCAAACGCTTCGGGACTGTACAGTGAGCCTGGGAGACAGCCCTGACTCAAGAATCCGCCCGCCAATCCTTGGAGGAGACCTGGCTTTGTCGTTGAAACACCGCCCACGGCGGCTGGTCCCGGATCGGTGTGGCAGAGCTGTTTGCTGGAGCGCAGGCGGTCGTCGTTTTCGGAGAAATGTTCCCAGACCAAATAGGCGGTCAGGTTCTCCGTCGGTTTGAAACCGAGTGTCGCCCGGCCGCTCCACAGATCGCGGCCGTCTATCGGGCTGTCGGTCAATGTGTTGAACGAATAGCCGTTGCGTTTGGTCCACTCGCCGGCCACGCGTAGATCGAGGCGGTCGTCGACGATGGGGATATTGATCATGCCTTCGAAGCGGCGGTTCTGATAGTTGCCGATGTCTGCGCTGGCCATCGCCTCGAATTGGTCCGTCGGTTTGGCGCTCGTGAGGTTGACCACGCCGGCTGTTGCGTTGCGGCCGTAGAGCGTTCCTTGCGGTCCGCGAAGTACTTCGACTTGGGAAACGTCGAAGAATTCCTGTTCGAAGAAATGATTGCGGATGAAGGGTATGTCGTTGAAGGCCACCGCCACGGCCGGATCGGTGGTGACCGAAATGGCCTGTGTGCCGATGCCGCGCAACTGGATGCTGTAGCCGCTGAAATTCGTTTTGGTGAACGTCATGTTGGGGACCTGTTTGATGAGGTCCGGGCCACCGGCCGTTTGCGTGGCTGTCAATTGTTCTTGTGACAGCGCCGTAATCGCGATGGGGATGCTCTGTACGTCGGCACCGCCGAGCTTGGACGACGTGACCGTCACCGTTTCCACCGCGGCGCGCGCGGGCGTTGCCTGCGCCAGGCGGAAGTCGCCGGTTTCCAGCGAACTCGATTGGCTGCTCCGATAGATCGCTATCGCGCCGGAGGTATCGCGGCGGGTGGTCAGGCCGGTGCCGTGCAGGATGCGCGAGAGTGCTGCGTCGTCGGCGACGTTGCCCTTCACGCCCTGGCTGCGGATGCCTTCGACCGCGTCTTGCGAATAGAGAAGGTGAACGCCGGTTTGAACCGAATAGGCATCGAGCGCCGCATCGAGATCGCCCGCCGGGATGTTCAGATTTGCCGCCGATACGGGGCAAAGCATTGCTGTGTAGGCGGCCCCCGCCAGCGCCAGACTTCGGATTTTTGTCACGCCATTTCCCCCTTTTTCGCAGCGGCCGTTCGACCGCGTGGCAATGCATTCAGCGCGAGATCAGAATCTCGTCGCCCTTCTCTTGAACTTCCAGACCGAGAACCTGTTTCGCGACGCGCGTGAACGCTTCGACATCTTCGACGGGAAATGTTCCGCCGACACGCGTGCGTTCGAGCGACGGCGTTGCGATGACGAGTTTGCGCACGTTGTAGCGATTGAATTCGGCCACCGCTTCGGCAAGCGTGGTGCGATGCAGGACGATGATGCCGCGGCGCCAACCCGTTTCATCGGCGAGCATCTGCTCTGTTTTCTTCTTTTGCGTGATCGTATCGGCCGTGGCGATGACGACCTCTCCGGGTGTCAGAACGATGGGTTGTTGATTGTTCTTGTCGCTCAACGGTTCGAAACGGGCCGAGCCTTCGATCAGCGAAACCTCCAGCCGGTCGCCGCTGTTGCGGATAACGAATTTGGTGCCGAGATCGACCACACGATGACCCGCTGCCGTCACCACAAAAGGATGGGCGGCATCGTGTTTCACCTTGAAAAACGCTTCGCCCTTGTCGAGGAAGACCGTTCTCTGGCCGTCATCTACGCGGGTGCGCAGCGTGGTGTCGGTGTTGAGTTCGATCTGGGAGCCATCGGCGAGCGTGAGGATTTCGCGGCCGCCAACCGGCGTGGAATAGATTTTCTCGCGCGGCGCATCGAAATAGCCGGTCCATGCGAGCCCGATGGCCACCGTGCCGATCAGGGCGGCGATCCCCTTCAGCGCCGACGCGCGGAAGGTGCCGGGCGATCTCTTCACACCTGGCGATTTGAGAGCGACGAGCCTGTCTGCGCGGCTCCACGCAGCATCGATCCGCCAATATTCCACGCGGTGACCGAGCGATTGATTGAGCCACGCGTCGAATGCGGCCTGATCGGTTTCCGACCAATCGTTGCCATCGCGGCGTTCGCGCCATTGGGCGGCTTGCGCCACGATTTCCTGAACTGGGGCGCTCATGGCGTTTTTCCCGTGTTCGGCGTTTCGCCATAAACCGCATCGGCAATAATGGCCATGCCATCGCTGATGTGGCGGCGCACGGTGATCTCTGCGATGCCCATGCGCGCGGCGATTTCTTTCCGCGACAGGCCATCGATCTTGCGCATCACCACGGCTTCGCGGCAGCGCGGCGGCAAGCGATCGAGCGCGGATTGCAGGGTGCGAAGCTCTTCGCGCGCGGCCACGCTGCGGTCGGGGCCGGGAACGTCGGCGGCGACGCTGAGGTCTTCCAGATCGGCCACCGCTTCGATGGGAACGACCTGGTCGTGACGCGCGCGATCGATGACGAGATTCCGCGCGATGGAAAACACGAACGGCTTGGTGGCGGCGGGGATTTCCTTGAGTGCCGCCTCGCAAACGCGAACGTAGACATCGTGCCGGAGATCGTCGGCATCGCTTGTGTTGCGTCGGCTGCGGCGAAGGAATTGCATCAAGGCCGCCTCCAGCGGCAGTACCTCCCGGACAAACCACGCCTGTACTTCGGACGCGGTCATGGCCGCGCCACGAAGGTCTTGGTTGCCGAGTTCACGGCCTTGGTCCGGTGTTTCTGACATCCCCCGACAGCTTCCCGCCTTGGAAGGGGCCTGCGATTACGTCCACACTAGGTAGGACGGATCAGGAAGGCGCAGGTACCAAAGGGGAGTATAGCGCGGGATCGGGTGGGAGGATGGGTGATGCGGGCGCAAGGATGTTGCGTGGGATGGGTCGTGAAAAAGGAAAGGCGGCGGATCGCTCCGCCGCCGTCCCACATCAGATTAGCAAGGTTCGCTTAGCCGCCCAATCCAATGCTTATGCTGGCAAAGGGCCCACGAAATGTAACATTTGAGGACTTGCGGGCGTCTATTCCTGTATCCGTTGCACCAAAAAACGTGTCTACGCGGTATCCCAATGCAAATTTAGCATTTGGGTACTTAACGGACAATCCAGCAAATCCGCCGAGATTAGGTATCACCACAGAGCGGGACCGCGTGCTGCTCTTTGGAACACGAGTGTAAAACGCGCCGTAAAGCGGGTACGAGCCACCGGGAGGCGTGATTAGCCGATAAGCGTGGGTCTGGTGATAAGTCTTCGCCTTCTGCCTACCGAATAACAATGCTGCATTTGCACCCCAATCTAGCGCAAGCTCTCCTTCCGTAGAGTTTCCCACAATCGTTGCGGTCCCATTCCACGAAATTGATGGCCCCGCACCCGTGAAACTGCGCTCAGCCCTGGCGTCGAGGAAGTATTCGGTAAAGGTAGGCCGAGCGATTAGATGGAAGTACGTCGGAAAGACGCGGCCGATGTCAGGTCGACCATACAGATCAACCGACGATTTCGAAGAAAATTGGGCAAAGCGTATCCCCGCGCTCAGGCTGGTATTTGCCTTTCCAAACAGCCCGATGCCGATATCTTTTCCGGCTTGAAAATCCAATATCAGATGACTTTCCCGGTATTTGAAACGGTTGTCGGCAACCTTGTCCCCTTGCAACTTATTAGTGTAGCTGAGGCAATACGTCGAATAAAAGCAGACGCTTTTAGTGGTTGTCGGAACTGTTGTTTGGTGATGAGTATGCTTAGTTGTGTGGGATCGACCATAGCGAACACCGACTGAAAGCTTCCATTCAGAATCCTTCGGTTGAACTGAAATGCTTCCTTCAAGCCCAATTGAGTATCGCGTAGGCTTCTGAGCGAAGATATCGCCACGATAGGGCTCTGGGGTGGGGGAGATGGCGGTAAGGAATGGCGCGGTAAATGAACTCGCCAATCCTTCATTCGCTTCCAGTTGCCCACCCAATTCAATCCACACAGTTGGCCGATCGGCATTCGTCCCTTCTGCCGAAGCAGGGTAGCACGTGCAAAGTGCTAGCACTAACCCCGATACACTGGTCAAGAGGCTCCAACGGAAGCTTGTGGCACCGTTACTATTTTGAATTAGCTCGCTCATATTTCCCCCTCACCAGTTTTTCGTGATGCGGATGCCGAACAAACGCGGGTCAGTCAAGAATATGTTCGTTGTCAGGCCACTATCGTCCGAATTCAAGAATGTCCCTGTGATAGCGGTCGTATTGAATACATTCTTTAGATACCCCATCGCTTGCCATCCATTTTGGCTGGTCAGAACAAGCGCCAAATTCACGTTCTTGTATCCATGAATCTCGTCAAACGGCTTATCGTTGAACACCCGCGCAAAACTTCCAGACTGCCAGTAAAAGTCACTGTGCAATGTCGCTGCCCAGTCGCTCGAGATCGGGACTGTGTATTCGGCAGAAAGTGACGTCGTGAAATGCGGCGCGTTAGGCAGTTGGTTTCCCGCCAAGTCCTTTGCAAATCCATTTCCGCCGTTTGGAGCCGGTCCGTAGCCGTTGTTCACCGCCGTGGGACCAATCGGATCGAACCCAGGGTAGTTGATGGTAGGATATCCAGCCTTGCTGACTGTCATCGGATAAGTCCCATCGCTATACTTTTGCAACGTGACCGGATCTTCGTTGAAGGTGTATGCAGAAGCACATGCAGAAACACCGGGATTGCCTTCACCGTATTCAGCGTACGCAACAACCAATGCCTGCACGACATAGTCCGGCAGAACACAGTTTGATGGCTCTGTCACAAATGGCTTCATTACCAGCCATCCGGCATGTCCGGCAGTTCGATCCATAAGATCAACTGCCCGTTGACCATCGCCGATGCGAGTGGCCTCGTAACCGCCAGCAAACTTGAACCTTAGTCCAGGGAGAGGCTCATAGCTCGCTTCAATTTCAGCGCCCTTGACCGTAGCGTTATAATTTAGGTTTATCGCGGTGCGATCTACGATTTCGGAAATCTGATAGTTCTTGTAGTTGTAATAGAATACGTCGCCGTTGAGCGTCAAAGCACCGTCAAGTAAAGTGTTTTTCGTTCCAACTTCGTATGCATCCACAAATTCTGGTTCAAATGTAAGTGGGTGAACAGGAACCCCTGAAAAGTTTCCCTGATAGCCGCCCAACACAGGTCCTGGCGGATTTGCTCCACCGGCTTTGTAGCCATGTGCATACGAGCCATAAATGAGCGTCTGGTCGGTGAAATCCAGTTCAGGCGTCCAGTTTACCGCAAATCGGCCCGTAAACTTCTGCCAACTCTGATCGAGATACCCTGTCGAAGCGTACCCCCTGCCCTCAGCAAGCAGTTCGCTCGGAATATTGACGAAATGCTTTTGGTCGTCAGTCCAACGTAACCCGCCGATCAGCTTTAGATCGGTGCGCAGGCTATAGTAAATTTCTCCGAACCCTGCATAAGAATTCAAAACATAGGGATTACGGTTAAGAAAATAGTTGTGGCCTGCATCGTCCACTTGATTCAGAGACCCAGGGTCGATTGCGTAGCATGATGTGGTTGGTTGTCCCGCGCCCAACGACGGGTCGTTGTATTGATGACCTAGAAAGCCTGCCTCAAGCCACACGAGACATTCGTGATTGTCCGATACGCCCGGTATCCATGCGGGGGAATGCGATGACCCAGATGTCGCTGCGAACATCGTTAGAGAATTTGCGAACACATAGTAGTCTTCCAGAGTTTCATAGTGGAGATAATTGCCGCCCAAGCTAAAGTTGATCGGTCCTTGGAAATGTGACGCAAGACGAACCTCTTGACTTATTTGCCATGCGTGCTCACGCGAGACATCCTGCGCTACTAAACGATTGCTGCAACCGAGTTGCGGATCACCAAAATAGTAGGTGCTATCCTTTGGCAGAGGATTGGTTGTGGGCGGCGATCCGGCGACATATGAAAAATCAAGTCCACAATTTGAGTAAGGGCTGACCAGAGTTTGACCCCGTAGATATGCGGAGTTCGCCGGCTGGAAAATTCCTGCTGTTGTATTGAAGCGGTTGTAGTCTTCGGTTGACCACAAATGGTCGCCATTATATCCCGTCTGAGAAGAGACCGTCAGTGAGGGCGAGATTTGATAGTCTGCGTTCATCTCTAAGGTATCATTCCTCGCTTTGTAGCGGGGGTCGATCTGCGTTTCGATTACTCGAAGATCGGATGATTGAATGGTGCTTTGGTAGGGGTCTACACCAGCTTTCATGGCGCCGCTGACGTATCCCGCTACGACATACGGCAGGGAATATCCATTCGGTACTTCAAATGCATCCGGTGAGTACATCGAAGTCGGCGAGCAGCCTTGGCTGAACTTTGCTTGGGTCAAAGAGAACGCTTCGTTCACGCCATAGGTAATAGTCATGTCACTTTGGATCGGAACGGTGACTCCGTTGACGGTCACGCTAGGAACGCCCGAATCCGTCTTGCACAACTGTTTCTGCGTGCGCATGCGGTCATCGTTCTCCTGAAAATGCTCCCAAACGAAATAGGCCTGCAAGTTTGGAAGAGGCTTCCAGCTCAAGGACACACGGGATGACCAAAGATCGCGCCCGTCCACCGGATTTCCAGTCAATGAATTGGTCGTATAGCCGTCGCGCTTCGTCCATTCACCTGCGACGCGCAAATCTACGCGATCATCAAAGATTGGAATATTGATCATTCCTTCAAAGCGACGATTCTTGTAGTTGCCGAAATCGGCAGAAGCCATCGCTTCGAATTGATCTGTCGGCTTGGCAGTGATGAGATTCACCACGCCCGCCGTTGCATTGCGCCCATAAAGTGTGCCTTGCGGCCCACGCAGGACTTCCGCTTGGCTGAGATCGAAGAATTCCTGCTCGAAGAAGTGATTTCTGATGAACGGAATATCGTTCAACGCGACCGCAACGGCGGGATCGGTTGTCACGGAGATGGCTTGCGTGCCGATGCCGCGGATCTGAATGCTGTAACCGGTGAAATTGGTCTTTGTGAAGGTGAGGTTTGGCACCTGCTTCACAAGATCGGGCCCCCCAGCGGTTTGCGTCGATGTGAGTTGCTCCTGGCTCAGCGCGGTGATCGCGATGGGTATGCTCTGCACGTCAGCGCCGCCGAGTTTCGAAGAGGTCACCGTGACGGTCTCAACTGCCCGCGCCGGTGGCGTTGCTTGGGCGAGTTGGAGGGGTTCTACGAGGTTTGACTGGGTGGCGCCCTGTACGATGCCAATGGCGCCCGATGGCCCGCGTTGCGTGGTGAGGCCGGTGCCCTTCAGGAGGCGGGACAGGGCTTCGTCCGAGGACAGCGAGCCGGTGACGCCTTTGGTGTGGACGCCGGTGACCTCGTCTTCGGGGTACATCAGTGCGATGCCGCTCTGTTTCATGTAGCTTTCGAGGGCTGATTTCAGATCGCCGCCGGGGATGTTGAAGTTTTGTGCGTGGGCGCTGGCGGCGAAAAGTGCCGCGCACGCCGCACCCGCCAGAAGCGATTTGAATATTCCCCGGTTCATGTTTCCCCCTCGTTTTCCTGCTCAGCGCGAGATGATGATGTTTCCGTCCCGTTGTTCGACGTGGAGGCGCAGCGACGTGCGGGCGAGCACGGCGAAGTCTTCCAGATCCTGGGACGGGAAGGTTGCGCCGATCCGGCGTTGTGCGACCGCGGGATCGGCGATGACGATTTTGGTTTCGTTGTAGCGATTGAATTCGGCTGCCACGTCGGCAAGCGTGGCATGAACGAACACGAGCATTCCGCGGCGCCAGCCGAGCTGATCGCGCAATTCCTGCTCCGGCTTTTTCACCACCTTCAACGAGGTGGCGGTGGCGACCGCGACGTCACCCGGAGACAGGATTGCTGAAGAAGCCTTCGAGGCACTGTTCGCATCGTCTATGCGGGCAAGACCCTCGACGAGAGCGACCTTGAGCTGGTTGGCGTCGCTTCGGACCGAGAATTTCGTACCCAGATCCGAGATGCGATGGCCCGATGCGAAAACCGTGAACGGGTCGGCGGCGTTGTGCTTGATGTCGAAATAGGCTTCGCCCTTGTCGAGCCAGACGGTTCGATGGCCGGTGCCGCGCGAAACGCGCACGGTTGTGGCGGTGTTCAGTTCGATGCGGGAGCCATCGGCAAGCTGCAATGTTTTGCGTTCGCCGAGACCGGTTGCGTAACGCGTGTCGTTCGGTTTCTCTAATTGCGTGTATCCCCAGACGCCGGCGACAGCAGCGATCAGCAAAGCGCCAACGGCGCGCAACAATACGGAGGTCGCAGCTTTCTTTACCGGAGCCGCCTTGATGGTCGCCGGATTTCGCAGCGCGGTGAGGCGCCCGGCGCGCGACCATGCGGTTTCCAGCCGCCAGAACGCGACGCGATGCGACCACGATGCGGCGAGCCATTCTTCCAGTTCCGCCTGATCCGTCTCCCGCCATTGCGCGAAGTTCTTCCGTTCCAGCCAGGAGGCAGCGGCGTCTTCGATTTCAGCGGGCGTTTGTGCCAGGAAGTCGCGATCCGTCATGACGGTTTCCTCGGGTCGCCGGCATCGCCGGAAAGTAGGTCGGCGAGGACGCGCATGCCGTGCATCAGGTGCTGGCGCACGGTGCTTTCCGAAATGCCCATGCGGGTGGCGATCTCGCGGCGGGAGAGGCCTTCGATGCGGCCGAGAATAACGGCTTCGCGGCAGCGCTCCGGCAGATGGTCGAGTGCGATCTGAAGCCTGCGCAATTCTTCGCGCGCAATGATCACGCGATCAGCACCTGGTTCATCCATGGCAATGCCGAGATCGTCCATGTCAGCTGCGGATTCGATGGAAACCACGCGCTCCTGGCGCATGCGGTCGATCAGATAGTTGCGCGCCGATGCGAGCAGGAAAGCCTTCGGATTCTCGGGCAGGCCCTTTTGCGCGGCTTCGCAAACCCGCACATAGATTTCCTGGCGCAGATCGCCAAGATCGCTTTTGTTCCGCCAGTTGTGGTGCAGGTACTGCATCAGGATCGGCTCCAGCGGCAGCACTTCGCGAACAAACCAGCCGTGAACGTCCGCCACGCTCAACTCCGCGCGGAACGAGCGAGATTCGCCGCCTTCACGATCGGTATCAGTCAGTTCTGCCATCCCCTAAAGCTCCCCCGCTCCCCGCGGGCCGTCGGCTCAGGATTGTGGGCGCTTAGACGAACGGGGGCGAGAAAAGAGCTATATGCGCATCGAAAATATTTGCGGGGCGCATTGGTATAGTGCGCAATCTTATTTCAGTCCGTACCGATCGGTAGAGGAAAACTTGGCAGCATATACTCGCTCCGGCTGTGTCAGATATCGGGCTTTCGTTTGATATCTACAGATGGTCGCGGCTCACGCTTCAGGTTTCATTGAATCCCGTGCATCGGTTTTGTGGCACAGAATTTCAGCGATATCGGTCGGGTCGTGCCTTTTAACGTACGAGCCAAAAGTCGGGGATCTGGCGGTCAGCCAACCGTGGCACTTGCACGCCGAATTGCTTCAGAGACTTAAAGGGGGGCGAGATCAATTTCGATGGTGTCTGGGAATTTGTCTGGGACTCGGAAAGCTAATCTGTGTGGATTTCTCGGCGAACGACCACAGCTTTGCGCCAAAGCGGAGTTCCTAATCTGAGGGTCGGACGTTCGAATCGTCTCGGGGCCGCCATAAAATCAATGACTTAGCGAATTTCACCTCATGCAGTGATTGGCATTCGAGTGCCGGGGGGCACACTTGGGGGCACAGAGATTCTGAGTTGATCTGTCGCAAGGCATGCCGACCATTCGATGGCGCTTGCATACCATTCACATTCCCAACGAATTGAAGCGCGCAACAGCCAATCGTGCCGCCATTCGGCTCTTCCTGAGCTTCTTCGCCCGGCAATGGGGCATCCGTGTTTTAATATCAATATCGACGGGACGATGTTGTCCGACGCGGAGTGACGCTATTATGCCTACGACCAAACACTTAGGAGTCGTGTCTTCCTTTGTATCTTCTGCAAAAGTGACACCACCGGTTCGAAGTCCCGCGAACACATAATACCTGCCAGTCTAGGCAATGAAGAACACCTGCTTCCTGCGGGGTTGGTCTGCGATAAGTGCAACAACTATTTCGGACGCAAGCTGGAGCACCCAGTGACCTGACGGATATTTTGAACCAGCGGGATAGAGAGTTTATTGCATCGGTGCGGCCTGTTCCAGAGGTGTGAGGAACGGGTTCGACGCCTGCGGTGCCGGTGGCCGATAGCCTAGCGACGAGTGTGGCCTGATCGTGTT
>DASZYI010000049.1:0-7088 GCA_035545475.1 Rhizomicrobium sp.
GTCGTCCCAGATAGGCTCCCGACTTCCTCCCATCGCATCATGTGGCGGCAATGACCGACCACGTACGGAAGCCTGATACCGGCGGCGAGAGAACAGGACGGAGCTTGACTCCTCACGGCCCATTACGGAAGCCGATGCTGACCGAAGCGAAGGGGCCATGAAAGGTCCGGTCTTTGACGTCGCGTTGGTCGATGCCCATGTCCATCGCGCCGAAGAACATATCGGCGCGATAGCCGAAGCTGACTTTGGCGTTGGGATAGCGGAACGAGAATCCAGCAAGGACTCCGACATTCGGTACGACGACGGAACGCGAGCGATCGTGAATTCGCGGAGGATGGTTATAGACCGTGGAGACGCCTGGAGCCGGCGTACCGGTGGCGGAGCCATGATACAGCCGAGCGGAGGTCCCATGCGCTCCTTGTGCTTTTTGGCGCCCGAACAGAAGCGAAGCGTTGATGCCCCAATCGACAGTGAGAGCGCCATCCTCGTTGCCAATCATTGCAACATCGCCATTCCACGAAACAGACGGACCCAAGCCGCGAAAGCTTCTGCTGCTGTCGGCCGAGGCCATATAGTCGGTGTGGATCTTTCCGAAGACGTCGAGATAGCGAGGGTGAGCCGGATTGCCAAATTTGTAGATGGATGAGTAGAACGTGATGTCGGGGCGGGCAATCATTCCGATGTGCGACCTGGAAACGAAGTCCACCGAGCGAACGCCGAAGCCGACATTCGACTTGAAACCGCCAATGCCTATGTCGCGTCCCGCCTGAAAATCCAGAATGGCATGGCTTTCGCTGTTCCTGACATTGTAGTCGGCGAAAAGAGGCTCGCGGAGGGTGGCATATCGCCCAAGGAGCCTGGTATTGAAGTGCCGCTGGAAAACTTCAGTCGTCATGGACTGTTGATGAATATCCTTGTTGTTGTTCGAGCGGCCGTAGCGGATGGCGGCTGTAAAAACCCAATCCGATCCGTGCGGCCGGAACGAGAGCGCGCCTTCGGCACCGTAGCTGTAGATGGACGGCTTTTGCGCTTCGGCCGGTGAGCTTTCCAGAAACGGGCGAGGTGTCGGAGATTGCAGGGCGAAAGGCGGCAAGAACGGGTCTTCCAGGCCGGTGATGCGCTCAAGCTGGCCGCCCAATTCGATCCAGACCGTTGGTTTGTCGCTTTCCGAGGCATGTGCGGAAACCGCCAGCGTCAGCGACAGGGCTGAAACGGTGGCCAGCAATTGCCAGCGGAAATTGCGATGGTTCTGTTTGTTTATGAGTTCGCTCATTGTGTGTTTCCCCCCAAAGTAATCCCAAACTTGTCATTCCCGGCCGAGTGATGCAGTAGCATCGCGAGGGGAAGGGAACCCAGGAGCGAGATACCGGTCGGTGTTTGAGGCCTGGGTCCCCATCCCCTCGCTGTCGCTCGGCCGGGGATGACAGGTGAGTTATGTTGGATATTTCTGTTTCCCATATCGCTCACCAATTCTTCGTGATGCGAAGGCCGATCAGTTTGGGATCGGTCAGGAACACGTTGGTCGTGAGGCCCGTGTCGTCGCTGTTGAGGAAGCCGCCGGTGATCGCCGCCGTGTCGAACACGTTCTTGTCGTAGAGCATGACTTGCCAGCCGTTCTGGTTGGTCAAGATCAAGACGAGATTCAGGTTCGAATAGGCATGCAGCTTGTCGTAGGGCAAATCGTTGAAGACCCGCCAGTAAGACGCATCCTGCCAATAGAAGTCGCCTCGCAAGGTCGCGGCCCAATCGGGCGTGACGGGCATCGAGTATTGTGCGCCGAACGAGACAGTGAACGGCGGTGCGTTCGGCATCTCGTTGTGGCTGAGGTCTTTGTCGAAGCCCTGCCCGTTGTTCGGAGCACTCGCCGGATCGAATCCGGGATAGTTGGGCACCGCCATACCGGTGTAGGCAAAGCCGGGAGGTATGAGATGCCCGTTGGAGTCGTATTGCGGCGCCTGCTGGGTTACGGGATCTTCGCCAGCGACATAGGCATAATCGCAAAAACTGGTGGTTCCATCCGTTTGACCGCCACCGCCCGTGATCTGCACGACATAGACCGGGAAGATGCAGTTCGACGCCTCCGTAACAGCAGGCCGTATAACCATCCAATCGGTGTGACCGGCCGTTCGATCCATCAGGTCGATGGCTTTCTCGCCGCGCGCGATCCGCGCATCTTCGTAGCCGCCGGAAAAATTGAACCTGAGGCCCGGGACCGGTTCATAGGTCGCTTCGATTTCCGCGCCCTTGATGTGCGCGTCGAAATTGAGGTTGATCGACGTGCGGTCGACGATTTGGGAAATCTGGTAGCCTTCATAGTTATAATAGAACAAGTCGCCATTCAGCGTCAGCGCACCATCGAGCAAGGTGTTCTTGGTGCCCAGTTCGAAGGCATCGACGAATTCCGGCTTGAAGGTCAGCGGATGCGTCGGCTGATTTACCGCTTCCGTCAAAAGGATTGCGCCAGGCGGGTTGGCGCCGCCCGCCTTGTAGCCATGCGAGTAGGAGCCGTAGACGAGCGTTTGATCGGTGAAGTCGAGCTTCGGCGTCCAGGTGGCGTTGAGACGGCCGGTGAGTTGATCCCATTGCTGATCGGTCGAACCGGTGATCGGGTAGCCGTAGCCGTTTGTCACCACCTCGCTCGGGATAATCGCGAAATGCTTGCGGTCTTCGGTCCAGCGAAGGCCAGCAGTTAATTTCAAATCTCGCAGGACGTTGTAGTAGACCTCGCCGAAGCCCGCATAGGAATTCAAGATGTAGGGATTCTGGCTCAGAAAATAATTATGCCCTTTGTCGTTGAGACTCTCGATGGGATTGGGATCGATATAGATGCAGTTGCTCCAGCCCTGTCCAATCGTTGTGTCGGGATATTGATAGCCGCCGCGCGCACCGCGCTCCAAACATTCATGGTTGTCCGAAACACCGCCGATCCATGGTGTTTGAATTCGGAAATTCTCAACCGGCCCCACGGACGCCCACAGTGTCAGCGCATTAATGAAGACGTAATAGTTTTCCTCGGTTTCGTAGTGCAGGTAATTTCCCCCGAAACTGAAATTCAAGGGACCGCTGAATTTCGATGCGAGGCGGAATTCCTGGCTGAATTGCCAGGAATGTTCGGTCGAGAGGTCTTGCGCAATCAGCCTGTCGCTGCAACCCAGCTGAGGATCGCAAAAGACGCCATCGGGCGAAACTTGGCCTCTTTGGTTGCCATGCGCCCCTCCCGGATCGGTGGTTGCGGGGTCAGTGTAGAAAAAAACGCCAGGCGCCGTATTGAAACGATTATAATCTTCCGTTGCCCAAAGAAAATCGTTGTTGAACCCCGTCTGCGACGTGAATGTCAGTGCAGGCGTGATGTCGTAGTCGGCATTTAATTCAACCGTGTCGTTCTTTGCCTTGTAGATCGGATCGAGTTGGGATTGGATCACATGGAGGTTATGCGACTGAGTTACCGACGCATATGGATCGACAAACGCGTTCCAGAGCTTCACGTCACCGGTCAAGGCGTTCAGGTAAGGAAGGGAAAATCCGTTCGGCACCTCATAAGATTCCGGCGCGTAAAGCGATGCCGGCAGGCAGCCCTGGCTTAGTCCGTTCAAGCCGTAGGCTTGCGCGCCCCCTCCGCCATTTGTGCCGCCGCCCAGCAAATGGAGATCGGAAATCGGCACGCCGCCGATTTCCGTCGGCGTCGGATCGGTTTTGCAAAGCTGCTTGCTCGACCGGATGCGGTCGTCGCTCTCCTGGAAGTGTTCCCAGACGAAATAGGTCTGCAATTTCTCGAACGGTTTCCAGCCGATGGTGAGACGGCCGGACCACAGATCGCGGCCATCGATGCGTTCGTTGGTACTTTCGTTTAAGCTGTAGCCCTGACGTTTCGTCCATTCGCCTGCGAGACGGATATCAAGGCGGTCATCAACGATAGGCAGATTGATCATGCCTTCGAAGCGCCTCTGGTGGTAGTTGCCGAGTTCGCCGCTCGCCATCGCTTCGAATTGATCGGTCGGCTTGGCGGTGACGAGATTGACCACGCCTGCAGTGGCGTTGCGGCCGTAGAGCGTTCCTTGCGGCCCGCGAAGCACTTCGGCCTGGCCGAGATCGTAGAATTCCTGTTCGAAGAAATGATTGCGGATGAACGGGATGTCGTTCAGCGCAACGGCAACCGCGGGATCGGTGGTCACCGAGATGGCCTGCGTGCCGATGCCACGGATATTGATGCTGTAGCCGGTGAAATTCGTCTTGGTGAAAGTGAGGTTCGGCACCTGCTTGACGAGATCGGGACCGCCTGCGGTTTGTGTTGCTGTGAGCTGCTCCTGGCTCAGCGCGGTGATGGCAATGGGAATGCTCTGCACATCGGCGCCGCCGAGTTTGGAGGACGTGACCGTGACCGTTTCCACCGCTGCGCGCGCTGACGGCGTGGCCTGTGCGATCTGGAAACCGGTTTGCAGCGAAGCGCCAGGATTGATGCGGGCGCCGCTTGCCGGGACGATGCCGATGCCGCCGGCGGAGTAACGCTGGGCGGTGAAGCCGGTGCCGGAGAGGATGCGGGCGAGGGCGTCGCCAGATGTGAGATCGCCTTTTACGCCTTTGGTGTGCGTCTGGCCCAGTGCCTCGTCGGAATAGACGAGGGCCGCGCCGGTTTGGCGTGCGTACATGTCGAGCGCAGCTTTGAGATCGCCGCCGGGGATGTTGAAACTTTCGGCTTGCGCGGCGAATGCCGTCGCGCCAAGCATCAGGCTTGCTGTAAAGATTTTCAGGCCGGTTTTCGTTTGCATGTGCCCCCTCTTGATGCTGTGCGATGCGCGTGCCTTGAGCGGTTGGCTCAGGGCGAGATAACGATGTCGTTGCCTTGGGTTTTGACGTGGAAGCCGAACACGCCCTTGGCGACTTCGGCGAATTCCTCGACGCCGCTTGTCGGGAAGGTGCCGCCGATGGTGCGGCGGCCGACCGATGGCGAGGCGATGACGAGTTTCTGATTGTTGTAGCGGTTGAACTCGGCAGCCGCTTCTTCGAGCGTGGCGTGGTTGAAGATCAAAAGGCCGCGGCGCCAGGCCATTTCGTTGGCGAGCGCGGGCGTGGTTTTCCTGGTGACGGTCAGCGCATCGGCGGTGGCGATCACCATATCGCCCGGCGACAGCACGGTGGATTTTCCGCGCACATTCTTTTCGGCGGGATCGACGCGGGCGCTGCCTTCGACCAGCGTGATTTCCAGCCGCTTGCCGTCGCGCCGGACCAGGAATTTGGTGCCGAGATCGGTGACGCGATAGCCCGCCGCCGTCACCACGAAGGGATGGGCGGCATCGTGTTCGATCTGGAAGAACGCTTCGCCCTTCACAAGTTCGGCGGTGCGGCCGTTTTGCGTGACGCGGGCACGCAGCAGCGTGTCGGTGTTGAGTTCGACCTTGGAACCGTCGGCGAAAGTGATGGTCTTGCGGATGCCGATTGGGGTTTCATAGGCTTTTTCGCCGGTGTTCAGCATGTAAGCGCCGATGCCGACGCCGACGGCCGCGATCACCGCGAAGGCGGCGGCGAGTTTCGGGATGACGGCGAACGGGCTTTTTTGCTGTGCGGGCTTGCTTTCGCGCATCGGGCGGTTCAGCGCGCGCAGGCGATCGGCGCGCTTCCACACCAGTTCGACGCGCAGGAATTCCACCATGTGCGAGGGCGAGGCGGCGAGCCACGCGTCGAGCGCTTTCTGATCGGCGTCGGTCCAGGGCCCGAATTCGCGGCGTTGCAGCCATTGGCCGGCAGTCGCACGAACATCTTTTGCGGAAGCGGATTCGCTCATGGCGTGCCTCCGCTGTCGGTGGGATCGTTGTAGAAAAGATCGGCGAGCGCGGTCATGCCTTGCGCCAGATATTGCGAGACAGTGGGTTCGGCGACGCCCAGACGCGCGGCGATTTCAGGGCGCGAAAGGCCTTCGATCTTGCGCATCACGACGGTCTCCCGCCATTTGTCGGGGAGGCGGTGAAGGGCTGTTTGCAGGCGGCGCAATTCCTGGCGCGCGATGGCCGTGCGGTCCGGGCCGGGTTCGTCGACGGTGATGCCGAGCGTTTCCATGTCGGCGACTGCTTCAATGGAGACGATGTTCTCGCGGCGGATGCGGTCGATGAGGAGGTTGCGCGCCACCGCGAAGGCGAAAGGTTTCGGCGGATGGGGAATCTCGCGGCTCGCGGCTTCGTAGATGTGGACGAACACGTCATGGCAAAGATCTTCCACGTCATTGCTGTTGCGCCAGCCGCGGCGCAGAAACTGCATGTGCGCGGTTTCAAGCGGCAGGATCTCGCGGACGAACCATTCGTTGACGCCGGACGCGCTCATCCCCGCATCGCGAAGATGCAGATCGGCGGTTTCCCAACCGGTATCCGACGTATCGCCCATTCCCCCGCCGGCCCTTGGCCCGGCCCGATGTTACGCTCACATCAGGTAATACGAACGGGCGGGGCAAATTTATGTGGGCGGGGCAGCGCGCAATGTTGTTGCGTCCTTCGGGGGCCGCTTTGCGCGGCCACCTCAGGATGACGGTTTGGGGGCCGTCATCCCGAGGTGCGCCCCCCGATGCGATGCGGGGGAACGCGGAAGGCTCACCAGTTCTTGGTGATGCGAATGCCGAACAGCCGCGGATCGGTGACGAAGATGTTCGTCGCGAGCGCGGTGTCGTCCGAGTTCAGGAACGCGCCGGTGATAGCTGTGGTATCGCGCAAGTTCTTCACATAAACCATCGCCTGCCAACCCTCCTGATTGGTGAAGATCAGGGCCATGTTGATGTTGGTATAGCCGTGGATTTCGTCATAGGGCCGGTCATTAAAGATTCGCGCGAAGGAATCCGACTGCCAGTAGAAATCGCCGTGCAGCGTTCCTGCCCAGTCGGCGGAGAGCGGCATCGTGTAATCGCCTGTCAGCGACACTGTGAAATGCGGCGCGTTGGGCAGCATGTTGCCGGAGAGATCTTTCGAAAAGCCCTCTCCATGATTGGGCGCGGCATCGGGATTGAAGCCGTGATAACCAGGCAAGGGATTGCCGAAAATATCTGTCCCCGGATCGGCAACATAGGGCGCCAGCGTGACGGGATCTTCGTCGAAGGTATAGGCATCGAC
>DASZYI010000050.1:0-2460 GCA_035545475.1 Rhizomicrobium sp.
AATGAGCAAGCGCAGCACTTCAAAGTATAAGCTCGACCGCCGCATGGGCGAGAGCGTTTGGGGCCGGCCCAAGAGCCCGGTCAACAAGCGGTCTTACGGTCCCGGCCAGCACGGTCAGCGCCGCGCCAAGAAGCTCTCCGACTACGGCACGCAGCTTCAGGCCAAGCAGAAGCTGAAGGGCTATTACGGCAATATCACCGAGCGTCAGTTCCGCCGCTATTATCAGGAAGCGGTGCGCCGCCAGGGCGACACGGGCGAGAACATGATCGGCCTTTTGGAGCGCCGTCTCGATGCCGTCGTCTATCGCTCCAAATTCGTGCCGACACCGTTCGCTGCGCGCCAGCTCGTCAGCCACGGCCATGTGAAGGTCAATGGCAAGCGCGTGACGGTCGCGAGCTACATGGTGAAGGAAGGCGACACGCTGGAACTCTCCGCCAAGGCGCGCGACATGGTCCTGGTGCTGGAAGCGGTGAAAAGCGCAGAACGCGACGTGCCGGATTACATCCTCGCCGATCACGCCAAGATGAGCGCCAAATTCATCCGTACGCCGAAACTAGGCGATGTGCCCTATGCCGCGCAGATGCAGCCCAACCTCGTGGTCGAATTCTACTCGCGTTAAGCGACGCGAACCTCGAAAAGAAAAACCCGCGGGATGTCTCGTCCCGCGGGTTTTTTGTTTTCCGGAATTTCGTTCAGGCGTTTTCGAGAACGATGCCCTTTTCCGCAAAGAAAGGGGCAAGTTCATCAGCCTCATACATCTCGCGCAGGATATCGCAGCCGCCGACAAATTCGCCCTTCACATAAAGCTGCGGGATCGTGGGCCAGTTGGAGAATTCCTTGATGCCCTGACGCACCTCGGGGTCTTTCAACACGTCGATCGCCTTGTACTTCACGCCGAGGTTCGAAAGGATCTGCACCACCGTCGCGGAGAAGCCGCATTGCGGGAAAACGGGCGTGCCTTTCATGTAAAGCACGACGGGGTTTTCCTGGATGTCCTTGGTGATCTGCTCGTGGGCGGTCATGGCTTGGGGTCTCGATTTCCGTTCTATGACTTAGGAAGGGGCAGGGGCGTCGTCAAGGTTTCTAGTCCTTCGGCGCGGTCTGTAGCGACAACGCATGCAACACCCCGCCCATCCGGCCCTTGAGCGCCTCGTAGACCATCTGGTGCTGTTGCACGCGCGTTTTGCCCTTGAAGGCGCTGGATGTGACCATGGCGGCAAAGTGGTCATTGTCGCCGGCCAGATCGGTGATCTTGATATCGGCGTCGGGGAACGCCTCTTTGATGAGCTTCTCGATTTCGCCTGCCGGCATCGCCATGGCGGACCTCAATTCGTGTGCGGCGCGGACATATAGGCCGGGAACCAGCCTTCATGGGCGCGCTTCAATTCGGCAAGCGTGATGCTTGCATTTCCAACGGCGATCTTATCGCCCCCGGTTGTGCCTAGCAAAACCGCCGGAACGCCTGCCGATTTTGCATCGGAAAGGATGCCATCCGTTTCGGTCTTGGGAACCGCGAGCAGATAGCGCGCCTGATCCTCGCCATAGAGAAACGCGATGGAATTCTCCGCGATCTGCGCGCCGATGCTGTTCGGCAGTCCCATTTCGGCGAGCGCCACAAGCAACCCGCCATCGGAGAGATCGTGTGCCGTGTCGACACGCCCCTGTTCGATCAAGCCGCGCACAAAATTGCCGTTGCGCTTTTCGACCGCAAGGTCGACCGGCGGAGCAGCACCTTCTTCCTTACCTTCGATTTCACGCAAATAGATCGACTGGCCGAGATGACCTTTGGTTTCACCGATCAGGATCACGCTATCGCCTTCGCGCTTGAACGCGACGCTCGCCATGCGGGTCACGTCTTTCATCAAACCCACGCCGCCGATGGCGGGTGTCGGCAAGATGCCTTCGCCATTGGTCTCGTTGTAGAGCGAGCAATTGCCGCCGATCACCGGGAAGTCCAGTGCGCGACAGGCCTCGCCAATGCCGTCGACGGCGCCGACGATCTGTCCCATGATCTCAGGCTTCTGCGGATTGCCGAAATTGAGATTGTCGGTGACCGCGAGCGGCAACGCGCCAACAGCCGAGATATTGCGATAGGCTTCGGCAACCGCCTGTTTCGCGCCTTCGAATGGATCGGCCTGGCAATAGCGCGGCGTCACGTCGGTTGTGATCGCGAGCGCCTTTTGCTTTCCATGCACACGCACCACCGCAGCATCGCCGCCCGGCACCTGCACCGTGTCGGCCATGACAGTGTGGTCATATTGCTCCCAAATCCACCGCCGCGATGCCATATCGGGTGAGGCGATGATCTTCGCCAGCGAATCCATGATCGGTTTTTTGACGTCAATGCTCGGATTGCCGGTTGCCGGTGCACGTTTGGAATGCGGCCGGTCGTAGATCGGCGCGGCATCCGACAAAGCGGTGATCGGCATATCCGCCACCGTTCCACCCTTATGCTTCACC
>DASZYI010000051.1:0-2896 GCA_035545475.1 Rhizomicrobium sp.
AGAGCGCGCCGCCGCCCGACATGACCGATATCAAGGGCATCATGCCCGCGCTCTCCATTTCGATGACGCGCGCGAATGACGGCAAGGCTGTGAACGCCGGCGACTATCGCGGAAAGATCGCCGTGCTTTATTTCGGGTACACGCATTGCCCCGATGTTTGCCCGACCACGCTTTCCAATCTCTCGCTCGCGCTGACGGCGCTGGGCGATGACGCGAAGAGGGTTCGCGTGCTGTTCGTCAGCGTCGATCCGCAGCGCGACACGCTGCCGGTGCTCAAGGAATATGTGAATGCGTTTGCGCCGGAGGTGGATGGGCTGCGCGGAACGGCAAATCAGGTGGCCGATCTCGCTCGGCGTTATCGAGTCGCTTACAGCGTGACGCCTGCGTCAGCGACTCACGGCTACGACGTTACGCATTCCAATTCGATCTTCTTCTTCGACGGCGAAGGCCGCGCGCGCTTTGTGACGATGCAAGGCGGCGATCCGGCTGTGCTTGAGAAAGCGATTCGCTACCTCTTCCACTGATCGCGCAACGATGTTGCTGCAATCGTTCGTGTGCGAATCTTCGCACTCTGATAGTGTGGGCGCGTGGCGGCGTGCCGTCATTGCAACCGGCGGAGTGTCGAGACCACGGATATTGGGAGGAATTGAGTATGTCAGGCATGATTATGAATCTGATTATTCAGTTGATCACCGGCGCAATCGGCGGCAATGCCGTCGGATCCACCGTGAAATCCATGAGTCTCGGACCTGTCGGCAACACCATCGCGGGCGCGGTTGGCGGCGTGGGCGGTGCACAACTGGCGGGGCTTGTGATGCCCGCCCTGACCGCGGCGATGAGCGGACAGGATGTGAGTTCGATCGTCAGCCAAGCCGTGGCGGGTGGTGCAGGCGGCGCGATCCTTACCGGCATCGTGGGCGCCATCAAAAACGCGATGGGCGGACAGGCTTCATCCTAAATAGCTTTGCATTCTATGGGTTTCGCGTGCAGCGGCGGCGTCGAGAGCCGTCGCTGCCGCGGTATTGACGGCGATGTAAAAAGACCGATTTTGCGGTGCAAAATCGAATTTCCTTTGCGTTTTTGTGGAAATGCCTCACGCTTGCGTGACCGCTTCGCGAAAGACGAAGCGGCACGGGAGAGCGCCAGGGATGTTCACCAATCTCATCATCCACTTTGTTGTGGGTCTGATCGGCGGCAATGCGACGTGCGAATCCGCGCCGCGTTTCAGCCTTGGACCCTGGGGCAACACGATCGTGGGCGGATTGGGCGGAATTGGCGGCGCGCAGCTATTCGCGATGTTCGTTCCCATCGACATGACGCTGGCGAGCGCCGACATTCAGATGATGGTGGGGGAACTGGCGGCAGCGGGATTATGCGGAACGGGGCTGACCTGCGCGCTTGGCTATATTCGCAACACGGTGTGGAAGCACAATCACGAGCCGCTGCATCATATATGAAGCGCGCGGCCATCCGCCGCCAGCACCGCTTCGTGCAGCATTTCCGACAAGGTTGGATGCGGGAAAATGGTCGCCGCGAGTTCGGCTTCCGTGGACTCCAACGTGCGCGCCACCGTGTAGCCGTGAATGAGTTCGGTGACTTCGGCGCCGATCATGTGCGCGCCCAATAGCTCGCCGGTTTCGGCATCGAACACGGTTTTGACGAGGCCTTCCGGTTCGCCGAGCGCGATGGCTTTGCCGTTGCCGATGAAGGGGAAACGGCCAACCTTGATCTTGCGGCCCGTTGCTTTGGCGCGCGCTTCGGTGAGGCCGACGCTTGCGACCTGCGGATAGCAATAGGTGCAGCCCGGCACTTTGGAAGTGTCGAGCGGATGCGCGCCCTTCACGCCCGCGATGCGTTCGGCGACGATGACGCCTTCGTGCATGCCCTTGTGCGCAAGCCATGGCGGGCCGACGAGATCGCCAATCGCCCAGATGCCGGGCACGCCTGTTTCGCCCCATTGGTTGATGACGACATGGGTTTTCTCGACCTTCACGCCCGCCTGTTCGAGGCCGATGTTTTCCACATTGCCGACGATGCCGACGGCGAGGATCACGCGATCGACGGTGAGCGTTTCGGTTTTGTCGTCCTTGGTTTTGAGGGTGGCGGTGACGTTGTTCGCGCCCTTCTCCAGTTTCTCGACCGTGGTGGCGGTTTTGATCTTCATGCCCTGCTTCACGAATGCCTTGTTCGCGAGTTGGGAGATTTCTTCGTCTTCCACTGGGAGCACGCGGTCGAGAACTTCCACAACGGTCACGTCGCTTCCGAGCGTGCGGTAGAAACTGGCGAACTCGATGCCGATGGCGCCGGAGCCGACGACCAACAACGATTTCGGGAACGTGTCCGGCACCATGGCTTCGCGATAGGTCCAGATCAGTTTGCTGTCAGGTTCGAGGCCTGGCAGCGCGCGGGCGCGCGCGCCGGTGGCGAGCACGATGTTTTTGGTGGAGATTTCTTCCGTCTTGCCGTCTTTCGTGACGGCGATCTTTCCCTGCCCTGCCAGCTTCGCTTCGCCGTTGATGACTTGGATCTTGTGCTTTTTCATCAGGAAGGCGACGCCGTTGGAGAGTTGGGCGGCGACTTTTCGCGAGCGGTCCACGATCTTGGGCAGATCGAATTTGAAATTGTCGGCACTGAAACCGAATTCGTTCAGGCGGTGCATAAGATGCCAGATCTCGGAGGAACGCAGCAGCGCCTTCGTTGGAATGCAGCCCCAGTTGAGACAGATGCCGCCGAGCTTGTCGCGTTCGACGATCGCGGTTTTCAAGCCAAGCTGCGCGGCGCGGATGGCGCAGACATAACCCGCAGGGCCGGAACCGATTACAACGACGTCGAAATTGTCTGCCACTTACGCCTCCGAAATACTCATGACAACCACGATCAAGATGGCCGGACCAAG
>DASZYI010000052.1:0-13119 GCA_035545475.1 Rhizomicrobium sp.
CAAGCTCGATACGGTGGCAAGCCAGGCGGCAAGTCTCGAAACCCTGCTCGACCGCGTGGCCGAATTGCGCCGCAAGCCGCCCGTGGCCGGTGTCACGGTCGTGGCGGCAAACGACGGCAAATCCGCCGCACTGAGAAGCAATTCTCTCGTCCGGCCGGTGGTGGGACCGGCGGTTTCCGGCGGCATGGAAGGGGTGGGGGGCGCGAGCGCGCCGGGCGTAACCTTTATGGGAGAAGGGGGATCGCAGGTGGTTGCCCCGTCCGATGGCGAGGTCTTGTTCGCCGGTCCTTACCATAAGACAGGACGTGTCTTGATCTTGCAGATGGCCGCTGGCTACGATTTGGTGTTGGCGGGGCTGGATCGCGTCTCCGTGCGGCCAGGAGACCAATTGCTGGCGGGAGAACCCGTCGGCACACTGCCGCAGATGGAGCCTGCAAAGCTCTATATGGAACTGCGGCGAAACGGCAAGGGCGTCGATCCGGCGCCGTGGTTGATGAGCGAGCCGCGAAAGGCACAGAAATCATGAAGCGCATTGCGTTTATTGTGTTGGGCATGGTGCTGGGTTTCGGCGCCGCGATCACGCTTCTGCCCGCACAGGGTGCCAGCGATATGGGCGCCTATCGTCAGCTCGATCTCTTCAGCGATGCGTTCGAACGGGTGCGCGCCAATTATGTGCGTCCCGTCGATGACAGCGAATTGGTGGACAACGCCATCGAAGGCATGGTGTCCGCGCTCGATCCGCATTCGAGCTATATGGATGCGAAGAGCTTCGCCGACATGCAGATCCAGACCAAGGGCGAATTCGGCGGCCTTGGCATCGAAGTGACGATGGAAGACGGGCTTGTGAAGGTCGTCTCTCCGATCGACGACACGCCGGCGGCGAAAGCGGGCATCAAGCCGGGCGATTATATCGCCGCGATCGACAATGTGCCGGTGCAGGGCATGGCGCTCAACGACGCCATCGACAAGATGCGCGGCCCCGAAGGCAGCAAGGTGACGCTCACCGTTTTGCGTCAGGGCCAGAAGAAGCCGTTCGATGTGGTGCTGGCGCGCGCGATCATCCAGGTCGACAGCGTGAAATGGCACCGCGAAGGCGATGTCGGTTACATCCGCATCACCGGCTTCAACGAGCAGACCAATACCGGTCTCGAGAAAGCCGTGCGCGATCTCAAGAAGCAGATAGGTTCGGGCATCAAGGGTTATGTGCTCGACCTGCGCAACAATCCGGGCGGCTTGCTCGATCAGGCGATTTCGGTGTCCGACGATCTGCTGACGTCCGGCGAGATCGTTTCGACCCGCGGCCGTCATGCCGAAGACACGCAGCGTTACGACGCGAAGCCGGGCGACATCACCGACAACAAGCCGATCATCGTGCTGATCAATGGCGGTACCGCGTCCGCTTCTGAAATCGTGGCGGGTGCGCTGCAGGATCATCGCCGCGCGACGATTCTGGGCATGACCTCGTTCGGCAAGGGTTCGGTGCAGACCGTGATCCCCCTGGGCGAAGGCGGCGGCGCACTGCGTCTGACCACGGCGCGCTACTTCACCCCGTCGGGCCATTCGATCCAGGCGCAAGGCATCACCCCGGACATCGCGGTGGCGCAGGGTGCCGAAGAGGACAAGCTGCCCAAGGTGATCCGTCCGAGCGAGGCCGACCTGCCGGGCCATCTGGCCGCGGAAAGTGCGATGAAGAAGGGTCGCGCCATCCCGGTGATCCGCCCGCAGCCGGGCAAGAAATATGACGACTTCCAGCTTTCCTATGCGTTGGATCTCCTGCGCGGAAAGCCGACCGTCACCGCTGCAGTGGCCAAGAACACCACCGCCAAGGCGAATTAACCGGGCGGTAACCGTGCACGGTGCCTGCTGAAGGCCATGGCGCTCGAAGGAACAGGCAGCGATTACGAAACCCTGACGGATGCCATGCCGTCCGGCCCCAGCCTTTTGGCTTGTGCCTGTGCGGTGCTGGCGACGGCGTTCGTGGCGCTCTGTCTTGTCGTGGTGCTGTTTGGCCGGCCGGATGCCAATCGGCCCTCCGTCCATCTCGATATTGCCGCCATCGTGAAGACCAATCGTCCCGGCGGCGAGTGGTCGAATGGCGTGGATTCGCTCAAGCCCGGCAGCGAGGAGGCGATCCGCGAAGAACGCGCGCGTTTGCCTTCGCCTATCGAAGAACCGAAGCCGGGCGAAAAGGTTCGCCAGATCATCCGTCCGATCTATGCCGGTTCGTCATTGGTGGCCGATCCGGCGCTGATCGAAAACACGCCGCAGGGGCCCATGCCGCGCATCGCCGACAACGGCCGCACGCCAATGCAGGCCTATGGCGGCAACGTGCCGGCAGTCGGCAAGAAGCCGATGATCGCGATCGTCATGCTCGGTTTCGGCGCCAGTTCGGCCGCCACCATGCAGGCGCTCTCCGGCCTTCCGACCGCCGTCACGGTGGGCTTCGTGTCGCGCGGGGCCGATGTCCAGAATCTGGTGAACGAGGCACGTTCGCGCGGCCATGAAGTGCTGCTCGAATTGCCGATGGAGCCTTACGATTATCCCGACAGCGATCCGGGTCCGCACACCTTGCGCACCGGGCAGGGCGAAGACGCCAACACCCATCATCTCGCCTGGGCGCTCACGCGGTTCACCGGCTATGCGGGTGTCGCCAACGAACAGGGCGGACGCTTCCTCTCCAATTCCGAGGCGCTGGAGCCGGTGATGACCTTCCTCGCCCGGCGCGGACTGATGTTCTATGACGACGGCACGACGGCAAAGACGGCCGCGCCCGATCTGGCCAAGCAAACCGGCACGCCCTTCGTCCAGGGCAGCTTCTCCATCGACAAGGTGCAGGACGGCACGGCCATCGATCGCGCTCTGTCCGATCTCGAAAGCCAGGCCCGCGCCCATGGCAGCGCGGTCGGCACCGCTTTCCTTTATCCGGTGACGGTGGAGCGGCTTGCCCAATGGTCGCGCGGCCTTTCCGCCAGGGGCTTTGTTCTGGTGCCCGCTTCGGCCATAGTCGGCAAATCGAAATAATCGGTTCTGCTTAGCTTTTCGCATGGCCCGTCCGCATTCCTTTCTCAAACATGACGACCTGCCGTACCGGCCTTGCGTGGGCGTGATGCTCATCAATCGCGAGGGGCTTGTGTTCGTCGGCCGTCGCATCGACCAGACGATGGAAGGCTGGCAGATGCCGCAAGGCGGCATCGACGCGGGCGAGACGCCGGAACAGGCGGCCTTGCGCGAACTCAAGGAAGAGATCGGCACCAACAACGCGAAGATATTGCGCGCGATGGACGAATGGCTGGCTTACGACCTGCCGCCGCATCTGTTGGGCGTGGCGCTGCACGGCAAATATCGCGGCCAGCGGCAGAAATGGATCGCCATGCGGTTCGAAGGCGACGATTCCGAGATCGACATCCAGACGGAAGAACCCGAATTCGCCGCCTGGAAATGGCTGGCCATCGAAGCGTTGCCGCGCCTGGTCGTGCCGTTCAAGCGCGACACCTATTCCAAGGTGCTGGCGGCGTTCGAAGACCTCGCGGCTCCAGAATATTGATGCTGAAGGCGCTGAAACGGCCGCCCGTCGTGATGATCCATGGCGCGTTCTGCGGCGGCTGGGCGTTCGACAAATTTCGCAGCGCGTTCGAGGGCGAAGGATACAAGGTGCTGACGCCCACCTTGCGTCATCACGATTGCGGAAAGAATCCGCCTGGCGTTTTGGGCACCACCTCGATTCTCGATTACGCGCAAGATCTCGAAAAGGAAATCCGCGCGCTGAAAGCCCCACCGGTGATCGTCGGCCATTCGATGGGCGGGTTGCTGGCGCAGATTCTGGCCACGCGATTGGGCGTGCGTTCGCTGGTGCTGCTCGCGCCGTCGGCACCTTGGGGAATGCTGCCTTCCACCATGTTCGAATATGCCTCGGCGGGCGCGATGTTTTTCACCGGCGATTTCTGGAGCAGGCCGATCCATCCTTCCTATGACATTGCAGCGTCGAATGCGCTCGATCTGTTACCGCCCGCCGAACGCAGCCATGTGTTCGCACGCTTCGTGCCGGAATCGGGACTTGCGACATTCGAGATCATGCATTGGGCGCTGGATGCACGCCGTGCAACCGCCGTGGATGCGCGCGAGGTGAAATGTCCGGTGCTGTGTCTTGCGGGCAGTCACGACAAGGTCAATCCGCCGCCCACCGTGCGCCGTATCGCGCAGCGTTATCGCGAGCTCGGTGTGTATGAAGAACGCGCCGGCCACAGCCATTGGATGCTGGGCGAACCGGGCTGGGAAAAGATCGCTGCGCGCGCGATGGAGTGGATGGGGGAAGTTTCTCAGGCAGCGGTGTAGCGCGTTCTTACCTCCCCCTTTGTGGGGAGGTCGGAGAGCGAAGCGATCCGGGTGGGGGACCGAGTTCGAACACCGACCCCCACCCGAAAAATCCCTTGGATTTTTCGACCTCCCCACAAGGGGGAGGTAAGTGGATCAGTAGGTATACTTCTCTTTGAAGTCCTTCATGAACGTTTCGAGCGTTCCGATGGAGGCGAGTTTGGCGGCTGTTTCGCGGAAGGCGAGGCCCTGGCGGTCGATGTTCTGGGTCACCACCGCGAAGGCGCTGGCATCCGGTGTGCCTTGCATCTTGGGTGCGAAATGGGCGCGGATGCGGTCGAGGCCCGTTTCATCATTGGCGAGCGAAAACGCGATGGCCGCGCGCATCACATCGGTACGTTCTTCATCGGTGAGCGGCTTGTCGTCGTTCCAGCGGTCGCCGAGCAAGGTTTCGGTGTTGTCGGCCGCCATCGTCCAGTTGCGGCTGTCCCAAGCAATGTCGGCGTGGAGCTTCTTGGCGTCGTAAGAGTCGTCGACGGCGACGAGATCGAGCGCCTGGTCGTAGCGTTTCATCGCGGCGAGCGCGCGGGCTTCGAGCAGCATGCGCTGGCGGTTCACATCGTCGGGCAAGCCGGAGATCACCGTGTCGCGCAGCGTTTGCAGTGCTTTCTCGGGTTTGTGATCCATCAGATAGAGCAGCGCCAATCGCGTTGCGACCTGGGCGCGGGCCACGCCGTCGAGGCGCTTGTCCACCTGGTAGGAGAGAAGGGCGGCCGCAGGTCCGAGCAGATCGACCTTCACTAGCCGTTCCGACATGCGGCGGATCATTTCGTCGCCATTGGGGCCGATGGGGGTGAGGTCGATGAAATCGTAGAACAACGACAGCGCTTCGATGGGCGGGATCTTGTCGGCCTTGCCTTTGAGGAACAGGTCTTCGAAGGCGCCGCGCATGTCGTCCTGCGCCTGGCGCGCCAGATCGTCGTTGTGAAAATAGAGCGAGGCGACGCGGAGTTTTTCCAGGCCCTCGCGCCACTGGCCGCCCGCGAAATAGAGCGAACCGAGCTTGCGCAGCGTTTTCATCTCCAGCGCATCGCCGCGCCAGCGAAAGCGCAGTGCTTCCAGCGCTTCGATGCCCTTGCCGCGGGAGAGAACATGCGCGTCGAGGGCGGCGCTGGTGTCTTCGTAGAGCGCGTTGGCGGCGATGCGGTCGTCGCCGCTTTTCTCAAGGGCCGCGAAGATGGGGGCCGCGGTCTTGTAGCGGTCTTCCATCGCGAGCAGGCGGGCATGGGCGAGTTCGCGTTCCAACATCAGGGTCTTCGGCAGCGATTTCGGCACGCGATTGAGCGCAAGGTCGGCGTTCTCCACGCTCTTGGCGGCGAGCGCCGCATTGGTCATGGCGAGTTGCGCACGCGCACGCCATTCGACGGGATAGCGTTTGATGACGGGGCCCGCATCGAGCAGGGATTGACGCGCATCGGTCCAGTCGTCGGTGGCGGCATCGGCAAGGCCCCGCCAGAATGCGGCATGACGGTCGCCCACGAAGCTCGCGCCGATCAGATCGTTATGGGTGTCGCGATAGCGGCCCATCAGGAAATCAGCAGCGGCGCGCATCACCTGAAGATAGCGATTGCCGTCGAGCGCGGGATCGCTTTGATGCATCTGGCGCAGCACGCCCAGGGTTTCGGCGGCAAATCCATTGCCGAGATAGAATTGCGCGAGCGCGAGACGTTCGCGGTTCACTTTCTCCGGTGCCGCCTTGGCGATGTTTTCGCGCAGCTTGCGTTCCATATCGAGGAATTTCGCGCCTTCGGCTTTCGGCCAGCGGGCGAAGTCGAGGAACGAAGCGTTGTCATTCGCATCGGTGAGGAGCGCGGGCGAATCCGACGTGGCAGCGGGTGGCGTGAGAGAGAGCCCCTCCGGTTTGGCGATGCGCACGCGCGCGTCATGCGCGGTGACGGTGAGGCCGTCGCTCAAAGGTTTGACCACGATGCCCGCGGCGGTCGGCAGCAGCGAGAAATCCGCATAGTCGCGGCCCGCCAGCACGGCGTGTCCGGCGCGGCCGAGGACCGCGATAATCGTGTCGCCGACATTGGGATCGGACAGCGTCAGCACGCGATCGGCGCTGGGAAGCAAGGTCACAAGCGCGGCATTGCCGTTGTCGTTCACGTCGCGCGCAAAACCGATACCGAGCGGCGTATCGGTATTTTCGGGCGCGAGCAGGAATTTGAGGTTCACCCCGTCTTCGGCGACCGCGATCTGTTCGGGCTGTTTCAGGCCGATGCGGATGATCGTGGCATCGTTGCCGCTCGCGACATCGACTGAATCCGGCAGATCGCCGAGCGAGGCCTTGAGCTTGGCAGGATCGATGGCGATGGCGGCGTCGATCACCATCCACGCCGTCATACCGCGCAGGAAGGCCGCTACCGCGTGACCGGAAGCGTGCGGGATCGTGACGATGGCGCCTTTGGCGGTGCGCTCGGCGGAGGCTGCTTCGGATTGCGCTTCGGCAGGCGGTGTTCCCGCTGCATCGGTTGGTGCCGCAACAGTCGTTGCGGATGACGGTTCGGCTTGTGCGGTTTGCGTCGCAGCTTGTGGTGCGGGCGCCGGTGTTGCCGGTTTGGCGTCGGCTGCGGGCTTGGCGTTCAGCTTGGCTGCGGCGTCGGCGATGATCTGTGCCTGCGCGGGGCTTGCGCCCGGCGTCTTCACGGCAAGGGCGGTGGAATCGTTGGCGGGCGACAGCACGTCGATGGCGATGCGGTTGCCGTCGGCGAAATCCTTGAATTTCGAGCCGGGATCGGTGGCGAATTCGACGATCAGGTTTTCGCTGTCGACGTGCCAGCCCGCGGGTTTCACCCAGGGCGGCGAAATGCGGTCGACGGCGGAGAAATCCGGCTGCGCCACGCCCTTGAAGCGGACGGTGAGATGACCCTTCGACGGAAAGATCGAATAGGCGGTCTTGGTCGGCCAATCGAAAACGAGGCGCGAATATTTTTCATAGACGCCCGCGCGCACGCGCAAGGTCGGCAACGAAGCGAGGTCGACGGGCTTGGGTTCGGGCGCGGTCTGTTTGGGAAGATCGGGCGGATTGCCCGCGAAGCTATCGGGCACAAGGTCGATGGCGGTGCGATTGCCGGATGTGCTGGTGTGCAGCTTGAAGGTTTGCGACAGCGCGAAACGCAGCGTCTTGCCGTCGGCATCGACGCGGCCGCCGGTGACATAGTCGGGCAGTTGCGTGGCGATTGCCGCGGCATCGAACGTGACCTTGCGGTCGAACACGATCTTCAGCACCGCGCCTTCGAGCGAGGCTTGCGCGTGGCCCGGCGGATCAAGCGTGACGAGGAGGCGTCCGAAACCGCTAGAGGCGTTGGTTTGAATCGTGTCGGCGAAGGCTTGCGTCGTCACGAGCAGAAACAGCATCAGCACGCCCGCGAAGTGGACGCGCGATACCGGCTCGGAAAGACGTGCGAACATCTGTCTATCCGCCCGTCTTGCCTTGTGCGGGTGCCGCCGACGGTGTGGGCGTGGTGGTGATCGGCAGGTTGGCGGAAGGCGGCGCGATGGTCGCGTTCGGTTGCGGCTGCGGCGCCGGCTGGTCGTTGGAGGCCACCGTCACCGGCTTGGCATCCGGCAGGTTCAACCGGTTGGCGAGCTTGATGGTGAGCTTCTGTGCCGAGGCGGGATTCATCTTGGCGAGCACCGGCGCCAGAACGTCGGGCTTCATCAGCGATGCGACGGGTACGAGGATCTCGTCGTCGAGTCCGTCGAAGATTCGCGCGGCATCGGCCGGCTTCATCGCAGAATAGGTTTTGACGAGCGATGCGATCTGCTTTTCCTGTTCGGCGTCGCGCTGGGCGACCAGTTTCTGGATCTGGTCCTGCAATTGTTTGAGCGTGGCGATCTTCTCGTCGACGCGCTTTTCGGCTGCGGCGATCAGGTTTTCGCGCATGGTGAGTTCGGTCGCGCGCGTGTCGAGTTCGCTGCGGCGCTTGGAAAGATTGGTCAGAAGATCGACCTCGGAGGAGCTGGAGCTTTCCTTGTCTTCCGCGATGTCGTGTTTCGGCTTGGGCGCTTCGGCAGGTGCGGGCGCGGCTGCCGCGACCGATGTCGCTTCGGCATAGGCATATTCGGAAATGCCGACGGCCTTCATGGTGAGCAGAAGGCCGCATGCGCCCATCAGAACGGGCAGCAGGCGGATATTGTTGAGAAGGGGACGGAGATTCACCGCACGGCTCCCAGACTGGCGAAGCGGCCTGCATCGAGGCGGCCCATGACGGAGGCGCTGGGAAGGGCGGCCTTGTTTTCGATCTCGCGGTCGAAGCGTTGCGCGATGCGTTCGCCGGAGGTGCAGAGCACACCCAACTCGTCGGCGAGATTGCGCGCATGGGTGAGGCGTTCGTCCAGCGTTTCGGTGATCTCGCCGGCAGTCGATTTGAGCGTGATCATGGAGGTGCTGGCGGCTGCGACCGCGCCGTTGAGCGCGGCCAGTGTCTTCTTCAGTCCGTCCTGTCCGCTGCGAAGCGCTGCGAGCTTGCGCTCCAGCACGATGCAATAGAAGAGCGTGGCGGCAAGAAGCGCCGTCAGGATCAGTTCGACGACGAGCGTGAGGGTCATCTGTCTCTCCGTTAGAGGCCGCGGCTGGCGTCGGTGCGTTCGACGGCTTCTTCGACGCGCACGGCGACCGAAGTTCCCACCCGGCCCATGCGTCCGCGCAGAAGGGGCACGTTTCCGCAGCGCAGTTCGATCTGCGAGTCGGGGCTGGCGTTGAGCATCACCGTGTCGCCGACATTGAGGTTCATGATCTTGTTGAGCGACATGGTCTGCTCGTCGAGGATGGCGTCGATGTCGACCTTGGTGGACCACAGTTCGGAGGCCAGATGGCCTTCCCAGATGGAGTCGCGGCCGAATTTCTCGCCCATGAACTGTTGCAGCAGCAGTTTGCGGATCGGTTCGAGCGTCGCGTAGGGCAGCAGCAATTCGGTGCGCCCGCCGCGGTCTTCCATGTCGATGCGCAGTTTGACGAGAATGGCGGCGTTGGCAGGCCGCGCGATGGCCGCAAAGCGCGGGTTGGTTTCAAGGCGGTCGAGCGTGAAGTTCACCGGCGCCAGCGGTTCGAAGGCCTGCACCATATCCTGCAGGATCACTTCGATCATGCGCTGGACGAGCGTGCGTTCGATGGTGGTGTAGGGGCGGCCTTCGATACGCATCGCCGAGGTGCCGCGGCGTCCGCCGAGCAGCACGTCCACGATGGAATAGATGAGGTTCGAGTCGACGGTGAACAGGCCGTAATTGTCGAGCTGTTCGGCCCGGAACACCGCCAGGATCGCAGGCAGCGGAATCGAGTTCAGGTAATCGCCGAAACGGATCGAGGTGATGTTGTCCAGGCTGACTTCGACATTGTCGGAGGTGAAATTGCGCAGGCTCGTGGTCATCAACCGCACCAGACGGTCGAAGACGATTTCGAGCATCGGCAGGCGTTCGTAGGACACCAGCGCCGAATTGATGATGGCGCGGATGCCGCTCTTGTCCTGCAACTGGTCGTCATTGACATCGAAGCCGAGCAGGCTGTCGATTTCTTCCTGATTGAGGATGCGCTCGGCGCTCGCGCCGATGACCGGAGAAGCTTCTTCGCCTTCGGGCGCTTCCGGCGTCTTGTTTTCGGTTTCGTCAGCCATGTCCCAACCTGTTGGCGATTATTGGATAATCATTTCCTTGAGCAGCACGTCGCGCACCTTGTAGGGCGCGGCTGCCACGTTGATCCGGCGCAGCAATTCTTCCTTGAGGCGCATCACGCCCGCGGAGCCTTTGAGATCGTCGACGCGCAGCTCCCGCAGGTAACCCTGGAACTGATCGACCACGCGCGGCATCAACGCCTGCATTCCCGCCTTTTCTTCCTGCGAGTCGAGTTCGAGCGAGAGGCCCACTTTCAGATAGGCGGGCGCACCGTCGGCGGTCTGGATGTTCACGATGATGTCCGGCACGTCGTAATAAGCGACATCCGGCGGCGTCAGCGGAATTTCGTGCTTGGCTTCAGCAAGTTTGGTTTCGTCGCCCGCGCCCATGAAGAAGAAGTAGTAGACGCCGCCGCCGATCGCGAGCAGCAGGACAAGCCCGCCCGCACCCGCCATCAGAAGAAATTTCTTACCAAAACCTTTCTTCGGTTCCTCGGCCGCGTCTTCGCCTTCGCCGCCTTCGGATTTTTCCGCGGGCTTCTTCTCGTCCTCTTCGCCATCGGCCGGCGCTTCCTCGGCCTTCTTCTTCTTGAACAGCTTGCCCAGCATGCGCGGGAATCCCTTCTCGGCCCGTCTGGCCTTGGTCAGGCGGCACGTTAGGCAATCGTGGTTAAGGAGTGGTTGTTGCCCGGCAGAGTTTGCCGGGATGGGGCAGGCGGCACGGAAAGAATCCAGTCAAACACTGGCCTGTTTGCATGGCACGGCCCCTGCACATGGTTACCGCAAGCGACGGACCAGAAAGGGCCTAGCCGTGGATAACACGTTACTCGTGAGCCTGTCCCATCAGCTCGCGGCCTACAGATCGATGGACGTGATCGCGAACAATATCGCGAACGTGTCGACGCCTGCCTACAAGCGCGAAGGCGTTAAGTTCGAGGAATATATCGCACGCATGCGTCCTTCCGAGACCGAGAAGGGCACGCAATTCGTCAGCTTTGTGGTCGACAAGGGCACGGTACGCGACCTGAATGAGGGCCGCATCGAACGCACGGGCGCACCTTTCGATCTGGCGATCAACGGCAAGGGCTTCTTCGTGGTGCAGACGCCGGCAGGCGACCGCTACACGCGCGACGGACATTTCCAGCTCGACGCCGACGGCAATCTCGTCACCAGCGATGGCAACAAGGTGATGGGCGAAGGCGGTCAGATCACCTTCTCGCCCGACGACGGCGACATCCATATCGGTACCGACGGCACCATCACCGGCAAGCAGGGCCAGCTCGGCAAGGTGCGGCTCGTCTCCTTCGACAATGAAGCGGCGATGCAGAAGGAGGGCGCCAGCATGTACACGACGGCTGAAGCGCCCAAGCCCGCCGAGAAGGGCGCCATTCAGCAAGGCATGCTCGAAACCTCGAATGTCGAGCCGGTGGTGGAAATCAGCCACATGATCGAGGTCACCCGCGCCTATCAGCTTACCGCCAACATCACCCAGTCCCAGCAAGATCTCATGCGCCAGGCCGTTTCGAAGCTTGGCGACATGCCGAATATGTAAGGAGCAGATTTCATGCGCGCCCTAAGCATCGCCTCTACCGGAATGCTGGCACAGCAGATGAACGTCGAAGTGATCGCCAACAACCTGGCGAACATGAACACGTCCGGCTTCAAGCGCCAGCGGGCCGAATTCCAGGATCTGCTCTATCAGAACATCGAACAGGCAGGCGCCCAGTCTTCGGATTCCGGCACGATCATTCCTTCAGGCATCCAGCTTGGCGCCGGTGTGCGCACGGCCGCGGTCTATCGCGTGACGAGCCAGGGCGACATGAATTCGACATCCAATCCCTATGACCTCGCGGTGCAGGGACCGGGCTTTTTCCGCATCCAGCAGCCCGACGGCACCGATGCCTATACGCGCTCGGGCAATTTCGCGCTGTCGCCGGAAGGCCAGATCGTCACCGACAAAGGCTATGTCGTGGCGCCGGGCATCGCCGTGCCGCAGAACGCGCTTGGCATTTCGGTGAATGCACAAGGTCAGGTGTCCGCACAACTGCCGGGACAGACACAGCCGCAGGCGCTCGGCCAGCTCGAACTCGTGCGCTTCCCGAATGAGGCAGGCCTGAATGCCATTGGCGGCAATCTGTTCCTCGAAACGCCGTCGTCGGGTTCGCCGCAATCGGGCCTGCCGGGATCGTCGGGCTACGGCACGATCATCCAGGGCTTCCTCGAAACCTCGAACGTCAATCCGGTGGAAGAAATCACGTCGCTGATCACCGCCCAGCGTGCCTATGAAATGAATTCCAAGGTTATCACCGCGGCCGACGAAATGCTGCAGCAGACTGCCCGGATGGGAGGCTCGTAATCGCCATGACATTGCGCTTCATGATCGCTTTCTGTCTCGCCCTGCTGGTTTTGCCAGTGATTCCCGCGCTTGCCGCCGATACGGATGCGCGTGTGGCGGTGCCCTCGCGCGATATTGCGCGCGGCGAGATCATTGCCGATTCCGATCTCGTCTACGGCACCGCGCAGGCAAGCCAGATGCGCGCCGGCACCATCACCTCCATCGCCGATCTTTCGGGGATGCAGGCCCGGCGTTATCTCAGGGCAGGCGAATTGGTGATGGCGAGCGATGTGCGCAAGCCCGTCGTCGTCACCAAAGGCGAGACCGTCACCATGACGTTCGATGCGCCGGGCGTCTCGCTCACCGCAACGGGGCGCGCCCTCAGCGAAGGCGGCATCGGCGAAACCGTGACCGTCATCAATCCCGTCTCGTTCCGTCAGGTGATGGCAACCGTCACGGGGCCCGCAACCGTGCGCGCCGACGCGGCGATGCCGCTCAACGCCAAACCCGTCCGCACCGCCCAGATGCAGAACCAGTAGAAAGACAAGCCATGTATTCCGCCATCAAACAGATTTCGCTCTATAGCTGCTTCATCGCGCTTTCGGCCTGCAGCGCCGTCGACCGCATCGAAAATATCGGCAAGCCGCCGGATCTGGCGCCCATCGCCGATCCGGTCGCCCAGCCGGGATATCAGCCGGTGTCGATGCCGACCGAACATGCGCCGTCGGGACTGCATATGGCCAATTCGTTGTGGGCGCCGGGTTCGCGCAGTTTCTTCCACGATCCGCGCGCCAGCCATGTCGG
>DASZYI010000053.1:0-2590 GCA_035545475.1 Rhizomicrobium sp.
CCGACCACGGCGATGAAGCTGGTGGTCTCGACGCCGAAACGTTGCAGCACAGCAATCAGCGTAAAGGTGATGATGGCGTAACGGATCATCGACGCCACGAGCGGCCGCAATGTGGGGTCGAAATGGGGAATGCGGCCAAGCCCCAGCCGCGTCCAGCGTGCGAGCAGCCGTGCCAACGTCCAGCCGACGACCAGAATAAGTATGGCGGCGATCAGATTGATGCCATTGTTGACGAACAGGAGCCGAAGCTCGGGCGGCAGGTTGAAGAAATCCGACATACTCACCTCTGTATGAACTCCCCCGCCGCTTCCGTGCTAGATAATGCCAGATCGCCCGGAACCCGAATGGAAAATGCGTCACCTGCGTTTCGGTTCTGTTTTGACCTTATTCCTGTGTTCGGCAGGGCTCGCTGAGGCGAGATATCTGCCGGATTGCGCAGGCGCTGCCGAATCGCGCGGCGGGATTGTCGCGCATGTCGAAGCGGGCGGCGCATTGGTTCTCAAGGACGGGCGCGTGGTCGTACCGGAAGGAATCCGTCTGCCGAAAGGACGGCTGGATCATGCGCCCGACGACGCCATGCGGCAGGCGCAATCCACCCTTTCCGATCTGGTGACGGGAAAATTCGCGACGCTGGCCGTGCCCGCGCCGAAATACGATCGCCACGGACGTTTGCGCGCGCAAGTGGGGGTGAGCGGCGAGTGGTTACAGGAAGCGATGCTGCGCGAAGGGCTGGCGCGCGTCTTTCTGCTGCCCACCCATCCGCAATGCGCCAAGGAAATGTACGCAGCGGAAGACGCCGCGCGCGATGCGAAGCGCGGGCTTTGGGCCTTGCCGGAATATGCGGTGCGCTCGCCCGAGAACCTCAAGCACGACCGGGGCACTTTCCAGATCGTCGAAGGCCGGGTCGTGAGCGCCGTGGTGAAGGGCGGCCGGGCGTACCTCAATTTCAGCGACGACTGGAAGAACGATTTCACGGTCACCATCGCACCGGGCGACATGAAAACCTTTCGCAAACATCATGTCGACCCGCGCGACTACGCGGGCAAGACGATCCGCGTGCGGGGGATCATCGATTGGTATCGCGGCCCGGAAATCGAGTTGATGGGGCCGGAAAGCATCGAGGTTCTGCACTGACGATGTGTCTCGCCCGCCGCCCCCTTTTCTGCGCTATAGAACCGCGATGTATTTCCGCCCGCTTCTGAAACCGACGCTTTGGTTCGTGCCGATGTTCCTGGTCCTGATCGGGCTCGGCACATGGCAGGTGCAACGGTTGCACTGGAAGGAAGCGCTGCTGGCGAAGATGAATGCGAACCTTTCCGCGCCGCCGCTGACGCTTGGCGAAATCCTGAAATTGCCGCAGGCGGATGCGCAATATCACCACGTTGCCCTCGAAGGGCGGTTCGACAATTCGAAAGAGGCTTATGCATTCGCGACGGATGAGGGCGGCGCGGCTGTCTATCATGTGCTGACGCCGCTGATCCTTGCCGACGGCCGCGCGCTGATCGTCGATCGCGGCATGATCCCGCAAAATCTGCGCGATCCCAAAACCCGCGCCGCCGGCGAACTGGAAGGCGAGCAACACGTCACAGGAGTCTGGCGCACGCCGGATGCGGCCAACCTTTTCACCCCGAAACCCGATCTGAAAAAACGTCTTTGGTTCGCGCGCGACGTGAAGGCCATGGCGGAGCTGGATCATCTGGTGCTGGTTGCCCCTGTTGTCGTCGAAGCCGATGCCACGCCGAATCCCGGCGGCTGGCCCAAAGGCGGGCAGACCGTCGTCAGCCTTCCCAACAACCATCTGCAATATGCGATCACCTGGTATCTGATGGCGCTGGGTTTGTTGGCGGTTTATTTGGCTTGGCACCGCCAGAAGGGGCGGCTGGGGTAATCATTCGAGAAGCGCCTTGATGTCCTTCAGCATCAGGAAGAGGTGCATCGGATCGCTGGGGGATGGCACGAAATTGAAATGTTCGTCGAACGCGCGTGCGTCTTCGTCCTTTGCATGAACCGCGAATGCGCGGATGCCCGCAATGTCGGCTGCGTGGATGGTTCGCAACAGCGCATCTTTGAGCAGACCCGATCCCAAACCTTTTCCGTGCTGGTCTGACCGCACCGCGAGCCGCGCCAGCAACATGATGGGAATGGGGTGGCGCGCCATTCCCTTCTTCAAGCGGTCGGGCGCCGCGCCGTGCTCAACCTGACCGACGACCAGCGTGTAATAGCCAACGACCTCCTCGCGGGACAGCGCGACATAGGTTTGCGAGGCATTGGCCTGCTGGCTTTGCAGCGCGTTGCGGATCAGGAAGCGGTCGAGCGAGGGCTTGCCGCATTCGAAATCATCTACTTTGTGAACGCGCGAAAGTTTTTCTATCCGCAGCGCGCCCGCCATCTAGCTCTCGAAGACGCTGGGCTTGCGGAGCAGCTTTTTCAGTCGGGGCAGGGACGGGGCCGGCGCGTCGAGCGCCGCCAGGAAGGCCGCCCATTGCGTGTCGTTGAGTTTGAACCGCTGGCGGTCGGGCAGGGTTTCAGCGGCGCGGGCGAGCGCGCTTTCCAGCACGAATTCGCTGACCGAATGCCCGCGTGCCGCAGC
>DASZYI010000054.1:0-18678 GCA_035545475.1 Rhizomicrobium sp.
GGCTTCGGCGTCGGAACGATGTCGGGGACGGAGCCCGCCCCCTTCATGCCCACCGCCACACGGATGTTGCAGGAGCTGAAGGGGTTTTCCTGCACTTCGACGCCCGACACGAACACCGCGAGCGCGGGCTTCTGCGGCACCAGCGCTTGCGTGAACACGTTCTGCGCGGCCGCGCAATAGCCCGGATTGTCGTGGATGCTGCGCATTGAAGAATCGTTGGCAAGCCGCGTCTTGAACGCGTGATATTCCTTCTCGCCCTGACGCGAACCGTAGAAGCGCTTGAACATCTTCATCAGGTCGGCGTCGGCGCGGCGCAATTCCTTACCGTAGCCGATCTGGAAAGCGTTGAAGTTCGCCACCGCATGACACGTCAAAGCGGCGACCATGAGTTGTTGCTGGATGGAGGCGGCCTGGATGGCCGTGACTTCATTGTCCTTTGCACATTGCGTTGCAGCAAACACCGGAGCCGCAACCATAGTCCACGCGAGCGCACAGGCGCCCACCCTGAACGTCCGTCCCATTCGACTGCCCGTTTTGATATTACGCCCGTCAGCATAGCATGAGCCGGCACGGGCGACGATAGTCCGTGCACGACAGATGGCAGCAGGCATGGCCGAAAAAGTTCCCGGAACCGTCGATCTCTCCGATGAACCCATCTATTGGGATTTGCGGGAAACAATGTCCTACGCCGATTACCTGCATTTGCCGGAACTTTTAACATGTCAGCATCCGCTGACCGATCGCCACGACGAGATGATGTTCATCACCATCCACCAGTCGAGCGAACTCTGGATGAAGCTCTGCCTGCACGAAATCGCCGGCGCCATTGCCGCCATTCGCGGCGACGAACTGGGTGCGGCGTTCAAGATGCTGGCGCGCGTGGCGCGCATCCAGGCGAATTTGATTCAATCCTGGGAAATCCTCTCCACGATGACGCCGTTCGACTATGCGGGCTTCCGCGAAGCGCTCGGCAAGAGTTCGGGGTTTCAATCGTTCCAATATCGCATGCTGGAATATCGCCTCGGCAACAAGACCGCCGAGATGGCGCGGGTATTCGATTCCCACCCCGAAATCGCCGCCCAGGTGAAAACCGCGCTCGAAGACCCTAGCATCTACGACGAATCGCTTGCCCTTCTGGCACGCCGCGGCTTTCCGGTACCGGAAGAGATATTGAACCGCGACTTCTCGAAACCCTATCATGCCGATCCTCGCGTCACCGAAGCGTGGCGGCTTGTCTATCGCGACGTGGACACGCATTGGGATTTGTACGAACTGGCCGAGAAGCTCGTCGATCTCGAATACCGCTTTCATCTCTGGCGCTTCAGCCATATGAAGACGGTCGAACGCATCATCGGCCACAAGCCGGGCACCGGCGGATCGGGCGGCGTGAGCTATTTGAAGAAAGCGCTGGATTTGACGTTTTATCCGGAATTGTGGGCGGTTCGCACGGAGATCTGATGGGGGCGTTATCGCATATCCGCGTGCTCGATCTGAGCCGCGTGCTCGCCGGTCCATGGGCCACGCAAATATTGGGCGATCTGGGTGCGGAGATCATCAAGATCGAAAAGCCCGGCGAAGGCGACGAGACGCGCCATTTCGGCCCGCCGTTCCTCAAGGACAAAGACGGGGCTAAAGCCGACGCCACCTATTTCCTTTCCGCCAACCGCAACAAGAAATCGGTTGCCATCGATCTGGCAAATCCGGAGGGCGCGGCCCTAGTCAAACGGCTTGCGCGGCGCGCCCATGTCGTCGTGGAGAATTTCAAGACCGGAAGCCTCGCCAAATACGGTCTCGATTACAAAAGCCTGTCGGCGGAAAACCCCGCGCTGATCTATTGCTCTCTCACGGGTTTCGGTCACACCGGCCCCTATAAGGACAAGGCGGGCTACGATTATCTCATTCAAGGCATGGCCGGATTGATGAGCATCACCGGCCAGCCCGACGGGGCGCCCGGCGCCGAACCGATGAAAGTGGGCGTTGCCGTTTCCGATCTGTTGACGGGTCTCTACACAACAATCGCCATTCTCGCGGCCATCGTGCATCAGGGGCAAACCGGCGAAGGCCAGGAAATCGACATGGCTCTGTTCGATTGCCAAACGGCGGCCCTCGCCAACCAAGCAGCGAACTATCTCGCCGGTCACATGGTGCCGGCCCGATTGGGAAACGCCCATCCCAACATCGTGCCCTATCAAGTGTTTGCGACCGCCGATGGCTTTTTGATCCTCGCTGTCGCCAACGACGCGCAATTCCGGCGTTTCTGCAACGCAGCCGGTATCGAACAACTTCCCGGCGACGCCCGCTTCACGACCAATTCCGACCGCGTGCAGCACCGCGAAATATTGATCCCGCTCCTCAAACCCGTTTTCGCCGCACGCAACACCGCCGAATGGATCGCACTTCTGGAATCCGCAAATGTCCCCTGCGGTCCGATCAATCGGGTGGATCAGGTGTTCGCCGATCCGCAAGCCATCGCACGCGGCCTGACGATTTCAATGGCGCACGCAACCGGCCCACTCGATCTCGTCGCAAGCCCGATAAAGCTTGTCAAAACGCCCCCCGATTATCGCCTGCCGCCGCCGCTTCTGGGCGAACACACCGATGAGGTGTTACGTGATGTTCTGGGGCTGGAGGCGGACGTCTTGCAGTCGCTTCGCAAGCAAAACATCGTCGCCTGACATTTACGTCTCTCCGCCACGCAAGCGTTGGGGCACGCGGAGACGCGGAGGTCGCGGAGCGGGCTTGATCCTCTCCGCGGCTCCGCGTGAGATCGTTCACGGCGCTTCGCGCAAAACGCGGTCTTTATCCGGGCAACAAATCATAAGCGGTTGCCCCACATTCGGCGGGAACCCCCGCGGCTGAAATTAAACATGTCCGCGAACGTGAGTTGCGAAACGAAGCGATAAGGCGGAGCGTTTACACGATGTTCGTCTAAAGGCCGCTCGCGATGCGCGCTGACCGGGCATTGCCGCTTCTCCTCGCTGCCGTTTTCGCCGGTTTCCCAACCGCGGCCTGTTGCCAGGAAACAGCGGGATGGCAGGACCAGCGCACGGTGGCCCTCCAATCGCCCGGCCGCTCCATGTCGATGCTCCGCCTTCTCGACCGTAACCACGATGTGGGCCGGCGCGAAACGGGGGATGAAGTCCGGCTCGGCCACGATGTGACCATCCGCGAGGGCCGCGCCTACCTTTTCACCGCCCGAAGCGACGATTTCCCCATCGCCCGCCTGTCCGGCGCGGTGGACGGCAAAGGCCTGCACCTGATCGTGTCATGGCCGCCATGAGAGATTGAGGCAGCGCGCGCACTTTTCTAACTGGGTCCCATACAGTATGTGTCCCCGCCCGGCATGGAGCCGGGCTGGAGAAAGATTATGTCGTACAAAGTCGCCGTCGTCGGCGCGACCGGCAATGTGGGCCGGGAGATGCTGAACGTCCTGTCGGAACGCGCTTTTCCCGCGAGCGAAGTGGTGGCGCTGGCCTCCACGCGTTCGGTCGGCACGGAAGTCTCGTTCGGCGACAAGACGCTGAAGGTGAAGGCGCTCGACTATTACGACTTCAAAGGCACCGACATCTGCCTGATGAGCGCGGGCGGCGCCGTCTCGAAGGAATGGTCGCCGAAGATCGCAGCCCAGGGTTGTCTGGTGATCGACAATTCCTCGCAATGGCGCATGGACCGCGAAGTCCCTCTGGTGGTGCCGGAAGTGAATGTCTCAGCACTTGACGACATCAAGAAGGGCATCATCGCCAATCCCAATTGCTCGACCGCGCAGCTTGTGGTGGCCCTGAAGCCGCTGCATGACGTGGCGAAGATCAAGCGGCTTGTGGTTTCCACCTATCAATCGGTGTCCGGCGCGGGCAAAGAAGGGATGGACGAACTGTTCCGCCAGACGCGCGCGGTGTTCGTCGCCGATCCGATCGAGAAGTCGAAGTTCACCAAGCAGATCGCCTTCAACGTGATCCCGCACATCGATGCCTTCCTCGATTCCGGTTACACCAAGGAAGAATGGAAGATGATGGTCGAGGTGCAAAAGATCCTCGATCCCGATATCCAGACCACCGTCACCTGCGTGCGCGTGCCGGTGTTCATCGGCCATTCGGAAAGCGTGAACATCGAATTCGAACAGCCGATCACGGCAGAGAAAGCGCGCAACATCCTGCGCGAGGCGCCCGGCGTGCTCGTCGTCGACAAGCGCGAAGACGAAGGGTACGCCACGCCGGTGGAATGCGCGGGCGAAGATGCGACCTATGTCAGCCGCATCCGCAAGGATCCCACGATCGACAACGGACTTTCGATGTGGGTCGTCTCGGACAATCTGCGCAAGGGCGCGGCACTCAACGCCGTGCAGATCGCAGAGTGCCTGATCAACCGGAAGATTCTCAAGAAAGCGGCTTAAGTTTGCGGCTTGCACGAACGTACCATTTTTGGTACGGTTCGCCATGATCGTACAGAAACGCCTGACCGCTGTGTTCTATCGAACGTCAGCGGGAAGGGAGCCTGTGCGGGAATGGCTATGGTCGCTCGACGATGAAGCGCGCAAGCAGATCGGCGAAGATTTGCAGGGCATCGAGTTCGGATGGCCTATCGGTCTGCCGTTGTGCCGGCCGATGGGCAAAGGCCTCTACGAGATGAGAAGTACCTTGGGGAGCAGAATCGCACGGCTTTTCTTTGTGCCAACGAATGACAGGCTGGTTGTTCTTCACGCCTTCATCAAGAAGACCCAGGCCACGCCGAAAACAGAACTGGATATTGCCCGGACCCGGCAACGTGATTGGGAGAAGAATCGATGACCCGCAAAAAGAACTCTCGGGAAGGAAGCACATTCGAGAGTTTCCTCAAGGAAGCTGGAATTCTCGAAGAGGTGAACGCCCGCGCTATGAAGAAAGTCATCGCGTGGCAGCTTGCCGAAATGATGCGCAAGCAGAAGGTCACAAAAGCCACGATGGCCAAACGCATGAAGACGAGCCGGGCCGCGCTGGACCGTCTGCTTGATCCCGAAAACAATTCGGTGACGCTTCTGACTATGAACAAAGCAGCGAGTGCGCTCGGCAAACGGCTGTCCATCAGCCTCGACGACGCGGCATGACACCGGAGAGCTTCGCCCAGCTGATCGAACGCTTCTCCGCCGCCGCAACGGCGGGTGACGGCAAGGCGCTTTCGGGATGCTTCACGCCCGACGGCACCTATTTCGATTATATCTACGGCCCGCACAAAGGCCGCGCCTCCATCGCCGACATGCTGGAAAATCTGTTCCACCGCGACGCGGCGGAATATGACTGGACGTTCTACGATCCGGTGGTGAACGGCGATATCGGCTATGCGCATTCGCTTTCGACCTTCGTTTCGAAAGTGCCGGACTTTGCGGGCCGCGAAATCGTGATCGACGGTATCAGCCGCTTCGTTCTGAAGGACGGCCGGATCCACGAATATCATGAGAGCGTGAACGGCGGCGTGGCGCATGCCCAGCTAGGCCTGGCGCCGGAACGGATGGCGAAGGTGATGGCGCGCTGGGCCAAATGGCTTCGCGACCGGCCGGATGTGGAGGCCTATCGCGCTGCCGTGCGCGCCCGCTATCGTAAGTAATGCTTGCCCGCTTCGCTGCCGTTGCAACGCTTGCTGTTTCGCTTTCCGCCTGCGTCGGCTCGCGGCCGGATGGGGCCATCTGTCCCGCCATACAAACCGGCGCCTCCGCCTTGTCCGCGCTCGCCAGCGGCAGCGACGTGCCGGTGCGTTCGCAGGTGAACATCCTTCTGCTGTCCGGCGGCGGTGCATGGGGCGCGTATGGCGCGGGTTTTCTCAATGGCTGGTCTGCGCGCTATCCGCAACTGGGCGAACCGCGGCCATCCTTCGATGTCGTCACCGGGGTTTCGACGGGCGCCATCATCGCGCCCTTCGCCTTGCTGGGCCCCGATTACGACCGGCGCATCGCCAACGCTTTTCGCGGCGTGTCGAGCGATACGCTGTTCCGCCAGCGTTCGGTCCTGGGATTGCCATTCTGGAATTCGCTCAAGGACCCCGAACCGATGCGAAAGGAAATCATCGCAGCACTCGACGACGATGCGATCGGCCGTCTGGCCAGCGTTGCAGCAGACCATCGTTCGCTCTGGGTGGGGGCAGTGAATTTCGACAGCGGCGCTTTCACCGAATTCGATCTCACCCAGATCGCCGCCACCCAGGCGCCGGACGATGCGCGCAAGGCGATGGTGCAGCGTATCCTCGCGGCATCGGCCATTCCCGGCTATTTCCCGCCGCGCTTCATCGGCGGCTGCATGTATATGGACGGCGCGGTGCGCGAGAACCTGTTCCTGGCGCAGATCGGCGACGCCATCAAAGCCGCGATGGGCGGACGCGCCGGCAAACCCGCCGTCACCAACATCTATGCCATCATCAACGGCCCCATGGCGCCGAAACCGCACCTGACGGACAACACGCTGGTGGGCGTTGGCGTGCGCGGTTTCGAAATCGCCGCCGACCAGATCCAGCTTGCGTCGCTGCGCGAGGTGTATGATTACGCCAAATCCCACGGCTACCACTTCGCCTGGACAAGCGCGGACGACGTGATCGCGAAAGCGGGCGAAGCATCGTCGCCGGATCGCTGTGCCGCGCCGGAAACCACCACCGCCCAGTTCTCCGCCGCTTTCACGGCCTGCCTGTTCGATGCGGGCCAGCGCAAGGCGATGGCAGCACCTTCGCCCTGGCGGTCGGATCGGCCATAAAGCGGGCCCAGGAAAAATGTGCCGCGGTGTTCCCTCCGGGACCGCGCCAAAACAAAAGCCCGCGCCGGAAGGCCGCTTGGCCGGGGCGGCTGCAAAATGCTAGCTGTCTCGCCGAAATAAGGGGATTTTCCATGGCCAATATCCGTCCGCGCCGCAGCGTTCTCTACATGCCGGGTTCGAACCCGCGCGCACTCGAAAAAGCGCAGACGCTGCCGGCAGACGCACTGATCCTCGATCTCGAAGATGCGGTGGCGCCCGACGCGAAGGATGTGGCCCGCAAGCAGGTCTATGACGCGGTGAAGGCCAGGGGCTTCGGCAAGCGCGAGATCATCATCCGCATCAACGGCCTTTCCACGCCGTGGGGCGCGGAAGATCTGAAGGCGGCGGTGGAAGCAAATCCCGACGCGATCCTGGTGCCGAAGATTTCCAGACCGGAAGACCTTCACGAAATCGACGGCCACATCGGTCACGAAAGTGCGGTGCGCGTCTGGGCGATGGTGGAGACGCCGCTCGCCATCCTGAACATTCAGGCCATCGCGGCGGCCGGCGGCAGGCTTTCCTGCTTCGTGATGGGCACCAACGATCTCATCAAGGAAGTGCGAGGGATTCACACGCCCGACCGCATGAATCTTTCCGCGGCTTTGGGACTTTCGGTGCTGGCGGCGCGCGCCAACGGCCTTGTCGCCATCGACGGCGTTTATAACGACATCCAGAATGCCGATGGTTTTGCCGAAACCTGCCGTCAGGGCCGCGCTTTCGGTTTCGACGGCAAGACCTTGATCCATCCTTCGCAACTTGAAGCCTGCAATGAGATTTTCGCGCCGTCGGTGGCCGAAGTGGACGCCGCGCGCAAGGTGATTGCGGCCTTCGAACTGCCCGAGAACAAGGGCAAGGGCGCCATCAAGGTGGACGGCCGCATGGTCGAACTGCTGCACGCCGAAATTGCGCGCCAGACCGTGGCGCTAGCCGATGCGATTGGGGAGATGAAGACCTGAGCAAGTATGTTTTTTGAGACGCAACCAGATTGTCATCCCGGCCAAGCGGCGAAGCCGTGCAGAGCCGGGACCCATCGAGCAGCGGCACGATGGGTCCCGGCTCTCGCTCCGTTCGGCCGGGATGACAATGTTTTATAGATGTTGGCTGTGAGTGCGCGAGCGGACGTATTTCGTTTATATGCTTGCGAGCAAACCTTATGGAACACTCTATATAGGCGTAACCAACGATCTGATCCGTCGCGTGTGGGAGCATCGCCAGGGCATTATAGAGGGTTTCACCAAGACGTATGACGTAAAGATGCTTGTCTGGTACGAACCTCACGGCGATATCCACGATGCGATTGCACGGGAAAAGCGGCTCAAACGGTGGCGCAGGGATTGGAAGATCAGCTTGATCGAACAGGACAATCCGCGTTGGAGCGATCTCTATCCGGGTCTCGTTCGGCGATAGGGCGCGGATCGGCTTTGGGCTACCACGGGTTACTGAGAAATGGAAAACTGAAGAAATGGCATTCTCAAAAAACCCTGTCATCCCGGCCAAGCGGCGTTAGCCGCGCAGAGCCGGGACCCATCGTGCCGCTTCTCGATGGGTCCCGGATCGCGCGAAGAGGCGCGTCCGGGATGACAAGATTTTTTTGATTACGAATGGCAAACGAAGGTGAATTGAAAAAATGAAAACGAACGCAGGCAATTTCTTCGAGGATTTCAAGCTCGGCCAGACGCTGCACCACGCAACCCCGCGCACGCTGACCGAAGCCGACCGGGCGCTTTACACCGCGCTCTATGGTTCGCGTTTCGCGCTGCAATCGGGCGATGCGTTCGCCAACCATCTGGGGTTCCACAAAAGCCCCATCGACGATCTTCTGGTGTTCCACACCGTGTTCGGAAAATCGGTGCCGGACATTTCGCTGAACGCCGTGGCGAATTTGGGCTATGCCGAAGGCCGCTTTATGAAACCGGTCTATCCGGGCGAAACGCTCACCGCGGTATCCGAAGTGATCGGGCTGAAGGAGAATTCCAACAAGCAGACAGGCGTTGTTTACGTCCGCACGCGCGGGCTCAACGAAAAAGACGAGATGGTGCTGTCTTACGTGCGCTGGGTGATGGTGCGCAAGCGCGATCCGGAAGCGCCCACCGAAACCTCGGTGCCGAAACTTGCCGACAGCGTTGCGGCGGAGGAATTGCACGTCGCCCCGCACACCGATTACGCCACGCTGTTCAACACACAATTGTCCGGCAGCACGCACCGCTGGGAAGATTACGAGCCCGGCGAGAAGATCGACCATGTCGACGGCATGACGGTGGAAGAAGCCGAACACATGCTGGCGACGCGGCTCTATCAGAACACCGCGAAAGTGCATTTCAACCAGTTCACCGAAGGCAAGGGCCGCTTCGGCCGCCGCCTCATCTATGGCGGCCATGTCATCAGCCTGGCGCGCGCGCTGTCGTTCAATGGGCTTGCCAATGCGGTGTCGATTGCCGCGATAAATGCGGGCCGCCATGTCAATCCGCTGTTCGCGGGCGACACGGTGTTCGCGTGGAGCGAGGTGCTCGACAAGGCGGACATTCCGCACCGCAGGGATGTGGGCGCGCTGCGTCTGCGCCTTGTCGCGACCAAGAATCTTCCCTGCGACGGCTTCCCCGACAGGGACGACAAGGGCGCCTATCCGGAAAACGTCATTCTCGATTTCGATTATTGGGCGCTGCTGCCGCGGAAGGCTTGATGCCGCTTCTGGAGCGTTATCGCGCCCTCGTCGCGGAGAAGGCGCTCAAGCCGGATGCCGAACAACTGGCAGCGGCGCAAAAGCTGGATGCGCTCGCGCGCGCGTTGAAGTCCTACAAACCCGGCGGCTGGTCGCTGTTCAAAAAGCCGGCCAGCCCGCGCGGGCTTTACATCTGGGGCGATGTCGGCCGCGGCAAATCCATGCTGATGGATCTGTTCTTCGAAGCCGCGCGCGTGCGCGCCAAGACGCGGGTGCATTTCAACGCCTTCATGGTGCAAACCCATGCCCGCATCCACACCGAACGGCAGAAGGGCGAAAGCGACGATCCCATTCCGCCGGTTGCGCGCGCCATTGCGAATGAAGCGGCACTTCTCTGTTTCGACGAATTCCAGGTCACCGATGTCGCCGATGCGATGATCCTGGGCCGTCTGTTCGAACAATTGTTTGCGCTGGGCGTGGTGATTGTCGCCACCTCCAACACGCCGCCGGAAAAACTTTATGAAGGCGGCCTCAATCGCCAGCTTTTCCTGCCCTTCGTCGCGCTGATCAAGGAACGCCTCGACGTTCTCAATCTCGACGGCGCAGTCGATTACCGTTTGCAGCGGATGGCGGGAATGAAAGTCTATCTGACGCCGCTGGGGCCGGATGCCGACCGCGCCATGGACGAAGACTGGCGCAAGCTGACCGATGAAGATCGCGGCACGCAGATGGAATTGACCGTATTGGGCCGCAAACTTCACATCCCACAGGCCGCGCGCGGCGTGGCGCGCTTTTCCTTCGACGATCTTTGCAGGGCGGCACTGGGCGCCGCAGACTATCTTGCCATCGCGCATACCTTTCGCACCGTGCTGATCGATCATATTCCCGTGATGGGCGCGGAGATGCGCAACGAAGCGCGCCGCTTCGTGTTGCTGATCGACACGCTCTATGATGAAGGGGTGAAACTGATCTGCTCGGCGGCGGCCCCGCCCGACGCGCTCTACACCGATGGCGACGGCGCCGAAGCCTTCCGCCGCACCGCCTCGCGGCTAGCCGAAATGCGCAGCGCGGATTATCTTTCACGCCGCCACAAAATCGAAATGCCGGCAGCGGATATCGACTGATGCGCGATCTGCTTTACATGGCGGCGCTCATACTGATCCTGATGGCCGTCTTCGGCTATCGCGAACGCATCCTCGATGTGCTGCGTCGCTTCGACCGCCGCAACATCGAACGCCAGCTCGAACAGATGAACGAACGCAACGATCCCACCGCGCATTTCAAGCACACGCTGAAACTGGCGGAGGAACAGGTCGAAGACGTCTCCGAGATCGAGATGCTCGACGAACGCACCGCAACCCCCGTGACGCGCTATATCTTCCAGGGCGAAACCTTCGCCACCCGTAACGAAGCCGAAAAAGCCCGCGCCGAAACCATCGGCCAGATCGCCCGCGGCTTCTACGCCGAACTGCCCAAGGCGCTCGCCGCGCGGGGCAACGGGAAATTGGGTAGGGAGTAAACAACCCTCTCAGCGCTGTGTGCATGTGCGGGCACGCGGAGGCGCGGAGGTCGCGGAGTGTACCGTTCCCCGCGCCCTCCGCGTCTCCGCGTGAAATCTTTTGCGGCGCCTCGCGATATGGGAGAATTCAGGCAACGGTATCGGAGGAAAGAAATGATCGGCCTCGAAAACAAGCGCGTGCTCGTTGTCGGCGGGAGTTCTGGCATTGGCGAAGGAATCGCGATTGCCTGCGCCAATCAGGGCGCGAAAGTGATGATCGCGTCGCGTTCGGAAGACAAGCTGAAGGCCGCCGCAGCCAAGATCGGCCACGGCGTCGAGACGCGCACCATCGACACGCGCGACGACGCATCGGTCGAAACTTTCTTCGCCAGGGAAGGCCAATTCGATCACGTTGTGATGAGCGCGGCGCAAGTCGTGATCAAGCCGGTGAAGGATTTTACTGTGGCCGAAGCGCAAGCCTCGATGAACTCCAAATTCTGGGGGAGCTATCGCGTGGCGCGGTCGGCGCAGATCGCGGCCGACGGTTCGCTGACACTGATATCCGGTGCGGCCGCCGTGAAAGCCACCAAAGGCCGCGCATTGCAAACCGCCATCAACGCAGCCGTCGAAGCGCTCACCAAGGGATTGGCGCTGGAATTTGCGCCCGTGCGAGTCAACACGGTTTCACCCGGCATCATCGAAACGGCGGCCTGGCCGCAGCGCAACGACGACGCGCGCCGCCAACAGTTGCTGCAGATGATCTCCCGCAACGCGATCCCGCGCGCCGGCCAACCGTCCGAAATCGCGTTGCAGGTCATGGCCTGCATGGCCAACGGCTTCATGACCGGCAGCGTCATCTATGTGGAGGGCGGATATCTGTTGTGAAACGAAGAACTGCGTGCGGATAGCCAAACGCGGCGTGCGGGCGTTAGACTGGATCATCGCTATTCTACAAAACGGAGAATGGATATGGCCGACGAATATGTGCCCCCGAAAGTCTGGACGTGGAACAAGGAAAAGGATGGCGGCCGCTTTGCCGCCATCAATCGCCCGATTGCGGGGCCTACGCATGAGAAGGTTCTGCCGGTCGGCAAGCATCCGTTGCAGCTTTATTCGCTCGGCACGCCCAACGGCGTGAAAGTCACGGTGATGCTGGAGGAACTTCTCGCGCTCGGCCACAAGGGTGCTGAATACGACGCCTGGCTGATCAATATCGGCGGCGGCGATCAGTTCGGCAGCGGGTTTGTCGACATCAATCCGAATTCCAAAATTCCCGCGCTGTCGGATCACAGCACCAACCCGCCGACGCGCGTGTTCGAATCGGGTTCGATCCTTCTCTATCTCGCGGAGAAATTCGGCGCCTTCCTTCCCAAGGATCATTACAAGCGCACTGAAGCGCTCAACTGGCTGTTCTGGCAGATGGGGAGCGCACCCTATCTCGGCGGCGGCTTCGGCCATTTCTATGCCTATGCGCCGATCAAGATCGAATACGCCATCGACCGTTTCGCAATGGAAGTGAAACGCCAGCTCGACGTGCTCGACCGCAATCTGGCGAGCCGCGAATATATGGCGGGCGACGAATATTCGATTGCCGATATCGCGATCTGGCCGTGGTATGGCGCGCTCGCCAAGGGCCTCGTTTACGACGCGGGCGAATTCCTCGATGTCCAAAGCTACAAGAATGTGCAGCGCTGGACCGATCAGATCGGCAACCGCCCGGCGGCCAAACGCGGCCGCATGGTGAACCGCGTCTATGGCGATCCTTCAACGCAACTGCGCGAACGCCACGATGCGAGCGATTTCGAAACGAAGACGGCGGACAAGCTGGAGAAGGCAGCGCAGTAACTGCTGACGAAACGCCAAAGCCGTCATGGCCCGCGAATGCGGGCCACCCAGTTTGGGTTCTGCATGAGGGAAATTTGCACGCGGAGACGCGGAGCACGCGGAGGATCGATTCAACTCCGCGTACTCCGCGCCTCCGCGTGAGTCACCTTCTCAGGTTCAAACTGCTTGGCCCGCATTCGCGGGCCATGACAACAATGGTTGGGCGAAAAAAATTACGCCGCTTCGCCGCGCAACAAACGCGGCAGCTTGCCGATCTCGCCGCCTGCGTGGCGCATGAAGAAACGGCGCGCGGGGCCGATGCGGTCGACGATGCCAAGCCCCAGATCGCGCGCGATGCGCAAGGGCGCGATGTCGTTGGAAAAGAGGCGGTTCAAGCCATCGGTTGCAGCCGCCAGCATGAAAGAGTCGAACCGCCGCCAGCGTTCGTAACGCTTCAACACATCGAGCGCGCCGATATCGAGCCCCAGCCGCGCCGCATCGAGCACGCTTTCGGCGAGCGCGGCCGCATCCTTCAAGCCGAGATTGAGTCCCTGCCCCGCAATCGGATGAATGCCGTGCGCGGAATCGCCGGCCAGCGCGAAACGCGGCCGCACATAAGACCGCGCCAGATGGAATTTCAGCGGATAGGACCAGCGCGGCCCCGCAGCTTTCGTGGCGCCCAGATGTGAGCCAAAGCGGCGCGAGAGTTCGGCTTCGAACTCCATCTCGCTCGCTTTCAAAATCTTCGGCGCAATCGAGTCCTTCTCCGTCCAGACAAGAGATGAACGGTTTCCCGTCATCGGCAAAATTGCGAATGGTCCCGACGGCAGGAAATGTTCATAGGCCACGCCATGATGCGGACGGGAATGTTCGACCGTCGCGACGATCCCCACCTGCGGATACGACCAGCCGACAATGCCGATGCCTTGCGCCTCGCGCATCGCGGACTCGCGCCCATCGGCGGCAACCGCCAGACGTGCCCGCACGCTTTCGCCATTCGACAGGCTGGCGACGATATGCGCGCCGTCTTGCGAAAGCGCCGTCATGGCCGCGGGCGAAATCAGTTCGATGTTCGCGTCGGCATTCGCTGCCTTGTAAAGCGCGGCACGGATATGCCGGTTCTCCACGATGCGGCCCAACGGCTCGCCAATCTCGCGATGATCGAAATGCAATGAGAAGGGCGACGCCGCGCGATCGAGCTTCGCATCCGTCACAAGAATGTCGTTGATCGGCTGCGCGTCCGCTTCGAGATCCGGCCACACACCCAGTGCCTGGTACATCCGCACCGAAGCGTAAGCGAGCGCGCTCACCCGCCCGTCGAATTTGGCGTCCAGCAGGGCCGATTGCGGCATGGTATCGGCGACCGCCACCTTCAGCCCGCCTTGCGCGAGCGCCAGCGCGAGCGTGACGCCCACCATGCCCCCGCCGCCGATGACGACGTCTGTTTCCCGTGCGCTCATGGGCCTGGTCTATCTCCCGGCAGTCGCTTCAGCACAAGCCTGATCAAAAAACAGGCACCCAAAAGAATCTGCACAAAGAATCAGCTTTCTTCGCCGCTCGAGTCGCCCCCGATTCCAAAATATCCAATTCCGCCAAAGACTTAATCTATCGCTGCACTGCGGCACGCTTCTTGATGAAGCATCATGGCCCAAGGCGTTCGCAGGGGCAGAACTCAATCGGAAGGACATCGGATGAAGCTCATCACGGCGATCATCAAACCCTTCAAGCTCGACGACGTGCGGGAGCAGCTCTCCACGCTGGGCGTCCAGGGCATGACGGTGACGGAAGTCAAAGGCTACGGGCGGCAGAAGGGCCACACGGAAATCTATCGCGGCGCCGAATACGCCGTGAGCTTCCTGCCCAAGCTCAAACTCGAAGTGGCGGTGAAATCGGAACTGGCGAGCGCGGTGATCGACGCGATCGTCAGCAAGGCCAAGACCGGACAGATCGGCGACGGAAAAATCTTCGTCACGCCCGTCGATCAGGTCGTGCGCATCCGCACCGGCGAAACCGACGGCGACGCGCTGTAACGCGAAAAATCAGAAGGGGTTCAGACAAATGAAAATCACTGGGTTGAAAAAATTGGGGACGGGGGCGCTTGCTGCGGCGGGTGCGCTTGCCTTGAGCGCCGCGCCCGCCTTGGCGGCCGACGCTCCCAAGCTCGATACGGGCGATACGGCGTGGATGCTCACCTCCACCGCGCTCGTCTTGATGATGACCATTCCCGGTCTCGGTCTTTTCTATGGCGGCATGGTGCGGAAGAAGAACGTGCTGGCGACGATGGCGCAAAGTTTCGGCGCCACCTGCCTCATCACCGTTCTATGGATGATCATCGGCTACAGTCTCGCGTTCAAGGACGGCGGCGGAATGAACGCCTATTTCGGCGGCTTGTCGTACATGTTCCTGAAGCCGATGGGCGTGAACGCATTGAGCGGCACGATTCCGGAATCGGTCTTCGTGACCTTCCAGATGACCTTCGCCATCATCACACCGGCCCTCATCGCCGGCGCGCTTGCAGATCGCATGAAGTTCTCTGCCTTCATGTGGTTCATGGGCTTGTGGCTGATCTTCGTCTATTGCCCGATCGCACATTGGGTGTGGGGCGGCGGCTGGCTCGGTTCGATGGGCGCGCTCGACTACGCAGGCGGTTCGGTGGTGCATCTGAACGCGGGCACCGCGGCACTCGTGACCTGCCTCGTGCTGGGACCGCGCAAGGGTTACGGCACCGAGAACATGGCGCCGCACAACCTCGTGCTCTCCGTCATTGGCGCTTCCCTGCTCTGGGTGGGCTGGTTCGGCTTCAATGCCGGTTCCGCCGTCACCTCCAACGTCAATGCCGGTATGGCGATGGCCGCGACACAAATCGCGACCGCCGCAGCGGCGCTGGCATGGATGGGCGCGGAATGGGTCATCGCCAAAAAGCCTTCGGTACTCGGCATGATCTCGGGCGCCGTCGCCGGTCTGGTGGCAATCACGCCTGCTTCCGGCTTTGTCGATCCGATGGGCGCGCTCTTCATCGGCTTGGCCGCGGGCATTGTCTGCTACATCTCCGCGGTGCATCTGAAGAAGCTGTTCGGCTATGACGACTCCCTCGATGCGTGGGGCGTGCATGGCGTGGGCGGCGCGTTGGGCGCCATATTGACGGGCGTGTTCGCCAACAGCGCGATCAACAGCGCGGGCAAGGGTTGGCTGTTCGACGGCAACGGCCACCAGATGCTTATCCAGCTCTACGATGTGCTGGGTACGTTCATCTACTGCGGCATCGTCACCTTCATCATCCTCAAGGTGATCGATCTGGTGATCGGCCTGCGTGTCTCCAAGGAAGTCGAAGTCGAAGGCCTCGACATCAACCTCCACGGCGAAACCGTGCACGGCTAAGACGGGTTTTCTCCCGGCAATCGGGGCGTCCCTCTGGGGCGCCCCTTTTGTTTTGTGCTGGACGGCGGACCGCGATTGTGGCGAGGGTTGGATAGGGGTTGCGGGGGGCTACGGCATTGCCGTATAGTGAGATCACATTCGAATGGGACGCAGGCAAGGCCCGGCGCAATCTCGCCAAACACGGCATTCCGTTTGCTTATGCCACGCGCGCGTTCTCCGATCCGGATGCGGCCACATTTGCCGACAGGAGGCGTGCTTATGGAGAAGATCGTTACAACCTCGTCGCCCGCGTCGAGACCTATATCCTCTGCATCACCTTCACCCTCCGCGAAGGCAAAATCCGCATCATCTCCGCGCGCCGGGCTTCGAAAAAAGAAAGAGGAAAATATCGTCCGGTACAGACTAAGCGAACTTAACCCGCCACAACTCACCAAGGAGCAACGCGAACGTCTCGACCGCATGACAGAAGCCGAAATCGTCGCCAACGCAAAAAGCGATCCCGACAATCCGCCGCTCACCGCTGCACAGTTGCGTAACGCCCGGCCGCCCATTCCGCATCCCAATGTCCGGCGCATCCGCAAATCGTTGAACCTGACGCAATCGGGTTTTGCCTTCCGCTTCGGTTTCGATGTGGCGGCGTTGCGCGATTGGGAACAGGGCCGCCGCAAACCGGATCGCGCGGCGCGCATCCTGCTATCGGTGATCGAACATGAACCGAAGGCGGTTGACCGCGCGCTGAGAGCCTCTCAGCCAAAGAAGCGAAGGAAATAATTTCGCGTGTTGCCCGGGCGTCTTTCCGAACTGCCGCCGTCGTCCTTTGCGCGGCTGGCAAGCCTTCTCGATCCGCATAAGCCCGGCAAGCCGCCGCTCAGCCTGTCGGTCGGCGATCCGCAAGGTACGCCGCCCGCTTTCGTGCTCGAAGCCATCGCGAAGAATGCGGCCAGCTTTGGCCAATATCCGGCGATCAACGGCACCGCCGATTGGCGCGAAGCGGCCGCCGGATGGTTGCGCCGCCGCTTCAACCTTCCCGAAGCAAGCATCGATCCCGAACACCATCTCTTGCCGCTCAACGGCACGCGCGAGGGATTGTTTCTCGCGCCCCAGATCCTCACGCCGGAAAAGAAGGCAGGCGGGCGCCCCGTCATCCTGATCCCCAACCCGTTCTATCAATGTTACGCAGCCGCTGCACTGGCCGCAGGTGCGGAAGCGGTATTCGTGCCCGCAACCGCCGAAACGAATTTCCTTCCCGATTTCGAGAACCTGCCGAAAGACGTGCTCGCGCGCACCGTCGCCGCTTACATCTGCTCGCCCTCCAATCCGGAAGGCGCGTGTGGGAGCGAAGCCTATTGGAAGAAACTGTTCGCGCTCGCCGACGAACATGATTTCACCGTCTTCGCCGACGAATGCTACGCCGACATTTATTTCGACAAACCGCCTGTCACGGCACTCGACACGCGATTCAAGCAAAGCGGAAATTTCGACCGGCTGCTCACCTTCCATTCGCTGTCGAAACGCTCTGCTTTGCCGGGATTGCGCTCGGGCATCGTCGCAGGAGATGCGGCGCTGATGCAGAAATTCCGCTACCTGCGAAACACCGCAGGCCCGCAAGTGCCGACACCGCTGCTTGCAGCATCGGCAGCGGCCTGGCGCGACGAAGACCATGTCGCCGCCAATCGCGCGACCTATGCCGAACGGTTTGCAGTGGCCAAACGCATCCTCGGCAACCGCACGGGCTTTCGGATGCCCGATGGCGGCTTCTTCCTCTGGCTCGACGTCGGCAATGGCGAGGAGATGGCGCTGCGCCTCTGGCGGGAGGAGGGAATCCGGGTGCTGCCCGGTGCCTATATGGGCCGCGAGACCGTGCCCGGAAAAATCCAGTCAAACCCTGGGTTTCGCTACCTCCGGGTGGCGCTCGTTAGTGATTTGGTAACTATTTCGGCCGCACTCGAAAGGCTGGCCGAAAAATTGGGTGGGGTCGCATGAGCCGCAGCCGTTCCATGGGCGTCTACCAACCGCGCGCGCGCAAGATGGCGTTCGCCGACGCGATGGCCGAAGCCCGCCTGACCGTGATGCGCGCGCTGCGCAGGACGATGTACCGCACGGTCGGTCTCGCCCTCTTCCTGTTCGCGATCACCGGCATCGTCGCACTCGCGACGTACAATTCGCTCGATCCGAGTTTTGACAACGCGACCGCGCGCGAGGCGAGCAATCTGCTCGGCCGTTACGGCGCCATTGAAGCCGATCTGTTGTTGCAGGTGTTCGGACTCGCCGCCCTCGCCTTTCTCGCAGCGCCCGCCGTCTGGGGCTGGCGCACGGCGATGGGCCGGATGATGCCCTATACGTTGCTGCGCGCGCTTGCCTGGCCGTTCGGTTCGATATTGCTGGCCGCCGGCCTTGGCGTCATGCCGACGGTCGTTTCGCTGCCCGCAGGCGCAGGCGGTTTGATCGGTCTGGGCTGGGCGCAGCTTTCGCAACTGATCGCGCACAGCTTCGACATGGGCTGGCTTGCCTATGCATTGCCGCTTCTGCTGCTCGCGGCGGGCGCGTTCCTTTCCTTCCTCGCGACCGGT
>DASZYI010000055.1:0-3152 GCA_035545475.1 Rhizomicrobium sp.
TCGTAGTCGTCGGGTTTGAAGTAGAGCTTGGCGTCGGGGAGCGGCGCGATGCCGGAGATTGCGGTTGATTGCGCTGAAGGCTGCGCTGCGGGTGCGGCTTTGGCGGCAGGAGCTTTTGTTCCGGCTTTCGCGGATTCGACATCGGCTTTGACGATGCGTCCGCGCGGGCCGGAGCCGTGGAGAGTTGTTAGGTCGACATTCTTTTGTTCCGCGATTTTTCGCGCGAGTGGCGAAGCAAAAATTCGGCCTACGGATTTCGTTGAGACAGTCGCCCCCTCACCCCGACCCTCTCCCCCTCCGGGGGCGAGGGAGGGAGTTTTATTTACTCCCTCTCCCCCTTGGGGGAGAGGGTTGGGGTGAGGGGGTGATGCCGGAGCGGGTTTGGCCGTTTTAGATTCTGCCGCGACCGCGTCCTTGATCGAAGACATTGCGGTTTCGATATCTTTGCTGCCCTCAGTGCTTTCGTCTTCACCGATCAGCGTCGCAATCGGCTGATTGACCTTCACGCCTTCGGTGCCTTCGGGCACCAGAATTTTTCCGATGCGGCCTTCGTCGACGGCTTCGAATTCCATCGTGGCTTTGTCGGTTTCGATCTCGGCGAGGATGTCGCCGGACTTCACCTCATCGCCTTCACTCACCAGCCATTTGGCCAGCTTGCCCTCCTCCATGGTGGGCGACAGCGCGGGCATGAGGATGTTCGTGGACATCAGGCGTCTTCCAGCGGGGCAAGTGCGTTCGCGTTGTTTTCCCACTCGCGGCCGTCGAATTCGGTGGTGCTGATCCAGCTATAGTCGGATTTGTCGAGGCAGCGGAAATTGATGCTGTAGCCATCCGGATGCGAGCGCGGGACATAGAACGATTTGATGCCGCAGACCGAGCAGAACATGTGTTTGGCTGCACCTGTGTTGAAGGTGTAGGTCGTGAGCTTGGTCTTGCCTTTCACCAGCTTGAACCGCGCCTTTGGCACGATCAGGTGCAGATAGCCCGTCTTGGTACAGATCGAGCAGTTGCAATCGACAAGTTCGATTTCATCCGGCGTCTGCACTTCGAAACGCACCGCGCCGCAATGGCAGCCGCCTGTCCGGGTTTTGAGTTTTTGCTTTGCCATTGATCAGGTCCGATAACAAACGGCCTTTGCCGCTGCAACGATGTCGTCGGTGTGCGGCAAGGCGAGTTTTTCCAGATTGGCGGCGTAAGGCATCGGCACGTCTTTGCCGGTGACCTTTGTCGGCGGGGCGTCGAGATAATCGAACGCTTCGCTTGCCACGACCGCGCAGATTTCCGAACCGATGGAGCAGACGGGCCAGCCCTGCTCTACCGTGACGAGGCGGTTGGTTTTCATCACAGAGTTCAACACTGTGCGGGTGTCGAGCGGGCGCAAGGTGCGCAGGTCGATGATCTCGGCATCGACGCCTTCTTTCGCCAATGCTTCGGCGGCTTCCAGCGCCATGCCGACGCATATCGAATAGGTGACGATGGTGACGTCCTTGCCTTGCTTCACCACGCGGGCCTTGCCGATGGGCAGCACGAAATCATCAAGCTTCGGCACCGGAAAAGACCGGCCATAAACGATTTCGTTTTCGAGGAAGATCACCGGGTTGGGATCCCGGATCGCGGCTTTGAGGAGTCCTTTTGCGTCGGCCGCGAAATAGGGCGCAATCACCTTCACGCCCGGCACATGGGCATACCACGACGAATAATCCTGGCTGTGCTGCGCAGCTACGCGCGCGGCAGGGCCATTGGGTCCGCGAAACACGATGGAGCAGCCCATCTGTCCGCCGGACATATAGCGCGTCTTGGCGGCGGAATTGATGATCTGGTCGATGGCCTGCATCGCGAAGTTGAACGTCATGAATTCGACAATGGGCTTCAACCCTGCGAAACCCGCGCCGACGCCCAAACCGGTGAAGCCGTGTTCGGTGATTGGCGTATCGATGACGCGGCGTTCGCCGAATTCTTCCAGCAGGCCCTGACTGACTTTGTAGGCGCCCTGATATTGCGCCACTTCCTCGCCCATCAGGAACACGGTGTCGTCGCGGCGCATTTCCTCGGCCATCGCATCGCGCAACGCTTCGCGCACCGTCATGGTCACCATTTCGGTGCCCTGTGGGATTTCGGGATCGTTGAGCGCCGCGTCGGCTTCCGACTGCGTTTCGTGTTTCCAGCTCTTGTGCGGTTCGTCTTTGGCGGGCTGTTCCTGTTTGGCGATGGCCTCGCCTTTGGTTTCCTGTTGCGGCGCTTCGGCTTTTGTCGCGGCAGTGGCGCTCGCGTCTTCACCGTCCTGAACCAGCGTTGCAATCGGCTGGTTGACCTTCACGCCTTCGGCGCCTTCGGCCACGAGCAGTTTCCCGATGCGACCTTCATCGACGGCTTCAAATTCCATCGTCGCCTTGTCGGTTTCGATCTCGGCGAGGATGTCGCCGGATTTCACTTCGTCGCCTTCCTTGACCAGCCATTTGGCGAGTTTGCCCTCTTCCATCGTGGGCGAAAGCGCGGGCATGAGAATGTCGGTGGCCATTATGCGAGCACGTCCGTGTAGAGTTCTTCCGGCCCGGGCTCGGGAGATTCCGTTGCGTATTCGGCGGCGGTGTTGACGACCTGGCGGATCTGTTTGTCCATCGCCTTGAGATCGTCTTCGGTCGCGAGTTTGTCTGCGATCAGTTTCGCGCCCAGATGTTCGATGGCATCGCGCTTTTCGCGCACGGTCTGCACTTCCTCGCGGGTGCGATATTTCGCGGGGTCGGACATCGAATGACCGCGGTAACGATAGGTCTTCAGTTCGAGAATGATCGGACCCTTGCCCGCACGGCACCAGGCGACAGCTTCCTGCCCGGCCGCATAGACCGCCTCGACGTCCATGCCGTCCACTTCCTTGCCCGGAATGTTGAACGAAGATCCCCGTTTGTAGAAATGCCGTTCCGCGCTGGAACGTTCGACGCTGGTTCCCATGGCGTACTGATTGTTCTCGATAATGTAGACCACCGGCAGCCGCCAGAGCTCGGCCATGTTGAAGGCTTCGTACACCTGGCCCTGGTTCGCCGCGCCATCGCCGAAATAGGTGAAGCAGACGGCATCGTTGCCGCGATACTTGTTGGAGAACGCAAGGCCCGTGCCGAGCGGCACCTGAGCGCCGACAATGCCATGGCCGCCAT
>DASZYI010000056.1:0-2491 GCA_035545475.1 Rhizomicrobium sp.
CACATCGCCATCGTTGGAGGCAGCGTTCTGGAGCATCTGCAGGAGATTGTGCGTCGCGGTCTTGAGCGCCACGATCTTGGAAGCCGGATCCGGCGTCGGGCAGGAACTGATGGTGGGTTGGGCCGGGTATTGGCACATCGAGCCGGTGTTATCGAGCACCAGCGCCACCCACAATTTGGTCTGACCCCAGGTGATCTCCGATTTCGCGGCGACATCCATCGTGTCGATGCCCACAAGGCGCATCAAAACGGTCGGCATGCGTACCTGGGTGCTGAGCGTGATGGTCTGCGACCCGCTGGGACGGCTCAGCGTCACGGCGTCGGGCGTGCCATAGGCGGTTTCGTCCGCCGTGTAGTTCTGGGTGAAGTATTCGCGCGCCAGTTTCTGCATGTCCGCCTGGGACATGCCGGGCTGGCTGCCGACGGCAAGGCCCGCCGCATCGAGCGCGGTTCCCAGCCGCGCGCGCGTGATCATCGCGCGCGACATGTCCAGCCCCACACCGACCGCAATGCAAAGGGGAATAAGCGCAAGGCCGAATATCATGGCCACATTGCCGCGCGTGGCTCGCGGGAAAATACGCAAACGACCGACGATATGCTGAAGCACGATGCCAATACGCATCCCCGGCTCCATTCCTTCCGACGCACCTGGATTATCGGGCAAGGGGATGAAAATTCGCTTGCTTTCGGAGCCGCTGGTTAGCGCCGTGCTACCGCACCCCCTGTAACTTGTCTCAACATCAACATTGATTAACGAGGGCTTGCCTGTTTCCGCGGATTTCTCCCAATTCTTAATGCCCGTTTCGGCACAATAACGCTTCTTTTATCACGTCCGCGCCTTTGACTTCGTTTTTGGGCGGGGCCGCGTTAATGACAGACTGGAAAAAGGGCGTGTTCCGCGAAAAGCGATGATGTTGCTGGGTGCATTCGCTTCACGTTTGACAGCCGCTCGCACGCGGATGCGCAAGGATGCGCGTCGCGGTTCCGCGGCCATCGAATTCGCGATGATCGCGCCGGTCTTTTTTCTTTTCATGTTCGGGATCATCGAAACGGGTGTGCTGTATTTTGCGCAATCCACGCTCACAAACGCGATAGAAGATGCCGCGCGCCTGGTTCGCACGGGCCAGCTCAAGGGCACGATCACGGCCGCACAGATGAAGACGGCGGTTTGCAACGACATCGCCTCGTCGCCCGACGACAGCCATCTCGGATTGATGAGCTGGACCACCTGCATGAATCAGCTGCAGGTGGACATGCGCGTGTTCGACGGATTCTCGGGCGCGAGCTATCCCAATGTGATCAAACCGGACGGCTCGCTCGACGTGAACAACATGACGGTCGAAGCGACGGATGCCTGCAAGGTGGTGTTGTTTCGCGCCTATTATCCCTGGCATGTGCTGACGCCGTTCCTGGCGCCGTTGATGTCGAACATGCCAAGCGGCGACGAAATCCTGCTGGGATCCGGGGCTGCATTCCGCACCGAACCGTATCCGGACGCCAATCGCGAAGCGACGGCGATATGCTGAAGCGGCTTCGCACATTCGCGCGCGGCGCGAGCGGTATGGCGGCGGTGGAATTCGCACTGATCGCGCCGTTCATGATGGTGCTTTTTTTCGGGCTGGTCGAACTCTGCAATGCGCTCAATGCGCATCAGAAGGTGACTTCTGTCGCCTCCACCGCGGCCGATCTCACCGGTCAGGCAAAATCGGTGACGGCAGCCGATCTCGCCGACATCTTCGCGGCCTCTTCGGCCATTATGACGCCGTTCTCGGCCAACGACGTGTCGATCGTGGTCACCAGCATCGGCGGCAGCGGCCAGCGCAATGTCGGCAAGGTCCTGTGGAGCGTCACCAACGGTCACGGCGTCGCTCACAATGCCGGCGACACCATCAATATCGGAAACCCGGCGACGCTCAACGCCGGCGATATCGGCCTGTTGCCGGCCGACTGCGCCAGCGGCGCACAATGCTCGCTGATCCTTGCCGAGGTCAGCTACACTTACAGATCGTCCTACGCAAAGATCATCACCGGCGACCTACCGATGACCGATACGTTTTACACCAAGCCCCGGCGCGTCATCGCGGTAACGTGCAATCAGTGCGGCGGTTGAACCCGCTCAACCCGATTTTCTTGGACGCATCAAACCTTCCTGCGCGACGGACGCGATCAGCGTCCCGTCGCGTTTGTAGATCGCGCCGCGGTTGAAGCCGCGCGCGCCCGACGCGCTCGGCGCGTCCTGCGCATAAAGCAGCCATTCGTCGGAGCGGAACGGGCGGTGAAACCACATCGCATGATCGATGCTCGCCATCTGGATGCTGCGATCGAACCAACCCACCCGGTGCGGCCGCGTAGCGGTGTCGAGCAGCGTCATGTCGGAGGCGTAGGCGAGGAAGCACTGGTGCAGCGACAGGTCGTCCGGCAATTTTCCGGTGGCGCGCATCCAGACATGCTGATGCGGCGGACGCGTCTTGGGCTGAAAGAACTCCACCGGC
>DASZYI010000057.1:0-4057 GCA_035545475.1 Rhizomicrobium sp.
CGAATGGGCGTGGTAGAATAAGGGAATCATGGACGGTTCTGGGTTCACCTTCGTCGATATCCTGGTGGTACTGATCCTGCTGGGATCGGCCGCTTACGCGACCTATCGCGGTTTCATCGGCGAGACGCTCGGCATCTTCGCGTGGGTGGCTGCGATCTTCGCCACCATGTATTTCGGCTACATCGCCGTGAATTTGATCGAGCCGCATCTGTCGCCGCCCTGGCTGGGTGCTGTTCTGGGCTATCTCGCGGTCTTTGTGATCGTGCTCGTTCCGCTGGAATTCCTCAGTCATCGCATCTCGCAGACGGTGCAGCACTCCCCGGTCAGCGGATTGGACCGCGCGCTCGGCTTCTTCTTCGGGCTGGTGAGGGGTGCGATCGTGATCGGGCTTCTCTATTTCGCCTACTCCTCCATCGAGCCGGTCAAGGAGCAGCCGGGCTGGATGGTGAACGCCCGCACCTTTCCGTACATCCAGGAGGCCAGTGCGGCGGTGTTGTCGCTGGCGCCTGCACGCTCCGGCGACAGAATCGCCGAAAAAGCCGCGGAAGTCCGCAAGGAAACTGCCGAAGCCACCAGTAAACCGGGCAGAAAGCACAAGAAGAAAACCTATGGCGCCCAGGAACGCCGCGCGCTAGACAGCCTCATCGAGAACACGGACAAGTCCGAAGACGGAAACCAATGACCGGCCTTCGCGAAGAAACGCCCTTTGACGGCGACACGCTGCACGAAGAATGCGGCGTGTTCGGCATTTTCGGCCATCCGGACGCGGGTGCGTTGGCCGTGCTGGGTTTGCATGCACTTCAGCATCGCGGACAGGAAGCAGCCGGTATCGTCACATATGACGGCACGCAGTTCATTGCCGAACGTCACGCAGGTCTTGTGGGCGACGTGTTCGGCAAGGGCAGCCTGCACGCGCAGAAGCTGAAGGGCGCCAATGCGCTCGGCCATGTGCGCTATTCCACCACGGGCGGTTCGGTGGTGCGCAACATCCAGCCGATGTTTGCGGACCTCGCGGGCGGCGGCATTGCGCTGGCGCACAACGGCAATCTCACCAATGCGCGGACGTTGCGCGAAGACCTGGTGCGGGAAGGCGCGATCTTCCAGTCGACCTCGGACACCGAAGTCATCATCCATCTTGCGGCGCGCAGCACCTACACACCCATCGTCGACCGGCTGGTCGATGCGTTGAAGCGGGTTGAAGGCGCTTACTCGCTTGTGGCGCTGACGTCGAAGAAACTCATCGGCGCGCGCGATCCGTTTGGCGTGCGGCCGCTGGTGTTGGGCAATCTCGACGGTGCGCCGATTCTTGCGTCGGAAACCTGCGCGCTCGACATCATCGGCGCGGAATTCGTGCGCGACATCGAGCCGGGCGAAGTGATCGTCATCACCAAGGACGGGATCCAGTCGTATCATCCGTTCCAAAAAGAACCTCATCGTTTCTGCGTCTTCGAATATGTCTATTTCGCGCGGCCCGATTCCGTTGCGGAAGGCCGGAGCGTCTACGACGCGCGCAAGGCCATCGGCGAAGAACTGGCGCGCGAGGCGCCTGCCAGCGCGGACATGGTGATCCCCGTGCCGGACTCCGGCGTTCCGGCGGCACTTGGTTTTGCGCAGGCCGCGAACATTCCGTTCGAACTCGGCATCATCCGCAACCATTATGTCGGGCGCACCTTCATCGAGCCGTCGGATCGCATCCGCCATCTGGGCGTGCGGCTGAAGCACAATCCCAACCGCGCCAAGCTGAAAGGCAAGCGCGTGGTGCTGGTGGACGATTCCATCGTGCGCGGCACGACGTCGAAAAAGATCGTGCAGATGGTGCGCGACGCGGGCGCAACCGAAGTGCATTTCCGCATTGCGAGCCCGCCGACCACCCATTCCTGCTTCTACGGCGTCGACACGCCGAACGAAGAAGACCTGCTCGCCCACCGCATGACGGTGGAAGAGATGCGCCGCTTCATCAACGCGGATTCGCTGGCCTTCGTCTCGATGGACGGGCTCTATCGCGCCACCGGCGAAAAGGGGCGCAACAATGACGCGCCGCAATTCTGCGATGCCTGTTTCTCCGGCAGCTATCCCATCGGGCTCACCGACATCACGGGCGGGCGCGGCGAAAAGCAGCTCTCGCTTCTGGCGGAAGTGGCGTAACACACCACTACGATGAGCAAATCTCTCCAGGACCGCATCGTCCTCGTCACCGGCGCATCGCGCGGCATTGGCCGGGCGGCGGCCAAGGCGCTGGCCGCCGAAGGCGCCCATGTCATCGCGACGGCGCGCACCGTCGGCGGGCTTGAAGAACTCGACGACGAGATCAAATCCGTCGGCGGGTCCGCCACGCTTGTTCCGCTCGACATCAAGGATTTCGAGGCGCTGGATCGTCTCGGCGCGTCCATCTTCGAACGCTGGAAGAAGCTCGACGGATTCCTCGGCAATGCGGGCGTGCTGGGCGTGCTCACGCCGATCACGCATCTTCAGCCCAAGGCGTTCCAGGAACTGCTCGACGTCAACGTCACCGCCAATTGGCGGCTGATCCGCTCGCTCGATCCGCTGCTGAAATTCTCCGACGCGGGCCGTGTGGTGCTCGTTTCATCCGGCCTTGCACGTCATCCGCGTCCGTTCTGGGGCGGTTATGCGATGAGCAAGGCCGCACTCGAATCCATTGGGCTCACTTACGCCGCCGAATGCGAAACGACCAATGTGCGCGTGAACCTGTTCAATCCGGGCGCCACGCGCACCGCGATGCGCGCCAAGGCGATGCCCGGCGAAGATCCCGATACGTTGCCCAAGCCGGACGACATCGCGCCCCTGATCGTGAAAATGCTGTCGCCGTCCTTCAACGACAATGGGACGCTGGTGAATTACCGCGAGACGAAGACGTGATTCACCTCTGCTATCGCATCTGACTTACCGCCCCCTACGCGGGGCGGTCGACATCGCGTCAGCGATGGCGGGTGGGGGGACGCGCAACGAAGATGGTGTGCGTAGTATAGGCTCCTCGCTTGAAGCGCGGGGCTTGTTCTTTCTCACCGAATTCGCTGCGCGTCCCCCCACCCGTCGCGCTGTCGCGCGCCGACCTCCCCGCGAGGGGGAGGTAAGTTTTTATCGCAACGATATTTGTTGCGCAGTTCTGCAATTACAATTTCTGGGATTTATCTATTGTGCACGGTGGAGCGTTGCGCTGCAACGACTTCGTGCGATTTGCACGCAGCGTAACGCTGCCGGGGGTTAAGCGATTGAAATTGCGCGAAGTGGGGTGCAGCAGCGTATGGCGCGCTGTTTCGCGCACTACCAAATATGGAAATGAAAATCGGCGAGAAAAACGAATGATGTTGCGCGGATGCCACGCGCGCGAAGTGGCTAGTCCTTCGCGTAAGGGTTCTTGCTTCCGCGCAGCAGGAAGCGGATCGGCGTTCCTTTCAAGCCGAACGCCTTGCGCAATTCGTTGGTGAGATAACGCAAATAGGATTCCGGCAGCGCCGCAAGCTGGTTTCCGAACAACGCAAATGTCGGCGGGCGTGCCTTTGGTTGGGTCATGTAGCGCACGCGCACGCGGCGGCCTTTGATGGCGGGCGGGGGATGGCGGGAGAGCGCCTCTTCGAGGAAGCGATTTAGTGCGGCGGTCGAAACGCGCGTGTTCCAGATGCGGTCGGCTTCGAGCACGGCGTTCATCAAACGGTCGATACCCTGTCCGGTGAGCGCGGACACTGTGACGAGCGCGGCACCCGAAACCTGCGGCAACAGGCGATCCAGCTTCTCGCGCAAATCTTTCAGCGTCTTGTTGCGGTCCTCGATCAGGTCCCATTTGTTGATCGCGAAGACGATGGCGCGGCCTTCACCGGCGATCAGGTCGGCGATCTTCAGGTCTTGTTGTTCGAAAGGCTGCGTGGCGTCGATCAGCACGATGGCGCAATCGGCAAAGCGGATGGCGTCGAGCGTGCTGCCGATGGAAAGCTGTTCCAGCGTGTGACCGGCGGCACGCGCTTTCTTGCGCAAGCCCGCCGTGTCGTGCAGCAGGATTTTGCGTTCGCCGATTTCCCAATCCACCGCAATCGCATCGCGG
>DASZYI010000058.1:0-6252 GCA_035545475.1 Rhizomicrobium sp.
TGAAACGGTGGTCGTCACCGGGTCGCGCATTCCCACCACCAACGCAACAAGCCCAAGTCCGGTTTCCGTAAAAACCGACGCCGAAATACGCATGACATCGGCATTCAGCTTGGAAGACGTGTTGCGCACCATGGTCGGGCCGGACCAGACAAATGGCTCGGGGAACGCTTCGAACAATGGTGGCGTTGGCATTTCCGAAATCGGGCTGCGCAATCTCGGACCTGCACGCACGCTGGTTCTGGTGGACGGCCAACGATTGGTCCCGGTCTTCACCAATTTCGTCGGCGCCGTATCGCTCGCCGATTTGAATTCGGTTCCCATCGCCATGGTAGATCGCATCGAAGTGTTGCGGGACGGCGCATCGTCGATTTATGGCGCGGACGCCATCGGTGGCGTGGTGAACATCATCACCAAGAAAGACTTCGAGGGCTTCCAGGTCGACGCTCATGGCGGCGTTAGTCAGCACGGCGGTGGAGACGAATATGGTGTCACCGGAACGCTGGGCATCAACGTCGATCACGGCAATCTGACGATTTCGATGCTAAACGAACACAAGAGCGTCGTCGACGCTGCGGATCGCGACTGGGCACAGGATCCGCATTTCAATGATCCCAATTTCGAGGGCGGCTCAAGTTATCGAAATCAGTTGAATATCCTGCAGGACGAAAACTCCGACACCGTCTGGAACAACGGCGTAGCGCAATCGCTATTCGGCAATCCGGCACTTGGGGATCTGCCCTGCTTAACATATTTTCCTCTCGCGGATCGCGTAAAACTGAACGCCGGCTGCCCCGACATTAAGGGCGGCAAGACCTTGCAAGGCGGGATCGGCCGCACTCAGGTCGCGTTGAACGGTCACTACGATATCACATCCAACATTCGCTTCGTCGGTCAAGCGTTCTATACCCGCCGCGACTCCATTCAGCGATTGAGGCCAGAGCCACTGCTGGGTGATGCGATTGCATCCACCAATCCTAAGACCGGCCAACCGGTTTTCGGCGGGTTCATGGTGCCGGTCAGTTGGCCCGGATACGCTTCCCTTGGCTCTGCAGTTATCACGCCATTCGACACGACGCATGGCGTTGGCTGTAAAGATCCGGCAGGTTGCATCACTGCGTTTCTCACACCCAACGAATTCGGTCCGCGCACCTATAAGCAGGTCGCAAATACCTATCGAATTCGCTTCGGCCTTGAAGGTGACATCTTCAATGACTATCACTGGGAAATCGGATACGTCCTGCAACGCGACGATACCACCCAACGTACGTTGAACTCCGGCAACTGGCAGCATCTCGCGCAAGCCACCGGTCAGGCACCTTGCGTTGACGTTCCGGGCGGTTGCACGTTCAGCCCGGCCTTTGGCTATAACATTCCGACATCGCCCTTCAATTTCTTCAACGGCGTCGGAACGCTCACGCCGGATGAGGTCGCCTATCTGACCTATACGATGGTCGACACCAACTTCTCTTATCAGAACTATGGTTATGCGGACATCACCGGTCCGCTGTTCGAATTGCCGGCGGGAAAGGTGGAGGCATCGCTAGGCTTTGAACGCAGGTTCGAACACCTCGAAGATTCTCCCGATGCATTGGTACAGGCGGGATACGCAGCAAATCCCTCAGCGCCAACGGCGGGCGGATATGATGTGACCTCGGTGTTCGGCGAGCTGCGGATACCGATTCTCAAAGACATGCCGATGGCTGAATCCCTCGTTATCACGCCAAGTGCGCGGTTCGATCATTATTCGACATTCGGCGGCGCGAAGACCTGGAAAATCGGCGGCGACTGGCAGGTCATCGACGACCTCAGATTCCGCGGCACTTACGCGACGGGCTTCCGCGCGCCGTCGACGGCAGAACTGTTTGGTGGTCAGGGCATCAGCTACGTCTCTGTCGCCGGCGACCCCTGCGATTCCCGCGCGCCAGGATTCAATGGTAACGATAACGCCGGCCTGGGTTCGCTTGCTGCGGGTTCGGCTTGTTACAACCAACTATCCGCGCAAGGTCTATCTCCGGCACAGATCGCGAACTATCAATCTCCTGAAAACAATCTCTCCAACGATCAACGCGGCCTGATCATCGGCGGGAATCCCAATCTCAAGCCGGAGCAGTCGCGTTCGTGGAATATCGGCGCAGTGCTGACGCCGACATTCCTGCCGGGCTTCTCGTTCGACATTGACTATTACGAAGTCAAAATCACCAACAGCATCCTGACCGGCGGCATCGCGCAGAACTCCAGCCCGAACCTCGTCGTGCTGGGTTGCTACGTCGATCAGAACCCCGACTACTGCTCCCAGATCACCCGCAACGGCAGCGGCATTTTCCAGATCGGCAGCCTCAACACCAATTTCGGCACGTCTCAGGTGCGAGGCATGGACCTTCAGGCGACCTACAGCACCGCAGCGGCAGGCCTTGAACTGCCGATACCGGGCGATTTCACCATCAATATCGAAGCCGAGCGGGAATTCCTCAACACCATCGAAAATCCCGACGGCACGACGAACTCTTTCGTGGGCCTGTTTCTTTATTCGAACGAGTCCATCCAGCCCACATGGCGCGGCACCCTCAACATCAACTATACCCACGACTGGCTTGGGCTGCATTGGGATACGTCGTTCATCAACGGCACGAAGAACCATGACGACCCAACGACGCTCGTCTACGGCAACTACATCCCTTCTTACTTCTATCACAATGTGAGTGCGTCGTTCGACCTGACAGGCATGGTCAGCGACACCGGCTTTATGAAAGGAATGAACCTCATCGTCGGCATCAACAATCTTGCAGACAAAGACCCGCCCTTCCTGGGCCAGGACAGCATCTGCAAATGCAACAGCTACGCAGGCCCCTACGATTTCGTAGGCCGGTTCTTCTACACCCGCATCACCCTCAAGGATTGACAGGGCGTACCACAAAGGCCGCGGAGGGCATGCCCTGCCCCCGCGGCCTTTTCCTTTGCCTTGCCAAACGCCGCCTGCCCGCGCATTACAATCGGCCCTTACGTACGCGCCCACTCACGGACCCTCACATGACCGAACAAAGTTCCTCGCTTCAGGATTTGCATCAAATCATACGCGGATCCGGCTTTCCTGCGTTCAACCGCATGGGCGTATCGCCGGCGCAGCTTCAGCAGATTCTGGAACAGGGTATCGCCCACCATCGCGAAGACCGGAAAGAAGAAGCTGAACGCTGCTATCGTCAGGTGCTCGAAATCGCGCCGAACCAGCCCGATGCGCTCAACTTGTTAGGCGTCCTGGCCGCCGATGCAGGATTATGGGATCTCTCGATCAACCTGATACGCAGGGCGCTTGCCACCCGGCCCAAAGATCCGAACATTCTGAACAATTATGGATATGCGCTATTCCAGGTTCATCAGTACGAAGAATCTCGGGACCAGCTAGAGCGCGCGCTTGCCCTTAAATGGGATTTCGATGAGGCGAAATACAACCTCGGGCGCGTGCTGCGCCATTTGGGCGAGACGGAAACGGCGCTAAAACTATGGAAAGAAGTGTGGGAAGCCGACGACCGCGTGTTCGCGGCGCTTGTCGGAATCACCAATATATATGCCGACGAAGGCCGTTTTGACGAGGCCGAGGCCACTGCACGAGAAGTGATCAAACGCCTGCCGCAACGTCCCGCAGGTTACATTGCATTATCGCAGACGCACAAGTTCACGGAAGACGACGGCACGCTCGCGGAGATCGAAAGCCAGCTTCAGAACGAAACGCTGACCGAACAGGATAAGATCGGACTCCACTACGCGGGAGGTAAAATCTGTGACGATCTGAAGTTGTTTGATCGGGCTTTCGATCATTTTGACAAAGCCAACAGGCTGGCGTGCAAAGGTTATGATCACAAGTCGAATGAGATTTATCGGCAAAGAAAGAAGACGGTTTTCTCCAAACGCTTTTTCGCCGACCGCGCAGATTGGGGTTATCAATCGGATGTGCCGATATTCATTGTCGGCATGCCACGTTCCGGTACGACACTGACCGAACAAATCCTCGCCGCACATCCCGACGTCTATGCCGGAGGCGAAATCGAAACCAAAGACAAGCTCGCGAATTTCTCCGAAGAAATTTCACCGACCCGCGAGGAGTTTCCCGTCAGCGCGCTCAAATTGTCCCGATATGGCGCGGAGTTGGTCGGGCGGCGTTACGTCGACGACCTACGCCGCCGGGCAGACCGGCCGGTCAAGCGCATCACCAACAAAATGCCTCATAATTTCGAGCTGTTGGGCCTGATCGCAATCGCGACGCCGGGTGCGAAGATTATCCATTGCCGGCGAAATCCCATGGACACCTGCCTGTCCTGCTGGACCAAGAACTTCAACGATGCCCATGGCTACAATAGATCGCTTGAGGATTTGGGTCGCTATTATCGCGCCTACTTCGATCTCATGGATCATTGGCGAAAAGTGCTGCCGATACAGATCCTCGATGTCGACTACGAGACATACACCACCGATTTCGAATCGACCGCGAGAAAGATCGTCGATTTCGTGGGTCTCGAATGGGATCCACGATGCTTAAATTTCTATGAAATCGAACGCTCTGTGCGCACGGCAAGCCAATGGCAAGTCCGGCAGCCGATCTACAAGACATCTGTCGAACGTTGGCGCAATTATATGCCTCATTTAAAGCCCCTTCTAGACCTTTTGGGACCCATCGCCGCGAGTTCCTAGAATAACGTTTCGCGTGCCTTAATTGCCACAGAACATTGGGAAATCCGGGTTCCCCCTACTCCGCTATTTGCGGGGGTAAACCCCTATTATAAAAATACAACAACGAATTCGTGTTCGTTTTCTCTTTCCTTACTCCAACTCTAGCGGGGGTCCAGTGACACTGCGCAAACTTCTAATGGCAAGCGCCGCCGTCGTTTCGCTTACTGCAACTATCTCGTCGGCAGATGCTGCACAGCCCTATGCCAGCCTCTTCGGTGGGGCGAGTTTCCTGCAATCGCAGAATATGTCGGGCAAGAACTTCACCCGAACAACTGCTGCATATTATACGGGCCAATCCACGCAATCCGTTGACACTGCTTTCAAGACAGGCTTCGTCCTGGGCGGTAATGCCGGCATCGAATGGGGGAGCGGACTCCGCACAGAGTTGGAGTTAGCTTTCCGTCAGAATTCGTCCAAGAATCATGCCCGCCTGCGGACACATTATCGCTACCAATTCTTCACCTACATCTCGACGGGTGAAGGTGGTGGCTACACGACGATCACCACTGCTCAGGGCGGCCAGGACAATAGGGTTCCTGCCAACCTCAAGATGCGGGCGTGGTCGCTAATGGCGAACGCCTGGTACGACTTCGATTTGGGCCTGCCGGTTACACCTTATGTTGGTGGCGGTCTCGGCATGGCAATGGTCAAGATCAGCGGCGACTTGGGCCGTTATGACGGCAGCACCCTGTCGATCCTTCGCCTCCACGAGAAGAACGACACCGTGTTCGCCTGGCAGGTGGGCGCCGGCGTCAGCATACCGATCTCGGACAATATGAAGTTGTTCGCGGACTACAGGTATTTCGCGGCCAACGACGCCCATCTGAAGATTGAGCCCGGCTTTCACGGCGGCAGTATCGATGCCGACTTCAACAGCCACAATCTCATGGTCGGCGTGCGGTTCAATTTCTAACAATGAACCTGCAGGCAAACAGCAACCCGCTGCCAGCGGCAGCAGTCTCAGTCAAAAGGATTGGGGGACATTGTGAACCTCTCGAATAAAACTCTCTATCGTTCCTTGTTGCTCGGCGCAGCTTCGGCGGCGCTTGCGAGCAGCGCGACGTTTGCGCAGGACGCAGGCGTCGAAACCGTGGTCGTTACCGGTTCGCTTATTCAGCACACCATGGGCGACCAACCGATCCCCACGATCATCGTCGACGCCGACGCGATCGCGAAGACCGGCCGGCCCAACATCGCCGCCGTTCTGGCGCAGTTGCCGCAGATGCAGACGGCAGGTGGCGGCGTCGACCTGACGCCGACGAACTCGAACTTCCTCACCTCCGGCTTCGGCGTGTCGAACGTCGACCTCCGTCAGCTGGGTGCGACGCGTACCCTGGTGTTGGTCAACGGCCGCCGCTGGGTCACAGGTTCGCCCACCAGCTCCGCTGTCGACCTGAACACCATCCCGACGCAGCTCATCGACCGCGTTGAAACCACGACGGGCGGCGCCTCCGCGGCCTATGGTTCGGATGCTATTGCCGGTGTCGTGAACATCATCCTCAAGCAGGACTTCGAGGGCATCAACGCGAC
>DASZYI010000059.1:0-12197 GCA_035545475.1 Rhizomicrobium sp.
CGGCAGGGTGAACTGAACCATCTATCTCCCCGAATAAGCTGGAACTGACATAGCAAAGCGGGGGGAAAGCGCAACCGCTCTTACCTTGAGTGATTTGTGAGGCGCTTCAAGCAACTCAGTTGTCATCCCCGGCCGAGCGACAGCGAGGGGAAGGGGACCCAGGCGGTAGACACCGATCAGTATTGGACGCCTGGGTCCCCTTCCCTCGCTCCGCTTCGCTGCGCTCGCCGGGGATGACAACTGAGTTTGTTATGACCCGCCGATCTGCTCGAACAGCCAGTCCACTTGCATCTCGGAATCGCGCACCGCACCCGCGACGACGAGTTGCTCGGTTTTGCGGGCCTGTCCGGTGCCTAGATAGATGCTTTCCTCAATCGCGATCTGGCCGCTGGCGCGGAAACGCCAGCCTTCGCCGTTGGCGAGTTTGAGCAGGATGCCGCCGCCTTGTGACGGCGATACGCGGACTTCCGGATGGATGTGGAAGCGGATGGCGAATGGCAGGCTGCCGCGTTTGACTTTCGAGACGGGCACGAGACGGTCCCGGCCTGTCAGCACCAACCCTTGCGGCGAGAGCGATATCATACGTTCGATGACGAAACCGCATTGCTCGGCATAGGCATCGTGGCTGGCGGTGATCGACCAGCCTTGCGGGGTTTGCATGCGGTTGGTGTCGATGTGGGCGGGGCCGCCGAGCAGGCGCGCGCCCAGCAGACGGCGCGCGACGCCGGGCTGGATCAGGAACGCGGTCGAAAGATCGGCAAGCGTGATTGTGGAATGGGCGGCGGTGGCACGCAGCACGTCTTGTAGCTGGTTAGGTTGCGGGGACGCGCCGCAATTCACCACGATGCGTTGTGCGCCGGAGGAAAATTCGAATGAGAGTGTGGAGGCGTGCGCTTGCGTGGCGAATTGTTCGGGCGGGGTGCCGCCGCAATCCATCGCGACAAAGGTGTGGCCGCTGATGACGCGCTGATAGCCGGAATGCGGCGCATGGGCGTGAGGCTGGCCGCGTACTTCGTCGCGCGCGAGCAAAGCGGAGATCGTGCGCGGATCGCCCTCCCCGCTTCCTTGGAACAGCGCCAGTCCGCCGTCGCCATGGCGGAAGAAGCGGATCATCGGGGCCATGCGATCGTGCGCGCTGCGCAAGGTTTGCGGAATATTGCGACGCGCCGCGGTGAGCGCGTCCATCACCAAAGTCAGGTGGCGGTAACAATGGAGCAGCGCTTCGGGCGAACGGCTGATGTGGCCGCCGTCGGCAAAAATCTGGCGCGCAAGTTCGGCTTCGAGATTGGCGATGGTTTGTTCCATCTGTTTCGGTTTGTCGGGCAAACACAACGCTGCGAGTGCTGCGACGGAAACCGCTTCGAAACGCAGGATGCCGTCGGGGGCTTCGGTGGCGGTGCGGGCGAGGATGCGGGCCTGTTCGCGGATGGAGGCGAACAGTTTCTTGCGCAATGCCGCGTCGCCTTCGAAGGCCGCGCGGCCATGCGCGAAGATGTTGAACAGGCGGCGCGCGGTGATGTGCGGTAGCCAATCCGGTTCGGAATAGTGCGGATTGCGGCGCAGCCATTGGGCGATCAGGTTTTTGGCGAGCAGATGGGCTGCGTCGCCGCCTGCCAAGGCGAGCGGCGGGAGCCAGGCGAAGCTGCGCAACGCAATGGCCCATTCGGGCGATGGCGGAGTGTGTTCGAAGATGCTGCCGTCGCGCACATCGACCTGCCCGCCTTCGAATTTGAAGCGGCCGCGCAACAGCAATTCGGCGTCTTCCAGTTTCCGCGGCGCGGGATCGAAGGGATAGAAGAGAACGTGTTCGGGGACGGGGCCGCTGCAAACGATCCAGCGATAGAGTGCGTTGCTGCGCAAAATCTCGCGGAACGGTTTGCCCCAGCGATAGATTTCGGCGCGCAGCATTTCGCCGGCCATTTGCAAAGACAAACGCGGCGCGGGGCGTTTGCCGGTCATGTGGTCAGCCACGCAAGGCGGCGATATTCGCGGCGTAATCCCCGCCCTTGAAGACGGCGGTACCAGCCACCAATACGTTTGCCCCTGCCGCTATCGCGCGTTTCGCCGTTTCGGGCGTGATGCCGCCGTCGACTTCGAGAAGAATATCGCGGCCGGATTTCGCGATCTTTTCGGCGGCGGCTTCCAGTTTTTTCAACTGGCTTTCGATGAAGCTTTGTCCGCCGAAGCCGGGATTGACGGACATGATGAGAATGAGGTCGGCCAGATCCATCAGATTGTCGAGCGCATCGACCGGGGTGCCGGGGTTCAACACCACGCCTGCTTTCTTTCCGAGCGAGCGGATGAGTTGCAGCGTTCGGTGAACATGCGGGCCCGCTTCGGGGTGCACCGTGATGATGTCGGCGCCGGCTTCAGCGAAGGCTTCTACATAGGGATCGACGGGCGAGATCATCAGGTGCACGTCGAAGGTTTTCCTGGTGTGCGGACGCAGGGCCTTCACCACCACTGGGCCGATGGTGAGGTTGGGCACGAAGTGACCGTCCATCACATCGATATGGATGAAATCGGCGCCCGCCTTGTCGATGGCCTCGACCTCGGCGCCCAACCGGGCGAAATCCGCCGACAGGATGGAAGGAGCGATGCGGACCGGCTTTGCCATGGCGCTGTGTGTGCCGGATTCTCGGAGGGGTCGCAAGGCGAAGAGGCGAATCGCACCCCCTCGTTTCTGTGCAAATTTTTCGCGGCAAACAGGGATTTTCCGCGGTTGACTGGGGAGCGCCCGGCCCTACACTCCCGGCGCACACGAACCACCGATTTCACGAGCCAATAATGGCGGATAACCCGCAAACCCAGTCGGCGCAGCCGCGCCCGCTTTCGCCCTTTATTTCCATCTATCGCTGGCCGGTCACGATGGCTGCCTCGATCACCCACCGCGTGACAGGCGTCGGTCTGGCGCTGGGTATGATCCTGGTGGCGTGGATGCTGATCGCGGTGGCGACCGGGCCGAACGCCTATGAGACGTTCGTTTCGCTTGGGGGCTCCATCATCGGGCGGTTGATCCTGTTCGGGTTTGCCTGGGCGGTGGTGTTCCATTTCCTCAACGGCATCCGGCATCTGGCATGGGACGTGGGCTTCGGTTTCAAGGTGCCGACGGCGCTGGCGGTCAGTTCCATTATCTATGTGCTGTCGGTGCTGGGCGCGATTGCGCTGTTTGCGTGGGGCTATCATCAGGCGGGGCTGCTATGAGCATTCGCACACCTCTCAGCCGTGTTGAGGGATACGGCTCGGCGCATTCCGGCACCCAGCACTTCTGGCATGAGCGCACCACCTCGGTGGCGCTGATACCGCTGACGGCGTGGTTCGTTTATGCGGCGATCCACACGATCGGACTTCCTTACGAAGACGTGTTCGTCTTCCTGCACAACCCCATCAACGCCATTGCGATGCTGCTGTTCGTGATTGCGTCAGCCATACATATGACGCTCGGCATCCATGTGGTGATCGAGGATTACGTCCACACGGAAGGCAGCAAGCTGCTTCTCTTTCTCGCGAACAAGGCATTCGGCTGGACCATCGCCGTGGCCTCTGTATACGCGATACTGCGCATCGCTCTTTGAGTTGAGATGAAATGACCGCTTATCCGATTACCGATCATACGTTCGACGTCGTCGTCATCGGCGCGGGCGGCGCGGGGCTTCGCGCGACGCTCGAATGCGCCATGAGCGGGCTTCGCACCGCCTGCATCACCAAGGTGTTCCCTACACGCAGCCATACTGTTGCAGCACAAGGCGGCGTAGCGGCGGCGCTGGGGAATATGGGCGAGGATGACTGGCGCTGGCACATGTACGACACCGTGAAGGGGTCGGACTGGCTGGGCGATCAGGACGCCATCGAATATCTCTGTCGCAACGCGCCCCAGGCGGTTTATGAGCTTGAGCATTTCGGCGTGCCCTTTTCGCGCACGGCGGACGGGAAGATCTATCAGCGCGCATTCGGCGGGATGACCTCGCATTACGGCAAGGGTATCGCGCAGCGCACCTGCGCGGCGGCCGACCGTACCGGACACGCGATGCTGCACACGCTTTACGGTCAGTGCGTGAAGCACGACGTGGAATTCTTCATCGAATACATTGCGCTCGACCTCATCATGGAAGACGGCGCGGTGCGCGGCGTGATGGTGTGGAATCTGGACGATGGCTCGATCCATCGTTTCCGGGCGCAGAAGGTCATCATGGCGACCGGCGGGTATGGGCGGATTTATCTCTCCTGCACCGGCGCGCACACGCAGACGGGCGACGGCAACGCGATGGTGCTGCGCGCGGGATTGCCGCTTCAGGATATGGAATTCGTGCAATTCCATCCGACCGGCATTTTCGGCGCGGGTGTTCTCATCACCGAGGGCGTGCGCGGCGAAGGCGGGTATCTCACCAATTCCGAGGGCGAGCGCTTCATGGAGCGTTATGCGCCGAGCGCGAAAGACCTCGCTTCGCGTGACGTGGTGAGCCGCGCCATGACCATCGAAATCCGCGAAGGCCGCGGCGTGGGTCCGAACAAGGACCATATCCACCTGCACCTTTCGCATCTCGATCCGAAGATCATTCACGAACGCCTGCCCGGCATTTCGGAAAGCGCGCGCATCTTCGCGGGCGTCGACGTGACCAAGGAACCGATCCCGGTTCTGCCGACCGTGCATTACAATATGGGCGGCATTCCCTGCCTATACACGGGCGAAGCCGTGACGTTGAAGGATGGCAATCCCGATACGGTGATACCTGGTCTGATGGCGGTGGGCGAAGCGGCGTGCGTTTCGGTGCATGGCGCAAACCGGCTGGGCTCCAATTCGCTGATCGACCTTGTGGTGTTCGGGCGCGCGGCGGGTATTCAGGCGGCGAAGACGATCACGGCGGGCGAAAAGCAGGCCGATCTGCCGAAGGGTGCGGGTGACCAAGCGCTCGCCCGTCTCGACAAATATCGCTACGCCAACGGCAACACGCCGACGGCGCAAATTCGCCTTGCGATGCAGAAGGCGATGCAGGAAGACGCCGCCGTGTTCCGTACCGGCGAGACATTGCAACAGGGCCGCAAGCGCATCGACGCGATCTACAAGACGCTGGACGATGTGAAGGTCAGCGACCGCACAATGATCTGGAACAGCGATCTGGTGGAGACGCTGGAACTGGAGAACCTGTTGCAGCAGGCATCGGTCACCATCGAAGGTGCGGTGACGCGGCAGGAATCGCGCGGCGCCCATGCCCGCGAGGACTTCCCCAATCGCGACGATCAGAACTGGATGAAGCACACGCTGGCCTGGCTGGACCCCAAGACGGGTTGGGTGAAGCTCGATTACCGGCCGGTGCACAATTACACGCTGTCCAACGAGGTCGAATACATCCCGCCGAAGGCGCGCGTGTACTGATCTGCGCTTCCGGTTGATACTGCAAAACGGAATTTTTCGCGCGGAGGCGCGGAGAACGGGGAGTTTTCGCTGTGCCCGGTGCATCTGCACGCGACCGGGAGGGCTAGCGGAACCAATTGGCTACTCTATAGTTTTTGATAAATCGACCCGGCTGAGCCGCGCCCCATTCCGGTCAAATTTCGTTCAGAAACGGTTCAGTGCGCGGGCAAGAGAATGGATTTCATCGACAAGACGGCGCAGCCGACCGCGCCGGTCACAGAGGAGATTGAAGATGCGAAAGTCAGGCAAGATTTTGGCTGCTGCTTTGTTGGCCCTGGGTGCAAGCACGGCTGCCGCGTCGGCACAGCCGCGTCATTACTATGGCGAAGAGTGCCGCGATCAGAATGCCACTGCCGGGACAGTGATCGGCGCCATTGCGGGCGGATTGCTCGGCGCGGGCGTGAGCCACGGCAATGGCGGCGCTGCGATTGGCGGCGTGATCCTTGGCGGCCTCGCCGGTAACGCCATCGGCAGGAATATCGATTGCCAGGATCGCCCTTATGCGTGGCGCGCCTACGATCAGGGTTTCTATGGGCCGATCGGTCACCGGTATGAATGGCGTGGACGCGGACGCGCCTATGGCTACTTCACGCCGATACGCGAATATCGCGACCGCGGTTATGTCTGCCGCGAATTCCGCACGGTCACCTATCGTCATGGCCGCAAATTCGTGAACGAAGGCCGCGCCTGCCGCGAACGCGACGGCAACTGGCATATGTATTAAGGCCTGAAGGCCGATACGGCAGAACCGGATACCGGACCCCCGGTATCCGGTTCTTGTCATTTTGGAGGGATGCGGTAGTCACATCCGATGGATGGGACATGGCGTGATCTCTTGCGGGCCGACCGCGTGGCGCGATTGGCCCTTGTCTGTCTGGGGATTTGGCTCAACGCCGCCGACGCGCTGGTCACCGCCACCGCTATGCCGAGCATCGTGCGCGACATTGGCGGCTACGCCTATTTCGCCTGGCCGGTGGCGACATATCTGTTGGGCGCGATCATAGGCGGCGCAAGCGCGGGGCGTTTGTCGGAACGCGGTGGTTTGCGTTGGGCGCTCATGTTGCCTGCCGCGATATATCTGATCGGCTGCGTGGTCAGCGCCGTTGCACCTACCATCGCGCTGTTTCTGGTCGGGCGCACGTTACAAGGTATCGGTTCGGGCTTGATCGTCGGCGCATGTTATGTGGCGATGGGCGTGTTGTTTCCCAATGAACTGTGGCGGCGCGTGCTGGGCGCGATCTCCGGCGTGTGGGGCATCGCGACATTGCTGGGGCCTTTGCTCGGCGGGCTTTTCGCCGAGCACGGCCATTGGCGTTTGCTGTTCTGGATGTTCGCCGCTCAGGCGCTGATTTTCGGCGCGGCTGCGTGGCGGCTTGTGCCGCCAAGGGTGGCGGAAACCGGCAATACGCGCATTCCGGTTCGCACGCTCGTCATTCTCGGTCTGGGCATCGTCGGATACATGATCGCGGGCGTTGCGGGTTCGCTTTCCATATCTGGAATCGCCGTTCTGTTTGGCACGGTATTGTTCGTGGCGGCTTTGCGCACCGACGCGACGGCGCACGCGCATCTGTTTCCGCGCGGTGTCGCCAATATCTGGGGCGAGGCGGGGCGCGGATATGCGGCCCTGTTTGCATTCTGCGCGGCGGCGGTTGGGTTCGGCGTCTATGGCGCGGCGATCCTTCAGACGCTTTACGGACTTTCGCCGCTGTTCGCCGGTTATGTGGTGGGCGCGGAGGCGATGGGATGGACTGTCGCGGCGCTGATCGTCGGAGAATTTTCGCAAAGCTGGGACAAGGTTTCCATTCGCGCAGGCGCGACATTGATCCTGCTGGGCGTCGCTTCGCTCGCGTACACGTTCGACAGCGGATCGCTGCTGCTGGTGATCGTTTCGGCGGTCGCGCTGGGCGCGGGCTTCGGGGCGAGCTGGGCTTACGTCACGCGCGCGGTGCTGGAGCATTTACCGGAATCCGAACGCGCGGTGGGATCGTCGGCGATACCGGCGGTGCAGATGATCGGCAACGCGATCGGATCGGCGTTCGCGGGCATGCTTGCCAATGCGTTGGGCTTGGCAGACGGGATCAATGCGGCTGATGCAAGCGCGATCAGCTTGTGGCTGTTCGTTGCCGCGACGCCGGTTGCGCTGTTCGGATGGGCATGCGCGTGGGGGCTTTCGGCGCCGCGCGATGGAACGAATTAAGGAAGCAAGCGCTTAGCGAGATTTCCTATTGCGCTTACGCGAATTGTCATCCCGGTCGAGCGAAGCGAGACCCGGAATGACAGGTTTTGTGAGTTCAATGTCCTTCAATTCGATACTTACTTCCCCTTCCACTGCGGCGGACGTTTTTGTGCGAAGGCCATCGGGCCTTCGATGAAATCTTCGCTGCGGAACATTGCGGCGACCGCGGGATAGTTGCGTTGGTTTTCGACGGCGGCTTGCACCGACGGTTCGGCCAAACCGCGAATGACGGCCTGCTTCGAAGCGCGCACCGACATCGGGCTCAGTTCGAGAATTTGTTTGGCCCAGTTCTTCGCGGTGTCCATCAACTGACCTGCCGCCACAACTTCGTTGACGAAGCCGAGCGACTTGCCTTCGGCTGCACTCACACGGCGGCCCGTCAGGATCATTCCCAGCGCCTGTTTGGTGCCGATCTCGCGCGGCAGGCGATGCAACCCGCCCGCGAGGGCGGCGAGACCCACACGCGGTTCAGGCAAGGCAAAGACCGCGCCGTCGGAGGCGATGATGATGTCGCAAGCCAGTGCGATCTCGAAGCCGCCGCCCATGGCGATGCCGTTCACCGCCGCGATCAACGGCTTGTCGAGGTCGAACCGGTTGGTGAGGCCCGCGAAGCCGGATTTCGGCCAGCTCATCTTGCCGCCGGATGCCTGGTATTTGAGGTCGTTTCCCGCCGAAAAAGCGCGCTCGCCCGCGCCCGTGACGATGGCGACCCATTGTTCGGGATCGTTGGCGAAGGCATCGAAAACGCCCGACAATTCCTCGCTGGCCGGTGCGTGGATGGCGTTCATCACCTCCGGCCGGTTGAGCGTGACGATCGTTAGCGGCCCTTCCCGCTCAACCTTGCAGAACTCGTAAGCCATGGGCTTCCCCTTTGTTTCCAATGGTAAATCTTGGCCGTCTTTTACCCGCGGCGGCAAGGGTTGTGTAACGATTTACCTTTAGCCTGACCGTTCTTAGCGCAATGGGTTTCATTATGCCGGAAACCTGGACGGTCCAGACTGGGGAACGGACCTACGGGCCCTATACCATCACGCAGCTTCAGGCCTTCGCTGCGGAAGGCCGGCTTGCGCCGCACTCGCTTGTCGCGCGCACGGGCGAACAGGAATTCCGTGCGGCGAGCGACGATCCCTCTCTTGCCGGACTGTTTCGCAATGGGCGTTCCGCTACCGCCGTCGCGCAAGCGCTGCGCAGCGATCCACAACGCTCGTTCGGGCGAAAAGAGAGCGACGACGCGAACGAACTCTCACACTACATCATCATCGCCGATATGAAATCGCGTTCGGTGGCGGGGATCGAAGAAGAAGTGTTCAGCCTCGGCCCGGCTTATGCGGTGCTGCCGCAAGTGTGGCTGCTGGCCTGCGATCTCAGCATCAACGCCGTGCGCAATGCGCTCGTTCAGAAACTTGGCAAGCTCGACATGCTGTTCGTGGTGGATGCCACACGCGACCGCGCCGCCTGGTTCAATTTCGGCCCGGAAGCGGATGCGCGCATCCGCCGTTTGTGGGCACGCACGGATACGACGCGCAAGCAGGCGTCGTAAGGTCCGGACTCAAACGCGCCAAGCGACATCGGTATTTTTGCGAGTTGCCATTGGCCGCATTGCGGCTGTGAATTGACAAGGCCAACCCGCGGCCTACAATGGGAATTGTAATTCCGGTTTCTTTTCCACCGGAAATCACGGGGACACCACGACATATCGCCGCTTCGCCGGGCCGCGCGTTATCGCGCCGTCACGCGCTGAAGGCACAAACGATAGGAACAGGGAGACCTGCACATGACCATCCGGAAAATTCTGCTGACATCTTCATTCTTCTTGGCTGGTATGGGCATGGCGTTTGCCCAAGAAGCGTCCACCCCTGCCGGTCAGGTCTATAAAAGCAACGTGCCTCCGTCGCAGCGGCGTGTTTTTTTCGGCGAATTGCATATGCACACCGGGATGTCGTTCGATGCGTGGGGCTTCGGCACGAAGATCCTGCCGGACACCGCTTACAAATTCGCCCGCGGCGAGACCGTCACCGTGCCGGCGTCGCAGCTTGGTCTGGAACAGGGAATCAATAGCGGCGGCGACGTGAAGGCCACGCGCGCCTGGCCGCTCGATTTCATGGCGGTGACCGATCATTCCGAAGCGATGGGCGTGCTCAATCAATTCGACGATCCCAACAATCCGTTGGCCAAGACGCCGATGGGCGAGCAGATCATCAAAAATCCCAAGATGTCGTTCTATATGGTCGCCAAAAACGACAGGTCGGCGGCGGTGCCGCAGAACCTGAACGCATCCCAGGCGATGAAGAACGCGTGGGATCTTGAGGTGAAGGCGGCCAACGAAAACTACGAGCCGGGCAAGTTCACAACCTTCGTGGCTTACGAATGGTCGTCCATGGCGCAGGGAAAATACAACCTGCACCGCAACGTGATCTTCAATTCCGATCATGCGCCGATGCCCTTCAGCTCAACCGATTCCGACAAGCCGGAAGATCTCTGGAGCTATCTGGAAAAGACGCGCGCCAGCGGCATCGACGTCATCGCGATCCCCCACAACGGCAATGTCTCCGGCGGGTTGATGTACGACTGGAACGATTCCGGCGGACGGCCGATCAGCGAGGAATATGCGCAACGCCGCGCAATGAACGAGCCGCTGACGGAAATCGTGCAGAACAAGGGCCAGTCCGACACCGTGCCCGAACTTTCCCCCAGTGACGAGTTTGCGAATTTCGAGATATTCGACCATTTGCTGACTTGGCCGAACGTCAAAAGCAACGCAAATGGCAGCTATATCCGCCAGGCTTACGGACGCGGCCTTGTGATCCAAGCTTCGGTCGGCGCCAATCCCTACAAATACGGCGTCGTCGGCGGAGCGGACATCCACAACGGGCTGGAGACCACCGACGAAAATGCGATGGCGAGCGGTCCATGGGGCATCGATCCCAAGACGATGCTGCCGCGCGGCGAAGCTGCGAAGCGCGACCTGGACATCGTCAAAACGCCCGCTCTTCTGGATATGGATGCCGTTGTCAATCACGCACCCAAGACGATGGAACGCAATCTGGAATTCAGCTCTGCGGGCCTGACCGGGGTTTGGGCGGAAGAAAATACGCGCAACTCCATTTTCGCGGCGCTGAAGCGCAAGGAAACCTTCGCCACCTCCGGCACGCGGATGCGCATCCGCATGTTCGGCGGTTGGGCCTACGATCCCGCGATGATGAAAAGCGGCGACTGGGTTGCGAAGGCTTATGCCAATGGCGTTCCAATGGGCAGCGATATGCCTGTCCGGCCGAAGGATGCCAACGCGCCGAAGATCATCGTTCAGGCATCGAAGGATCCGGACGGAGCAAATCTCGATCGAATCCAGATCATCAAGATCTGGCTCGACGGCAAGAACTACAAGGAGAAGGTCTTTGACGTTGCGCTCTCCGGCCACCGGAAGGACGACGCCACCGGTCACGCACCTGCCGTGGGCAACACCGTCGACCTGAAGACCGGCAGCTATCGCAACAGCATCGGCGCGGCGACGCTCTCCGTCGTGTGGTCCGATCCGGAATTCGACGCCAAGACGCCCGCGGTCTACTACGCCCGCGCGCTCGAAATCCCGACACCGCGGTGGAGCACCCTGCTCGCCATCAAGAACAAGCTGCCGATTCCAAAGGACGCGCCAGCCACGATCCAGGAACGCGGTTGGTCGTCGCCCATCTGGTATTCGCCATCCACCTGACAGTGTTCCGGTTAAATCGCCTTCAACTCCGCGCGGAATCTTTGGTGGTTCAGCACATAGTGATGGGCTGACAATTTCACCATCGCACGTTCGGCTTCCGATAGCTGACGGATGGCGCGGGCCGGTGCGCCGACGATCATGGAGCCGTCGGGGAATTCCTTGCCTTCGGTCACCAGCGCGTTGGCGCCGACGATGCACTCATTGCCGATCTTGCAGCGGTTGAGCAGCGTGGCGCCCATGCCGATGAGCGAGTTATCACCCACGGTGCAGGCGTGGAGGATGACGTTGTGGCCGACCGTCACATTCGCGCCGATGGTGGTGGGCTGGCCGACATCGGCGTGGACGACACTGTTGTCCTGCACGTTGGAATTCTCGCCGACGATGAGCCAGTCGGTGTCGCCGCGCATCACCACGCCGAACCAGACGCTGGCGTTCTTCAACAGGCGGACGCGGCCGATGAGGGTCGCGTTGGGTGCGACCCAGCATTGGTCGTCCGGCGGCAATTCAGGCGCGATTCCGTCGATGGCGTAAAGCGGCATGGAAAGTTCCCGTTTGGCTGGCCGCAGTTTGGGCGGAGCGCACGCGCGCCGTCAAATCTTCGCAAAGAAACGAAAGACGCTGTGGATAAATCGGACTAGGCTTGTGGTGTCGAAGTGAGTCGTTTGCGGGGCGCCGAGTGCAGCTTTGCACAGTAACCGACAGACAGGTTTTGCAGCCTTCCGAACTCGCCCAGACTTTTTCAGCACCTTTCATCAACGTCGTGTCTTTGACCTGGGAGCATCCATGGCCAAGCGTTCCGCGCGTCAGAAAAACCGTGAAAACAACTTCCGTGAAGGCAA
>DASZYI010000060.1:0-15556 GCA_035545475.1 Rhizomicrobium sp.
GGACGGCCACGTGGCGGAGTGGTGACGCAGCGGTTTGCAAAACCGTGTACCCCGGTTCAATTCCGGGCGTGGCCTCCAAACCTTCCCGGCAAATTCAATTTACAATGTCAAAGAGCGGTCGAGCCGCAAATATAGGCTTTCTCGCCTGTCATTGCAAGGATATTTTTGCTATTTCAGTTAAATTACCTAAAATATTGATTCTAAAGGACTATTATCTACCTCCTTTTCAAAACTGTGTAAATTGTGTATTTTTCACATCCCAGGGAGGTTGAAATGGCTGAGAGACGCGACGTCACGGCGACGGAATTTTCTCGGAATTTCGCTCGCTATCAGGATGAAGCCATAGAAGCCAAAGTCATTCATGTGACCAGCCATGGCCGTGTGATCGGAGCGTATCTTTCCGCTCGCGAGACAGAGCACTACGAACAACTCAAACGTCGCGAACGGCAATCCCTTATTGTCGGCGAACTTCCCGAAGACGTCGTGGCGGAGATCGAAGCGGCAGAATACGGCGCCGAACCTAAATGAGTTTGCCGATCCCGAAGCCGGGTTTGGTGATCCGTTACAGTTTCTTGTGGAGCAGCGAACAGGCGACAGGCGCGACGGAAGGCGCCAAAGATCGACCCTGCGCGATTGTTGTCGCCGCACGGCGCGATCCAAAAGGCGATGTCCAGACCATCGTCGCTCCTATCACGCACCGTCCGCCCGAAGATCCAGGAGCATCCATCGAGATTCCCGCCGCGACGTGCCGCCACCTCGGTTTGGACAGCGGACGGCATTGGCTGCGTCTGGACGAACTCAATCGGTTTGCATGGCCGGGGTTCGATTTGCGGCCGATCCCGGGACGGCCCGGCGAATACAGCTACGGGATGCTGCCGCCCGATCTCTTCCAGCGGTTGCGTGAAGGAATACTCGCCCGACAGAAGGCACGGGCCGGACAGGTCATTCCACGCGATTAGCCGCCTCCCGATGGCGAGCAATCCAAGGTTTCAGCGCCTTTTCGATTATTTCAGACCCCATGGAACTTTCTGAACACCGTTAAGGGTCTATTAACCTTATGGAGGCACTCTGCCCTCGTCTTCCCTTGAAGACACCCCACCATTACCCAACGCCTTGGGGGCCGGCTAACACCGGCCCTCCTTCTTTTTTGGGCTGATGCTCAGGCTTGGCCGTTGGTCTTGGGCTTTTGCCGGCGGCCCCACCAGACCTCGGCGCGACGCCGGAATCTGCGGATGGGATGGTGGTCTACCGACAGCACGACGAGGCCCAAGGGCAGCATCCAGAAGCCAAGGACTGGCAGGAACCCCAGGAAGCCTCCGGCGGTCAGCGCGCCGCCCAGAACGGTGCGCTGCGTCTTCGTTCCGGGAATGCCGATGCTGAACTTGCCGAACTTGACGCGCTTGCGCTCGCTCATTCCAAAAACCGCCGTTGCCTGAAGCAAGAGTTTGATATAGGCACGCCGCCTCGGACGCGCTAGACAGCGCGCCTGTGGTGTTCCTCGGTAGCTCAGCGGTAGAGCAACCGGCTGTTAACCGGTTGGTCGCAAGTTCGAATCTTGCCCGGGGAGCCAAAATTCCACAGATAATGCTCCTGCTGGCGGCGTCCTTCGCCTCGTATCGCGTATCGGATTTTTCCATTCGCATCGGAGGCAATCATGAGAACCTTGGTTATGGCGTGCGTGTTGGCGTTTGGCGCGACTGCGGCGCTGGCCGGGGAGTCGCCTTACAATCCGCCCAGCGACCCCGAGCGCGTACTTATGGACGGCTGCAGCGGCCTGGTCTCGCAAGCGCAGGCCGGTTTGGGCATGACGCATGCCGCCAACAGATCCCACGCAGAGGCATTCCTGAAAGAGGCGCGCGCGGCAATGAAGGCCAGAGAATGGAAGCAATGCTCCGCGCGCGCTCAGGATGCGCTGCGCTGGGAGCAGTCGTGATCGCCGCGCCGGTACTGCCGGTCCGCTGAAAAAGCTGCTATGCGGCGGGCATGAACATTCCGGCTGCCGACACCCGTATCCATCGTGATTGTCCGTCCTGCGGCGCGCCGTCGGCGAGTGCGCCGCTGGTAAAGTACTCGCATCCCGACTGGCCGATGAAGCGATGCGTGAATTGCGAATTGATCTTCCTCGAATGGGTGCCGAACTACAGCGAGCTGTATGACGAGATCGGCTGGACCAAACAGCACAAGATCGAAGAAGACCGGCGGTTGAAGCAGCAGCCCATTCTCGCGCGCATCGACATGATGACGCGCTGGCGTTTGGGGTTGCTGGGCGAAGCGACGCCTGCGGGCGGGATGAAAGGTTTCGCGAAACCGGGGCCGGTGCTCGATGTGGGATGCAGCAACGGCAAGGCGTTTGCGGAATTGGCGCCTGGCTACATTCCGTATGGCATCGAGATCGAATCTTCTGCTGCTGCGAGAGCCAATGCGATCTTCGCGCCGCGCGGCGGCAAGGTGGTGAATGCGGATGGCGTTTCCGGTCTTGTGCAACTGCCGGACGACTTCTTCACCGGCATTACTCTGTGGTCTTACCTCGAACATGAGGCGCGTCCGCGCGAGGCGTTGGTTGAGACACGGCGCGTGTTGAAGAAGGACGGCGTGGCGCTGGTGAAGGTGCCGAACTATGCCTGCTGGAACCGCGTGATCCTGGGCGCGAAATGGCCCGGCTTCCGGCACCCCGACCACGTCCAATACTTCACGCCGCCGACCCTGGAACGGCTGGCAAAATCCGTAGGATTTTCCGTGAAATTCCGGCTTTATGGCCGCATCCCCTTCAATGACAACATGTATGCGATCCTGAGGCCAAATTGAGCCATTCCGCGCCTTGAAGCGCTGGGATACGGCCATTAGGTTCGGCCCATGGACATCCGAAAAGACGTCATCGCCGCCATCGGCAACACGCCGCTGATCCGGCTTCGAGCAGCTTCCGAAGCGACGGGTTGCGAGATCCTCGGCAAGGCCGAGTTCATGAATCCCGGTCAGTCGGTGAAGGACCGCGCGGCGCTGTTTATCATCAAGGATGCGCTGAGGCGCGGCGTACTGAAGCCGGGTGGCACCATCGTCGAAGGCACGGCGGGCAACACGGGTATCGGGCTTGCGGTCGTCGCCAATGCGCTGGGGTTCAAGACGGTGATCGTCATTCCCGAGACGCAGAGCGAAGAGAAGAAGGACGCGTTGCGTCTGCTGGGTGCCCAACTCATTCAAGTGCCCGCGGTGCCTTATCGCGATCCGAACAACTATGTGAAAATCTCCGGCCGTCTTGCGGAGCAGATTGCAAAAGAAAATCCCAACGGCGCGATCTGGGCCAATCAGTTCGACAACGTCGCCAACCGGCAGGCGCATATCGAAGGTACCGGGCCGGAAATCTGGGCGCAGACCCAAGGCAAGGTCGACGGGTTTACCTGCGCGGTTGGCACGGGTGGGACGCTCGCGGGGACGGCCATCGCGCTTAAGGAGCGTAATCCGAAAATCCGCACCGCCGCCGCGGACCCCAAGGGGGCCGCGATCTATTCATGGATCAAGACGGGGCAGCTAACCGCAGAGGGTTCCTCGATCACCGAGGGCATCGGGCAGAACCGCGTGACGGCCAATCTGGAGGGCGCGCCGCTGGACGACGCTTTTCAGATTCCGGATGAAGAAGCCCTGCCTATCATCTTCGATTTGTTGGAGCATGAGGGGCTTTGCATGGGTGGCTCGACCGGCATTAACGTGGCCGGTGCAATCCGCATGGCGAAGGACATGGGCCCCGGTCACACCATCGTCACCATACTCGCCGACTACGGCACCCGCTATCAGAGCAAGCTGTTCAATCCTGCGTTCCTCCGTTCCAAGAACCTTCCGCAACCGCGCTGGCTGGCCGAACCTTCCACCCCTCCCACCGTTCCGTATGTGAGATGACCATAGCTACTCCCCTGGTTTCGACCGGATGGCTTGCCGAGCGAATCGACGCGCCGGATATCCGCGTGGCCGATGCCTCGTGGTACCTGCCCGACGCGGGGCGCGACGCGCAGGCGGAATACCGCGCGGCGCATATTCCGCGGGCGGTGTTCTTCGACATCGATTACCTGTCGGACGAGAACAATCCGCTGCCGCACATGCTGGCGCCCGCGCCGAAATTTGCGAGCCGGATGCGCAAACTGGGATTGGGCGACGGAAACATGATCGTCGTCTATGACGGCGCCGGCATCTATTCGGCGGCGCGGGCGTGGTGGATGTTGCGCGCGATGGGCCATCAGGACGTGGCCGTGCTCGACGGCGGGCTGCCGAAATGGCGACACGAAGGCCGCCCGGTGCAGGACATGGAGACCCAACCTTTCCCGCGCCATTTCACGCCGCGTGCGAACCATGCGCTGGTGCGCGATTTCGAGCAGATGAAGGCCAACCTCACCACGCGCGAACGGCAGGTGATCGACGCGCGCAGCGCTTCGCGCTTCGACGGCAAGGAAGCGGAGCCACGCGCCGGCGTGCGGCCCGGACATATTCCCGGCAGTACGAACATTCCCTATCGCGAACTCACCAACGCAGACGGCACGCTGAAATCGGCCGGCGAATTGCAGGCGCTTTACAAGGCGCGCGGCATCGACATTCGCGAGCCCATCGTGACGACTTGCGGTTCCGGGATCACCGCCGCGATCGAGCTTTTGGCATTGACCGTCGCGGGCGCGAAAGATGTGGCGCTCTATGACGGATCCTGGGCCGAATGGGGCGCGCGAACGGACGTGCCCGTAGCCACCAAGTAAACATCGAGCCCGCATGAGCACCGCTCCGAAAACGCAGCGTCGTGTTCCGATGACGGTGACGTTTTTGGAGATGAAGCAGCGTCCGTCTCCGCCGGGGCCGCCGCAGCCGCGCGGCAAGATCGCCATCCTGCGCGCCGAAAAGCCGAGCGTGCATTTCTATCGCTATCTCTACGACACGGTGGGCAAGGATTATCTCTGGGTCGACCGCAAGAAACTCAGCGACGACGCGCTGGCGAAAATCCTCGAAGCGGAAACGCTGGAGCTTTACGTGCTGTATGCGGAAGGTGCTCCGGCGGGATTTGCCGAACTGGATTTTGCCGATCCGGAGGCCGCCCACCTCGCCTATTACGGGCTGATGCCGGAAGCCATCGGGCGCGGGCTTGGCACCTATTTCCTCTATCAGGCGTGCGCCATCTGCTGGTCGCGGCCGATCAAGAAGCTGCTGGTGAACACCTGCACGCTCGATCACCCGCGCGCGCTGCCGATGTATCAGCGTGCCGGTTTCGTGCCCTATTCGCGCGAAGATCGATATATCGAGTTGCCGTAAGCCCCTGCCCGCGCCCGATTGTTTCCGCCAACACAAAGCCGCGAAGGGCATTTGCAACCACCGGCCAAAAAGGCAGACTGACCCGTCAAACACATCAGGGAGTTGGGGGATGATCACAGGCCAGACCGGGGCAGCAGATCGCCCTGAACCGGAACTTTTCGGCCACCCGTTCGGACTGACCTTTCTTTTCACCACCGAGATGTGGGAGCGCTTTTCCTATTACGGGATGCGCGCCATTCTCGTGCTGTATCTCACCAACTTCCTGTTGTTGCCCGGACATGCCGAAGGCGTGCTCGGTTATGCGTCGATCAAGGGCATTTTCGAAGGCATGGTTGGGCATTCGCTCGACGTGCAGCCGTTCTCTTCGATGATCTATGGGTTCTATACCGGCTTCGTTTATCTCACACCGTTCTTCGGCGGCATGATTGCGGACCGATGGATCGGGCAGCGTTACAGCGTGATCATCGGCGGCACCATCATGGCCGCCGGCGAGTTCGTGTTGATGGTGCCGAACCTGCTGTTCGTGGGTTTGCTGCTGCTCATCATCGGCAACGGGTTTTTCAAACCGAATATCTCGACGCAGGTCGGCAATCTTTACAATCCGGGCGACAGCCGCATCGACCGCGCCTATTCGATCTTCTATGTCGGCATCAATGTGGGAGCGTTCTTCTCGCCGCTGATTTGCGGCACGTTGGGTGAAGACATCGGGTATCACTGGGGCTTCTTTGCCGCGGGCGTTGGCATGGTGATCGGGCAACTGATCTATATTTTCGCGCTGCGTACCCTGCCGCCGGACCGCATCGCACGGCTGAAATCGAGCACCGAAGAAAAGAAGCCGCTCACAAGTCAGGACTGGAAGGCGATTGTGGCGCTGATCCTGCTTTGCATCCCCGTCACCTTTTTCTGGGCGACGTATGAGCAGCAGGGCAACACGATCAATCTGTGGGCGCAGAACTTCACCGACCGCCACCTGATCCCCGGCATGGGCTGGGAAATTCCGGTGACGTGGTTCCAGGCGTTCAATCCGTTCATGATCGCGGCCTTCACGCCCCTGGTTGTCGGGTTGTGGGCGCGGCAATCAAAAAAAGGCAGCGAACCTTCCACCGTCACCAAGATGGCGCTGGGTTTGTTCATGTTGGCGCTTTCGTATGTCGTGATGGCGGGAGCGGCTTACATGTCGCCGCAAGGCGGGGCGAGCTGGCTGTGGCTGGCCGCGTTTTTCGCGCTCATCACCCTGGGCGAGCTTTACCTCTCGCCTATCGGGCTGGCGCTTGTAGCGCGCGTGTCGCCGCCGCAGATCCTTTCGATGATGATGGGGTTGTGGTTCATCACCAGCTTCACCGGCAATCTGTTGCAGGGCTATATCGGCTCGTTCTTCAGCCAGATGGACAAGGTTCATTTCTTCCTGCTGTGCGCGGGCATCGGCTTTGCGGCCGGTGTCGTGACATGGCTGTTCAACTTCCCGCTCAAGCCTATCCTCGAAGCGAAACCTTCGTCCGCGCTTGCGCCGGAACCGGCCGAATAATCCGACGTGAGCGACGACAAGAAGCTGAAAGACGAAACCATCGCCACACATGCGGGACGCATGAGTGCGGAGCATTTCGGCGTGGTGAACACGCCGGTCTATCGGGCATCTACCATTCTTTATCCCGATCTGGCTTCGCTTGAGGCGGGCAAGGGGCCTTACACCTATGGGCGGCGCGGGACGCCGACGCATAGGAGCCTGGAGGAAGCGATCAAAGAACTTGAGGGCGGCGTGCGTACCCTGCTCTGCCCCTCCGGGCTGAATGCGATTGCGCTGGCCATCACGAGCGTTTGCGGCGCGGGCGATCATTTGCTGATGGTCGATAGTTGCTATGAGCCGACGCGGACGATGTGCAATCGGACGCTGAAACGGTTTGGTATCGAGACAACTTACTACGATCCGCTGATCGGCGGCGGGATTGAAAAGTTGATGCGGCCGAACACCAAGGCGGTGTTCTGCGAAAGCCCCGGTTCGCTGACCTTCGAGATTCAGGATGTTCCGGCGATTGCGGCGGCGGCGCACAAGCATGGCGCATCGGTGTTGCTGGACAACACCTGGGCGACGCCGCTGTTCTTCAAGCCGTTCGCGCATGGCGTCGATTTGTCGATACAGGCGGCGACGAAATATATCGGCGGTCATGCCGATGTGATGTTTGGCTATGTCACCGCGAATGAAAGCCATCGTCAGCGGTTGCTGGAGACGCATGGCGATACGGGCCTCTATATCAGCGGCGACGATGCGTTCCTTGCGTTACGCGGGCTTCGCACCATGCCGGTGCGGTTGGCGCAGCATCAGAAGACGGCGCTGGAGATGGCGCGCTGGCTTCAGACGCATCCGGCGGTTTCGCGCGTGCTTTATCCCGCGCTGGAAAGCGATCCCGGTCATGCGATCTGGAAACGGGATTTCACCGGGGCGTCGGGGCTGCTGGGCGTTGTGTTGAAGCCTGCTGCGAAGGGCGCGCTGGCGGCGTTCTTCGATGGGCTCAAGCTGTACGGCATGGGCTATTCGTGGGGCGGCTATGAGAGCCTGATCGTGCCGGCACATATCCATCGCACCGCCAAGAAGTTCGAGGCCGATGGGCCGGTCATCCGCATCCATGCGGGACTTGAGAATGCGGGCGATCTGATTGCCGATTTGAATGCGGGGCTTTCGCGCTATATAGACGCGAAATGACCGACACGCTTTCCCGCGAAGACTTTCTCTCCCAGGTGGCCTTCAACAGCGAAGGGCTTGTGCCCGCCGTTGCGCAGAGTGCTGCGACTGGAGAGGTGCTGATGGTTGCGTGGATGAATGCGGAGTCGCTGGAACGGACGCTTTCGAGCGGGCACGTCACCTATTGGTCGCGTTCGCGCAAGGAGTTGTGGCGTAAGGGCGAGACGTCGGGGCACACGCAGCGGCTGGTTGAGGCGTGGATCGATTGCGATGGCGATACGCTGTTGCTCAAGGTCGATCAGATGGGGCCTGCGTGCCACACGGGCGCGCCGACGTGCTTCTTCCGGAAGCTGGCATAGCACTTACCTCCCCATTTCGGGGAGGTCGGCGTCGTGCATCGGCACGACGACGGGTGGGGCCTTGCGGTGCTGAAATTGAAACGCCGACTTCGTTGCGCGACCCCACCCGCCATCGCTGCGCGATGTCGACCTCCCCGCGTAGGGGGAGGTAAGTGGTTAGTCGAACATCTTCGCTAGGTACGCGTTCAAGAACTTGCCTTGCGGATCGAGCTTCTTCCTGAGCACGCGGAAGCGTTCGTATTCGGGGTAGATGTGCGCAAGCTCCGTCGCGCTGCGGGTGTGGCGTTTGCCCCAGTGGGGGCGGCCGTCGTAGCGGCGTAGCACGGCTTCGGTCGCTTCGAACAATCTTGTCGTGTCGACGCGGTGGTATTGGTGGAGCGCGATGGTGGCGCTTGGGCGTTTGTAAAACGGGCTCATCCACACGTCGTCGGGAGCGACGGTTCTGTATTCGATGGGAAAACCGGTGTTGATCTTTTGCTTTCGGATCGTATCCACGATCTCCTGAACGCACTCCGCACCTTTCTCGCGCGGGACGGCATATTCCATTTCGTTGAAGCGTGTGGGGCGTGGGTTGGGGAATATCTCGTGGCTCCAGCGCACTTTCGGCGGCGCGGGCATCATGCGCGAAAAGAAACGGTGCGCGGAACGCAGCATGAAAGGAGCGTAGGGCAACACCTCGTTGATCATCGAGAAGATGGCGGCTTGCGAGCCGCTCAGTTCGCCGCGCTTGAACATGGCCTCCGCATCGCGCGGTTCGGGAGCGCGTTCATCTGTCTCGTTCAACGTCTTGCAGATCGCGACATCGGCGTAGGGAAACCAGAAGAATTCGAAGTGGCGGTTGGATTCGATGAGGCTGTCGAGCTTTTGGAACAGTTCGGGCACCGGCAGCAGGAATTCCTGTTCCTTCAGCTTGTAGATCGGCCGCACATACATCGAGATTTCGGTCATCACGCCGAACAGGCCCATCGAACAGCGTCCGCCTTCGAAGATTTCGGTGTTCTCGGTGGGCGAGCAATCGATCAGCGTTCCATCGGCCAGCACCAGGCGAAAACCAGCGACTTCCGCCGAGAAGGAGCCGAGTGTAGGGCCTGTGCCATGCGTGCCTGTGCCGACCACGCCGCCGAGTGTCTGGCGGTCGATGTCGCCCATGTTCTTGAGCGCGAAGCCCGCCGGATGCAGCAGCGGGCCGATTTCCCAAACCGGCGTCGCCGCGCCCAATGTCGCCACGTTCCGCTCGTGATCGAAGGCATGAAGGCCATTGAAGGCCTTCAGGTCGATCATCGTGCCGTCAGTGGCATTCAACGGCGTGAAGGAATGGCCGGTGCCGGGGACGCGCACGGGCGCAGGACATTTGCGGATGGCGGCGGCGAGTTCGACGTCATCTTTCGGCGCGGCGAATTCCTTCGGTTTGCAGGTGACCCCGCCCGACCAGTTCGACCACTTTCCGCCGACGATCTTCATCGAAAACCCCGTTTGCAACGCCTTTAGGGGCCGATGACGCCCGCGTCAATCTTGCGCCCGCGAAGATCAGATGTCAGCAAATCTGGGGGGCCGCTTCTCCAGGAAATGGCTGACGCCTTCCTTGAAATCGGGCCATTCGAAGCTGGGCGGCATTTCCGCATCGGCCACTTCCAGAGCCTCGCCGAAGGTCTGGAAGCAGGACTTCCACACTTGCGCCTTCATCACCGCCATGGAGCGCGGGGAAACCGTATCGGTCAGCAGCCGCGCATATGCCATGACATTTTCCTCGAAACTTTCCTGCGGGAAGACCTTGTTCACGAGGCCGATGCGTTCGGCTTCGGCGGCGGCGATCTTGCGTGCGGACATCAGCAGGTCGAGCGCGTGCGAAGGCCCGACGAGACGCGGCAACAGCCAGGAAATGCCATGTTCGGCAATGAGACCGCGCTGCGCGAAGGATGTGGTGAGCACGGCCTTGTCACCCGCGAAGCGCATATCGGCGTAGAGCGCCATGATAAGGCCGATACCCGCAGCGGGACCGTTGATCGCAGCTATGATCGGTTTCTTGACGCGCATGAAATAGGCGAAGCGCTTCATGTCGCCGAAATCCTTGTCGAGCGACGGGCCGTATTTCGAAGCGAAGGCGGGATCGTCTTTCACCTCGGATTCGGTGCGATTGCCGCCGATCACGCCCGTCAAAACCTGCATATCGGCGCCCGCGCAGAAACCGCGCCCTGCTCCCGTGAGAACGATGGCGCGCACCGCCGCGTCTTTTGCGGCGTCGGCCATGGCGAGTCTGAGGCTGCTGGCCATTTGCGGTGTGTAGGCATTGAGCCTGTCGGGGCGATTGAGGGTAATCGTGGCGACACGATCTTTCACGTCGTAGAGAATGTCGGGATAGGCGGGCATGTTTCCTCCGGTGGCGATTTGAAAATGGCGGTCGGCCATGATCCCATATTCCAGCCCTTCATCAAGACAGGTGCCCCATGCCGGACTTCCGCCATATCCGCTTTGAAACGCCCGCGCCGCAGATCGGCCGGATCGTGCTGAACCGGCCGGAACGGATGAACGCCTATACCAATCCGCTGTGTGACGAAGTGGTGACGGCGCTGACGCGCTACATGCGCGACGACGAATTGCGGTGCCTGATTTTGACCGGCGAAGGGCGAGCGTTCTGTGCGGGCGGCGATGTGGCCGGCGGCGATGCCGACAGTCCGCATTATCGCGACAAGCAAATGGGGCATGGGCAGGAGATGCGCGAAGGGATGCATCGCGTGATCGCGATGCTGCATCGCATGGACAAGCCGGTGATCGCCGCGATCAACGGGGCGGCTGTCGCGGGCGGGCTGACACTGGCGCTGGCCTGCGATTTTCGCATCGCGGCGGATACGGCAATGCTCGGCGATACTTCAGGCAAGTTCGGACTTTTGCCAGACGAAGGCGGCGCATGGTTCTTTCCGCGCGCGATGGGGCTGGATCGGGCGCTGAAGATGACGCTGCTGCACGAACTTTATTCCGCCGATCAGGCTCTGAAATTGGGGCTGGTGACGGAGGTGGTACCGGCGGCGGAACTGGAAGCGCGATCGCTTTCCTTCGCGCAGGCGATTGCTGCGCAGGCGCCGCTGGCGGTGCGGCTGGCCAAGAACATGATGCGGAAGGGCCTGGATTCCTCGCTGGAGAACTCGCTCGACGATGCGGCCCTTTCGGTGATGATCGCCAATCCGAGCCAGGATGTGCGCGAGGGCGTTTCGGCGTTCTTCGCCAAGCGCGAGCCGCAATTCAAAGGGCGATGAAGGGAACTTTTGCGGCTTTGGAACATTTCCAAGCCGCAATTCGTTCCGAAGAGGCATCTCCATGGCCAAAGTGACCAAACTGAAACCCCGCGAAGGCCGCGCAATGGCCGCCGCCCTCGATACGCCGACCGACATTCCGGACCAGGCTGTCAAAGAACTGAGCAAGGCGCTGAACGGGCTTCTGGCCGATACGTTCGCGCTCTATCTAAAGACCAAGAATTTCCACTGGCATGTGAGCGGGCCTCATTTCCGTTCCTATCACCTGTTGCTGGACGAACAGGCAACGGAGATTTACGAGACCACCGATGTGATCGCCGAACGCGTGCGCAAGCTGGGGGGCACGACGTTGCGCTCGATCAGCGACATCTCGCGGCAGCAATCGCTGAAGGACAACAACGACGATTTCGTGGCGCCGCTGGACATGCTGCGCGAGCTGATGAACGACAACAAGGCCACCATCGCCTCCATGCGCAAAATTCACGAGCTGTGCGACAAGCATGACGATGTGGCGACGGCCAGCCTGCTGGAAAACTTCATCGACGCGGCGGAGAAACGCAACTGGTTCCTGTTCGAAGCCAGCCGCGGCGGAGATTCAACGGGACATTGACTAACGATGGGCAGTGGCCGCGCCGCCGCGTCGGCTGCGCGGCCCTGTCGATCCAAACAATTTCTTCGGCAGCAATTTGCGGACCTCGCGCGAGACAAACTGGCCGAGCCGCTTGCGCACGCGGATGTCGCGGCGGGCCGAGGTTTTGCAACGTTCGCAGATGATGTCCACGCGATCGGGCGTGCGGTCGCTTGGGATCACCCGGAAGCCGGGTGCGATGAATTCTACCCGAATGTCAGCAGGACCATCGTGCTGATGGGACAAAATCGCTTCGCCGGTCTCGAAACATTGCCGACAGCGAAGCGGAACTTTCCAGCGCGACCTACTCATCATGGGTGGTCTAACACGCGAAGCGCCGCATCGTTCAATTAAAATCCGGCCATTCACCATTTTGGTGAAAATAAGAAAAGCCGGTTATGGCTTCGCCTCGGCGCGCTCACGTTCGCCGGGCGCGTAATCGGCCTCGATATGGCCTTCCAGTTGCTGTTCCGTGAAATAGACGGGTTTGGTTTTCATCGCCACGAACAGGGGCACCTGGTCGTCGTAATGCGGCGAAAATTTGTTGAGGGTCGCAGAGCCAAATTGGTGAATGCTGCGCGAGGACAGGACGCCATCGCGGTCCCATGTCACGAACATAATGAGCGTGTCGCCACCGACGGCCGTGAAGGTGCCGTCTTTTTGTTCTTCGCCGTAGACGGCACGGTAGACATCCGGTCCGCCGTCGATAGGCAGATCGTATTTGCCGCGCCGCATCCGGTTGAGCTGACCCCATTCGGGATCGAGGCGGCCGAAATGCTGTTTGAGGAAGGCAATGGATTGCCTGAGAGCGGCAAGCGGCGCCATCTTGCGCGGCGCGCCGTCTTCGTCAGGGTGGACTTTCAATCCCATCAGCACTGCAAGCGCGGCACCGCGATTGTGGATGTCCGTCTCGCGGTTCCAGTTGCGCAGGATGGATTGCGCCTGTTTGAGATCGGCATCGTTGCCGGGTTGGACTTGCAGGACTTCGGCGACCTCTTCGGCAAGTTCGGACGCAGAGCTGTAGAACAGATCGAATTTGTAGTTGCGGAAATCTTCCGCACCAATGGCGGTGTCTGCCCCGAAGGTTTCCTCCGCGCGCCAGGCGCGATTGGTCATGTTGGTCTGAATGCCCATCCATGACGGGAAATCATTGGGTTTGAGATTGTCATCCGGCGCGGTGGCGTGGAACGGCGTGTTGTTGGAATTGAACACGAAGCCCGATTTCGGATTCCAGATCTGGGGTTCGCGGTTGAACGGCAGATAGCTGTGCCAGATGAGATCCGAACGATCGCCGGGCAGGATGCCTTTCCAGTTGAAGCCCGATTTGCGCACCGGAAACTGGCCGTTATAGACATAGCCGATATTTCCGGCCTGATCCGCATAGATGTAATTTATGCTCGGCAACGCCTGCAGGCGCATCGCGGCTTGCCATTGTTCCAGGTTGTGCGCTTTGTCGAGCCGGTAATATTGCAAGGTCTGGCGTATCTCGCCCATTCCCGCATAGCGGATGGCAAAGACGCCGTGATCGGTGCGCAGCACGGGACCGTGCGCCGAGCGCAGTACTTCGCGATGGAACGTCCAGTATAGCGGTCCCCAAATCTTCACGCGGATGGCTGCGTCTTTCTTCTCCAAATTCCGCCATTTGCCGTCGAGCAGGTATTGATCCGGGTTCGCGGGATTGATCTTGAGGCGGTAGACATCGACGAGATCGGGCGCGTTGACGGTGTTGGCCCAACCGAGCGTGGCGTTGTGCCCATGCAACATGAACGGCGAGCCGGGAAAGAAGCCGCCCGCGACGTGCCAGCCCTGCCGGCTTTCGAGCACGGCTTCGTACCAGGCGACCGGGCCGGAATAAGGCTGGTGCGAATTGACGAGCAGCCGCGTTGCGCCATCGGCCGCGCGCAACGGCGAAACGGCGACACCGTTTGAGCCTTGCGGTTTTGTTTCCGAAACAGGCTCGTTGATTTTGCGCAATTCGCGGTCGAGGCCGTAAAAGAACGGCGTCTTGAACACGAAGCCCGCGGCAATGTCGCGCCCGGTTACGGGCAACATGCCGCGAGCGACTTTGTCCGGGTGCAACGCTGCGTAATAGTTCACGCCGTCGGCATAAGCGTTGAGCACATCTTTCAGGCCGTAAGGCAGTTCGCGATCATACTTCTGGTCGATTGTGTCCCAAACGCCCATCAGTCTGACGAGATAATCCGTCACGGCCGCTTTGCGGCCTTCGTATGCCGCGAGTGTGCCGCGCGTGGCGAGCGTCACTTCCTGAATGGTGGCGAAATCATCCTCGCAATGGGCGAAAGCCAGTCCGAACGCCGCATCGGCATCGGTCTTGCCGAAGATATGCGGCACGCCGAAATTATCGCGCTTGATGCGGACATGGTATTGCGCGGCTTCGGAAATGAAGACGCCAGAGTCCGGCTCGCGCGGTTGCGAGAACCAGTCATAGGCAATCAGCCCGCCAACCGCCAGCAGCGGCACAACGATCAGCAGCGCCAACCCAATCTTGAGATACCGCATAATTTCCCCTGAGCTTGCGATCCCCGCCCGAGCTTACCTCGGAACAAGGACCCTCAGAACCGCGTGGCCGTTTTGTTCGGATAGAGCAAAGAATAGCCGGTGCGACGCCTCGTCGACAGCGACGGTATGGGCATTCCGCGCGATAAAGACATCCCCCAGCGAAACGGGCTGGGCGGGCGCAGCGATCTTATAGGTCGAAAGATTGCCGCTCTCGGCAGCAACATAAAGCCGATTTTCCGATGGATCGATTGTGAGCACGTCTGGATCGTGCGCGACAGGCTGTCTGTTCAAGATGTGACCTGTTGCAAGGTCAATGGTGACGAGGCGATCGTTTTCATCGCAGGCGATATAACCTACCCCGCCTTTCGGCGCGACGATGAAGCCATGCGGGTGCTCGCAACCCGCAAGTGGGTAGTGCGCGGTTATGGATTCCTTCGCCGGATCAACCTTCGCGAGTTCGTTCCGCGATTGAACAGGCACGAACAGATAACCGCTTGCCGGATCGTAACGGACATTCCCGACCTCTCCACCCGTGTCGATTCGTGCCACGAATTTGTCGGTTACAGCATCGACCGCCGTTATGGCAGAGCCCAACTCGTCAGAGACGAATATCCGCCGATGGCGGCTGTCATAGGCGATCCCATCCGGAAAAACGCCTGCCCGAACCCGTGCAAGTTCTTTGAGGCTTCGAGTGTCTGTTACAACAAGGTCGCCACGGCCTGACGATATACCTGCCATTCCCAGACCGACAGAAAACGATGACAGCACTCCGCTCCCCGGCGCGCTTGCATAAACTTTGTGTAGTTCGGGGACAACAAGAACGCCGGTGACCTTCGGAAAACCA
>DASZYI010000061.1:0-28642 GCA_035545475.1 Rhizomicrobium sp.
AGGCCAATCGCTTGGTCATGCGTTCCTGCCTTCGCGCGGAAGTCCGCGCGCCAGCGCATCGAGCACCGCCATGCGGATGGCGACGCCCATCTCGACCTGTTCCTGTATCAGGCTGACTTCGATGTCGTCGGCGACTTCGGAGTCGATCTCGACGCCGCGGTTCATCGGGCCGGGATGCATGACGAGCGCGCCGGGCTTGGCGTGTTTCAGCTTCTCTCGGTCGAGGCCATAGAAGTGGAAATATTCGCGCGTCGACGGGACGAAGGCGCCGGTCATCCGCTCCAGTTGCAGCCGCAACATCATCACGATGTCGACGCCTTTCAGGCCTTCGTGCATATCGTGGAAGATTTCGACGCCGAACCGTTCTGCCGTTGCCGGCAGGAGCGTGCGCGGTGCGATGAGGCGGACGCGCGCGCCCATCTTCGCAAGAAGATGGATGTTCGAGCGCGCGACCCGGCTGTGCAGCACGTCACCGCAGATGGCGACCAGCAATCCTTCAAACCCTCCGCGACGCCTGCGGATGGTGAGTGCATCAAGCAGGGCTTGCGTGGGATGTTCATGGCTCCCGTCGCCCGCATTCACCACACAGCAATCGAGCTTGCGGGAAAGAAGTTCGGCGGCGCCCGAGTCCTGATGGCGCACCACCAGAATGTCCGGACGCATCGCGTTCAAGGTGGTCGCAGTATCCACCAGCGTTTCGCCCTTCGACACCGACGAGGTTTTCACGCTCATGTTGAGCACGTCGGCGCCCAGCCGTTTGCCAGCCAGTTCGAAGGAGCTTTGGGTGCGGGTGGAGGCTTCGAAGAACAGGTTGATCAGCGTGCGTCCGCGCAAGGTCGCGGTTTTCTTGTCGGCGGCACGGTTCAGCGTGACGTAGGTCTCGGCGAGATCGAGAAGGGCGGTGATCTCGGCCGGAGAAACGGCTTCGATTCCAAGCAAATGGCCTGTCTGGAGGATGGGCGCGAGTGATGATGGCGCGGTCATTAAAGCCCGGCTTATAGGGGGGGCCTTGGAACCCCGCAAGCGCCCCCGGTGGAAAGAGCTATTTCTTGGCTAATGCCGCGGCCACAGCCTTGGCTGCCGCCGTCACCGCCTCATGGGCCTGGGGCAGGACGGCCTGCATATAGATAAAGTCATGCACGAGATCGGGATAGTCGGCGACCGTCACCGCCACCCCTGCCTCGCGCATTTTTTCGGCGTAGCGAAGTCCTTCGTCGTGCAGCGGATCGTGCCCGGCCAGCATCACATAGGCCGGTGGCAATCCCGACAGATCTTCGGCCAGAAGCGGCGAAGCGCGCGGATCGGTGCGATCTTCCGCGCCGGGCGCATAGTTCTCGTAGAACCATTCCAGCGTCTGGGTTTCGAGGAAGAATCCCTTGGCGAAATCGTGCAGCGAGGGCGTGTCGCCGCCGATATGTGTCACCGGAAACATCAGCAATTGGAATCCGATATGCGGCGCGCCCGCCGCTTTGGCCATTTGCGAGATGGAAGCCGAAAGCCCGCCACCCGCCGAATCGCCTCCCACGGCGATGCGATTCGGATCGACGCCCAGCTTGGCGGCGTTGGCTTCGATCCAGCTCACGGCAGCGAACGCATCCTCGACCGCTGCCGGAAATGCATTCTCCGGCGCACGGCGATAATCGACCGCGATCACCTTCAGCCCGCCTTCATTGGCGAACATCCGGCAGAGGCCGTCATGCGTATCGAGATCGCCGATCACCCAGCCGCCGCCATGGAAAAACACCAAAGTCGGCTGTGCATCGCTGCCCGCGGCAACCGGTGTGTAGATGCGGGCGGGTATGTCGCCGCCCGGTCCCGGGATGACGATGTTCTCCGTCTTGCCGATGGGGACGTCTTTCGGCCCCGCAAGGCTCATCAGCGCGGCGAACATCTCGCGCGCCTGCGCGGCGGTCAGCTCCCACATCGCGGGCGCAGGTTGGGCGTTGAGCTGGTCGAGAAACGCCTGGACCAGCGGGTCGAGCGGCATGCCATTCCCCGGAAAGATTGTTGCCGGTGATTTGAACGGGTTACCGGGTTTGGCGCAAGCGGCTTAGTGAAGGGTGATCGGCGCGTCCGGGTCCAGACGCTGGGCCATGATGTCGTCCAGCAGAACCGACAGAAGCTGCCAGAACTGGGCGCGTTCCCACGCGCCTTCGGCATCGAACGCGGCAACCGCACGGCGCGCATATTCCACCGCCATCATGCCGTGCTCATTGGCGAGATCAGCCGCCAGCTTGTAGAGATCGTCGGTGGACATGCCCGCCCGCTCGTTACCTTTGGGTCCGCGAAGTCTGGCCCGGATACGGTAAGTACGCGGTTAATGCGGGGCCGACTTGGCGATGAAAGCCTTCTCGGCGGCGGTCGACCGTCTCCCCAAAGCCACATTCCGCAACGGGAACCGCCCGAAACGCACAATCGTATCGCGGTGGCCGAGCGCGAAAGGATAGTTCGCGCTCGACGTGCCCAGCCGTTCTGCGATCAGTTTCACGCACAAATCCTGATCGTTCAGATCTTCGGAGTGCATGAACGGAAGGTAGAAGAACGCGCGCAGCGACATCGGAAATGCGAAATCGTATCCCCGCGCCAAAGCGCACCGCGCAAGTTCGCGCGCCTTCGCATCGGTGGAGAAAGCATCTGCTTTGCCGCGAAACATATTGCGTGGAAACTGATCGAGCAGGATGAGCAGCGCGAGCGTGCCTTCGGCGGACTGCTTCCAATCGTCGAGTTTGCCGTCACGCGCCTTGCGCCACCACGGCTCGAACCGTTTGCGGATTTCGGCATCCAGCTTCGGGTCGATCGCAAACCATTTCTTTTCGCCGACGCCCTGCCAGAAGGCGATCACTTCTTGCGGAGTCATGAAAGACGCACCGCGTCGCCGATTTGGATTTTGCCGCCGGAAATCACATCGCAGCACACGCCCGCACGCCAATCAGGCGTGAGCGCGCTCTTCAGCCCCGTATGAAATTGCTCCATCAGCATACAGGGTTTGGTTTCCTGCGTGACTTCCAGCGTCACGCCGCCAATCGAAATGCGTCCGCCAATGTTTCGTGGACGGTCTATCCCTTCAACGTAGAGATTGGCTCTGCGTGTCGTCCAGGGAAGAAAGACGCCGAGATCGCGGCAGGCATCGTCCCATCCTTCGCGAAAGAGAACCGTGACCTGGCGTCCGGGTTTGCGACCTCTCAGATCGCCTGCAATGCCGGTTTCCACCGACACCACTGCCGCCCGAGTTTCCTCCATCGGCGCTCGCTTTTGCACAACGCGCGCAATTCCAATCAGCTTTCCGCTCATGGAATTTCGATAACGTCGTTCGGGGCCGGATTGAGATACAGCCTGTCCACCAATTCGTGGCGGCGTTCCATCGTGGCGCGCTGGTTGACATAACCCTTGTCGGTGATTTCGTTGCCGTCGATGGAAGGCGGCTCGGTCATCAGGATTACACGTTTGATGCGCGACGACGAACCCGGATTGGACTTGTTATGCTCGGCCAGCTTTTCCTGCACGAACGCCCGCACCTTCGGATGCGCCACAATGGCGGCCGGCCCGGACAATGAAGGATCGCCTGCGATCTCTTTTGCCGCCGGGATATTCGGCCAGGCCAGCACGCCGACGAACGGCTTGTCCTGACCGCACACCACGCAATCCTGTATCAAGGGAGACGCAGCACCCACGGCCTGCGCGCGCAACGTGCCGACCGATACCCACGTTCCGGAGTCCAGTTTGAAGTCCTCGGTCACGCGTCCGTCGAACACCAAGCCTTTTTCGGGATCGTTTTCATCAACGAATTTCGCGGCGTCGCCTAAGCAATAATAGCCTTCTTCGTCGAAGGCCTTTTTGTTTAGTTCCGGCTGATTGTGATAGCCAGGCGTTACCGTTGGGCCTTTCACACGCACTTCCAGCTTCTTGCCGTTCGGGACAAGCTTGAGCGTGATGCCGGGAAGCGGCAGACCGATCAGGCCCACACGTTCGGTCAGCCAATGCACCACAGTGATGCCTTGCGTTTCCGTTGCGCCGTACATGGTGGTCAAGGGAATGCGCTTACCCGTGGAGGCAATCGACAGCGCCTGAAAGCGCTCATAGATGTCCTGCGAGAGCGTGGCGCCGCCATAGCCGACATATTTCATCTTTGAAAAGAACCGGTCGCGCAGTTCGGGATCGCGCTCCATCGCATCGGCGAGCCAGCCGAACGCAATGGGCGCGGAGCCGAACACCAGAGGCGAAATCTCACGCAAGTTTCGGATCGTCTCGTCGAACATGCCGGGCAACGGCTTGCCCGCATCGAGATGGATCGTGGCACCGCTGTTGATACTACCATTGAAGCTGATGTTGCCTGCCGAGATGTGATTCCACGGCATCCATTCCAGCCCTTGCGGGATCTCGTTGGGATCGTTTTCGTCCGTGCGCAGCGCTTCTTGCGCGGCGATCACCGCGACCATCATGCGATGGGTCTGAACGACACCCTTGGGCATGCCGGTCGAGCCGGAAGTGAACAGATATTTCGCCACCGTATCGTGATCGATCTTGTCCACTGATGCGGCGACATCCTTGGTGGGTTTGGTGGCGATCAATTCATCGAACAAAGTCGTCTTGCGATCCGCAATCGGCATCACGGTGACGATTTCCGTCCCGTCCCCCGCAATCGCGGCGACGGCGCGCGAATAGAACGGCCCCTGCTCTGCGAAGATCATCTTCGGTTTGGTGGTTTCGAAGACGTGCTTGAGCTTGCCGTGATCGCCGGACATCAGCGAATAGGCGACCGAAACCGGCGCAATCGGCACGCGCGCCTTCATTGCGCCCAACATCAGCACACCGTGTTTGATGGAATTGCCGGAGAGCACCATCAGCGGCGCATCCTGCCCCATGCCGCGATCCAGAAGCGCTTGCGCCACGGCATCCGCCTGCCGGTTCGCTTCACCGTAGGTGATGTAGCGCCAGTCGCCCGTTTTGCCGTCCGGCAGCGGAATGCGCTCGCCGATAAAGTTGCGGTCGGGATGCTGGGCGGCCCTTTCCTCGAAAAGATGGGCAATGGAGCGGTGCATGTCGCCCAAAGGGTGGCGGGAACTTATGTAGACAGTCCCGTCCGGCTTGCGCGTGACCTCCACCGACGCCGGTTTCATCGGCAGGGGCTTGAATGGCGGCAGCTCTGTTTTTACTTGTATATTCATGGGTTTGTTCCTCCTGACCACGAACCACACCTCGCGGCCGTTATTTGGTGTAATTTCCCCTTCGCGCCGGTATAATGTCCGCTCAGCCAAGGGGTGCGCTTGATGCGCGGCAATAGCGTTCTGCTCATCATCGGCGGCGGCATCGCTGCCTACAAGAGCCTTGAACTGATCCGGCGCCTACGCGAGCGCGGTGCGCAGGTGCGCGCCATTCTCACCCGAGCGGGCGCGGAGTTCGTAACGCCGCTGTCCGTTTCCGCGCTGACCGGCGAGAAGGTCTTCCAGGACCTGTTCAGCCTGACCGACGAAGCGGAAATGGGGCATATCCAGCTTTCGCGGTCGGCAGACATTGTGGTGGTCGCGCCTGCGACGGCCGATCTGATGGCGAAACTGGCAAGCGGTCATGCCAACGATCTGGCTTCCACCGCGCTGCTCGCCACCGACAAGCACGTTCTGATGGCGCCTGCGATGAATGTGCGGATGTGGAACCATCCGGCCACACAGCGAAACCTGAAAACGCTTCTGGCCGACGGCACGATTTTCGTTGGGCCGAATGACGGTGAAATGGCGTGCGGCGAATATGGGCCGGGCCGCATGGCCGAGCCGAACGAAATCGCCGATGCCATCGAGCGCGCATTGGCGCAAAAAGAAAAAGGCGTGCTGACTGGGTTCAAAGCATTGGTCACCGCCGGCCCTACGCATGAACCGATGGACCCGGTGCGTTTCATCGCCAACCGTTCCTCGGGCAAGCAAGGCTATGCGATTGCCAGCGCGCTGGCGTTGGCGGGCGCGGATACCACGCTTGTTTCCGGACCGGTTGAAATTGCGCCGCCGCGGCAGGTGAAGTTGCTGAAGGTTGAAACCGCGCGCGAGATGCTGGCGGCTTGCGAATCCGTTTTGCCGGTCGATATTGCGGTGTGTACGGCAGCCGTTGCCGATTGGCGACCCGAGATCGCAGCCAACAACAAAATCAAGAAGACCGATGACGGTGCGACGCCGACGGTTAAATTGACGCCGAACCCGGACATCCTTGCCACCTTGTCCAAAGGTGCAAAGCGCCCTGCCCTCGTTGTGGGGTTTGCCGCTGAGACCGAGAACGTCATCGCACACGCGCAGGCCAAACGCGCGAGGAAAGGTTGCGACTGGATCGTCGCCAACGACGTGTCGCCTTCGACCGGCATCATGGGCGGCGACCGCAACCAGGTGCATCTCATAACCGCGCAATCGACCGAGAGCTGGCCCGACCTCGACAAAACCGAAGTCGGCACGCGGCTGGCGGCACGCATCGCGCAAACGCTCAACAACAAGGCCGCCTGATGCAGATTGCCGTTCAACGTCTTCCGCATGCGCACGACCTCGCGCTTCCTACCTATGCCACCGAAGGCTCGGCGGGGATGGATTTGCTTGCGGCGGTCGATATCGATTTCGAACTGAAACCCGGTGCACGGGCCGCCATTCCTTGCGGCATCGCGATTGCGTTGCCTGCCGGATATGAAGCGCAGGTGCGCCCGCGTTCGGGGCTGGCGCTCAATCACGGCATCACGTTGCTCAACGCGCCCGGAACGGTGGATAGCGATTACCGGGGCGAGATTAAAGCCATACTCATCAATCTTTCCGATACATCCTTCACGATTTCTCGCGGCATGAAGATCGCGCAGATGGTGATTGCGCGGCACGAACGCGCGACTTTTCTCGAAACGTCCGAGCTAACCCAGACCGTTCGCGGTTCAGGCGGTTTCGGCTCAACCGGCCTCAAGCAACAAAGCGATAGGCCAACAGAAAACGGAATGAAGATTGCCTGATGTTGAAACTTTCCCGAAAAACCCAATTGGCCCTCGAAGCGGTGATAGACATCGCTTTCAATGCGCGACCGGAACCGGTGCAGGCGAAAGAGATCACCTCGCGTCAGGGCGTGCCGCAGCGCTATCTTGAGCAGGTGATGCAGCAGCTTGTCCGCGCTGGAATCCTTAAAGGCGTACGCGGACCGCGCGGCGGTTATCGCCTTGCCAAGGAACGCCGCCGCATCACGGTGGGCGAAGTCGTGCGCGTGGCCGAAAGCATTGACGACGGCGACGGCGACGGAACCGATGCCCGCTCCGATCTTGGCGCGCGCATCGTGACACCGCTCATCCAATCGTTGCAGGATGAGGTGATGACCCGGCTGGACGCCATTTCCATCGAAGATCTTTGCCAGCGCGCACGCAACGCCGGCGTGGATTGCGGCGGACGGCCGACAGCCGATTTCGCGATATAACAACAGGAGCTTTCATGTCCGATCTGCCCAAGGTGCCAGCGCGTCATGCCCCCGGTCGCGGCCGCATTTTCGATTCCATCACCGAGACGATCGGCGACACGCCGCTGGTCCGGTTGGCCCGGATGCCGAAGGAAGCGGGCGTCAAGGCGGACATTCTTCTGAAGCTCGAATTCTTCAATCCCATCTCCAGCGTCAAGGATCGTATTGGCGTTGCGATGGTCGAGGCGATGGAACAGCAGGGCATTATTTCGCCCGGCAAAAGCACGCTCGTCGAGCCAACCTCCGGCAATACCGGAATTGCGCTTGCGTTTGTTGCAGCGGCAAAGGGTTATCGCCTCATTCTGGTCATGCCGGATTCCATGTCGCTGGAACGGCGCAAGATGCTGCTGCTGCTGGGCGCAGAGCTTGTGCTGACTGAGGCAGCAAAAGGCATGAAAGGCGCGATTGCGAAGGCGCAGGAAATCATCGCCGCTACGCCTGGCGCGGTGATGCCGCAGCAATTCGAAAATCCCGCCAACCCCGATATTCACCGCCGCACCACGGCGGAAGAAATCTGGAACGACACGGACGGCAAGGTCGATGTCGTGATTTCCGGCGTGGGGACCGGCGGGACGATTTCGGGTGTGGGCGAAGTGCTGAAGGCGCGCAAGCCGAGCGTGAAGATGATCGCGCTGGAACCAGAAGATTCTCCCGTGCTTTCCGGCGGCGCTCCCGGTCCGCACAAGATTCAGGGGCTGGGCGCAGGTTTCGTGCCCGCCATTCTCGACCGCAAGGTGATCGATGAAGTGATCACCATCTCCAACGAAACTGCGTTCGATACGGCGAGGAAAGTGGCGCGGATGGAAGGCATTCCGGTTGGGATTTCCTCGGGCGCGGCCGTTGCAGCCGCGCTTGAAGTGGGTGCGCGGCCGGAGATGGCGGGCAAGATGATCGTGACGATTATCCCCTCTTTTGCGGAACGCTATCTCTCGACGGCACTGTTCGAGGGGCTGTAAGACTGCCGCCATGTGCGGCAAGTTCACCCAAATGATGGCATGGTCGACGCTGGTCGAACTATCCGATCTTATCGGAAGCGTTGAAAGCGGACCGACCGAGACCGCCACTCCGATGCGCGTGGCAAGCATCATCCGGCTCGACAAGAATGGCCGACGCATCGTTTCGCGCCAGCGCTGGGGGTTTGTACCGCAAGGCGCTCGCGATCCCTCCATAGGCACCCAGTTCATACACGCGCGAGCGGAGACCATCGACCAGCGACCGACTTACCGCGACGCATTTATGCATCGCCGCGGACTTCTGGTGGTGCGCACGTTCAACGAGGGTAAAGAAATTACTCCAACAAAAACCGAGCAATATGTTGTCTCGCCGCGCGATGGAAAACCCATCGCAATCGCTGTGATCTGGGAACGATGGGGCGAACATCACGCCGGTTCGCTCGAATCCTTCGCCATGGTCACGACGGCGGCCAATGCATTGATCGGTACCATCACCGACCGGATGCCTGCCGTGATCGCGCCGGAACATTGGAGCAAATGGTTGGGCGAAGAACCGGCGAGCATCGATGAATTAAAGGCGATCCTTCAACCGTTCGAAGGCGATTGGGACATGGAACCCGCAACACGCGCAAGGCCTCCTACACCGAAATCGCCACACCAGCAGAGCCTGTTCTGAAACGAAAGCGGCGCCCGAAGGCGCCGCTCCCCGAGACCAAAAGAACTGTCCCGCTTAGGCTCTGCGGCGACGCGGCCAAAGTCCGGCAAGTCCTGCGCCTATCAATGCGATGGACGCGGGTTCGGGAACACCGTTGCCCGGCGTCAGCACGACATTGCCGAAGACGAAACTTTCATCATCGTAATTGAAATCCGAGTCAGGAAACGGAAGGTCCTCGAAAGCGACGTAGATTCCGGCGGGCACGCCGGAAAATACAGGAGATGTTGCAGTATAGTTGGTCGAATAGATGTGGTTGTTTCCGATCGCGCTCGGATCGTCATAGGAGCCGTTCATGCTCGGGTCGGAATATGCATCCTTACCCAAAGTGATGTTGTGGAGGATGAAGGTTAGCGTGTCGCCCGCATGCGCAAAGCCCAGATTGAAGCTATCGCCCACCGAAGACAAATGATTGTTCAGGCCAAATCCCTCGGCTGTTTGAACGCCATTGATCATCAGACCCAATTCGTTCTCAAAACCGGCGCCAAAGCCGCCGACGATGTAAGCGACAACGTCGCCGTCCGCCGCCGCAGTAAAGCTGTAGGTCGCGGTGTTGTAGCTTCCAGCGTTTGGATAGGGGATGGCATCGGCCATCGCACCGCTGGCTACGAAGCTCAACGCCAGCGCGGCAACAATCGATTTCTTCGAAAGCATGATGTGTTCTCCGCAGTTGCCCTGCTCCACCTTGGACGCAAGTTCTCTCGGGAATTGCCGAGCAAACACCATGCCAGAAGCCCAATGCTTGAAATAACAATACGTTATGAGGAATGCGCGTGTCGGATACCAAAAACCGTCAATGGTTTGACTAATTGAATTGTACTAGCCGACGCCAGCGACGCAGCAGTCCGCATTCCGGGCGCCAAACATCATCACCCGGTCCCCTGAAGGCCGTAGAGGATGTCTGGGCGATCGGTGCAAATCGCATCCAACCCTCGCGCGATCAGAGCGCGCATATCTTTTGGTTCGTCGACAGTCCAGGCGCCGACTTTCAGGCCGAAACTGCGTGCTTCGGCAACCGCTGCATCGGTCGCGTCCTTGAATGTCGGAAACCAGCCGTCTCCACCTGCCGCCTTGATCGCACGCAATATCGAACCGCCATGGTTTACGGCATCAAATCCGCCTGCCCATGGCGAGGTGCCGCTTTTGGCCCAATGGCGCAGCGCCGCCAATGCCGGTTCGGCGGGCGGATCGCTGTCGGGCGGCGGTTCGCCCTCGCCGAACCAACGCTGATCCAGCGTCGTGAACCAGCATTCGGCATCGGGCACAATTTTCTTCACATGCAGAAGACCCGGCCAATCGAAGCCAACGAAAATCGTGTGCCGTAGATAATCGTGTTCTTTCAGAACCGCGACGGTCGCTTCCGCCAGTTCTTCCGGTGATGCGGATACCGCGCGTTCGGCGAATGAGGTTTTCAGTTCGACAAACAGGGTAAAAGGTTTTTTCGCCATCTTTGCGATGGCAATGACTTCAGACAGAAGCGGGATGCGCTCGCCTTCCACTGGCAAAAGATCGGGATGGTTGCGCGCATAATCCGTGGCTGGATCCGCGCGGCCGATATCGTATGTCCGCAGTTGCGCGAACGTCAGATCCTTGATGCGCGGGGTGGGGCGCGTGAGCCAGTTGCCGCGTGCGTCGCGGCAGATTTCCGGTTTCAACCGGTAATCGTGGAAGACGATCACCTCGCCGTCACGGCTGAGCTGGACGTCCAGTTCCGCGCCGTCCGCGCCAAGCGCGACTGCGTTGCGAAAAGCCGCCAGAGAGTTCTCCGGCCAAAGGGCGGCGCCGCCGCGATGAGCGATGTTCAAACAGGGCATGAGAGCCTGCGATGACGTTTCTGTCTGATGTTAGGACAAAACTGCCACGCAGGTGCAATGCTCTAGTGTAGCAAAGGCCTCGAACCGTCGGCTGTGTGCGGCGGGAATTGCGTGACAAAACGTTCGCAGACCGGTTGCGACGAAAGATCGGCCGGCCGCCCGAAGCGCGCAGGCCAGTCGTAGTAGAACAGCCCCGACAGAACCCATGGTGTTTCGCGGTCCGGCGCCAGCACGGGAAGCGCTACGATTTCGAAATGGAGCGCGGGATAGCCATCCACTGTCGCTTTCACTTCCAACACGCAGGGCTTGCCCGTCCGCAAAAGGGTACGCAAGTCGTCTCGCTGCGCCTCGAAGGCGCGGGGTTCGAAGAGTTCGGAGAGCTTGCTGCCGGAAATATCGCGGCCGAAGCGGCGCAGTAACGAGGTTCCGGCGATACGTGCCCGGAAGTCTTCACCCTCCTGCAGCGGTTCATAAACAATCAAGTGACTCATCAGACGAGCGAGCGGACGCGACGGCACATGCCGGCCGATGACAAAACCGCCTTCGTCATTCCGCTCGCGCCAGAATTGGAAGAGATGCCTTGCGTCATAGTGGGACGGTTCACGCATGACCGTGAACACTTCATGGAAGCCTGCGGCCTGGGCGTCGACCTCGCCCCAAACCAGGCCGAGCGCTTGCATGAGCAGTTTCCTTTCAACAAATGCCTAGAAAAGGTGCGGACTCGCTTGTGGAAAGCCTGCACTTTCAACGGTGCAGTGACCGGCAGCCTTGCAACGCAAGACTTCCATTTGTGTTCCGCACTTTCAAATGCGCGCGCCGCATTCGAGTCAAAAGTCCGTCGATGAGTACGGACAAATTTGACGAAACTTGTTCTCGAATGCGGCGCTACGCCGCGAATTATCTGTGGCCGGCTTCGCGCGGACGATTCTTGCCGATGAATCCGAACATGTGTCCCGCAACGTTACGCATCTGGATCTCTTCCGATCCTTCCGTGATGCGATAGCGCCGGTGATGACGGTAGATGTGCTCGAACTGCTTGTGGCGCGAATAGCCCATCCCACCATGCACCTGCATCGCCCAGTCCGCCGCATTACAAACGAGGCGGTTGCCGCGATAGTTGCACATCGACACCTTGTCGGAGAGATAAAGCTGTATCTCCGGTCCGGTCATGCGATCCATTTCCCAGGCGGTGCGATAGATCAGCCACCGCACCATTTCCGCTTCGGTCTGCAATTCCACCAGCGGCCATTGAATCGCCTGATTGCGGGACAGCGGCTTGCCGAACGGTTTGCGATAGTTGGCGTAGTCGATGCTCTCGTTAATGCAGTATTGCGCGGCGCCCACGCCACTTGCCGCCTGGCGAATGCGGTTCTCATGAACGAAGTGGCGTGCCAGAACGAGACCGTTATCCACCGGCCCGAATACAGCGCTGTCCGGCACCCAGACATTGGTGAAAGACACGCGCGCGTGGTCCGTCGGCATGTTGAAGGTCCACATATATTCTTCGATCTTCACGCCTTCCGCATCCATCGGCACGATCAGACAGGTAAGACCCCGCGCATCGCCATCCGCGCCGCTCGTCCGGCAAAACACCATGTCGTGCGTCGCCACATGGACGCCTGTGTTCCACATCTTGGCGCCGTTGATACGCCAGCCGTTACCGTCCTTCACCGCGCGGGTTTCCATCCAGGTCGCGTCCGAGCCGTGGTTTGGTTCGGTGAGGCCGAAAGCTATGCGGGTCTTTCCGGATAGCATTCCGGGCAGAAGCGTTTTCTTCTGTTCTTCCGTGCCAAAGTCCCGGAACATCAAAAGTTGCGGGAAATTGCCGACTACGGATGTTTCATTTTGCAGGTCGTTGTGCAGACCCAAACCCTTTGTCGCCAAATGTTCGCGAATGACGGCCATGGCGAGATTACCGATGTTCTTGCCGCCGAATTCTTCCGGCAGCGCGAGCCGCAGAAACCCCGCCTTGTCGGCGCGGCGGCGCATTTCGCCAAGCAATTCTTCCCATTCCTTGCGCGGCAGTCCGCCATGCTCGAAATCGGTGCGCGCCCATTCGCGGCGATGATCGAAAAAACGATTGTTGTCGTCTTGCTCTTGCAGGGGTTTGATTTCGCGTTCGATAAAATCGTCGATCCGCACCAGCAAATCTGTGATTTCCTTGGGAATTGTGAAGTCCACGGCAGTTCCTCCAATATTGGTGCTCTAAGTTTAGCGCCAATCTGTGGGCGCTATGCAACAGCGGCGGCTTGACTTCGTTTTTGGGCGGGCGTACCCACGCTCACCTTCTTCGGGCACGGGGTCCGGGGAAAAACACGAGCCGAGCAAGGATGACAGATAGTTCGCGCAAAATATGCGGCGCCGCACCTTCCTTCCCGGAGGGCGGAAAGACCGCGCACGCTCGTGAGGAGAACGCCGCATAAATTTGCGACCGTTCTGAAAGTCCACCCCTCCCGAGCCCGGAAGCTTCGGAGGGGATTTTTGTATCTGCCGTTCGAATGCGGGCCGGGCCGGGCTAAAAAAGAAAAGTCCGTGTCATGGCAGATGTTTTGGAATTCGATACCGCAAATGCCGGGGAGCGCGTCGAAGGCTCCGGCCTGGACGCGTGGCTGAAGGAAGCGCGCGAGCTGCTCAAGCTCGCGGGGCCGCTGGTCATTACGCAGCTTGCACAGATGGTCGTGATGACGACCGATATCGTCATGCTGAGCCGTTATAGCGAAACGGCCCTGGCGGGCGCCGGTCTCGGCAACACCGTGTTTTTCCTGTGCTGGCTGATCGGCACGGGCCCGGCTGCGGCTGTCTCGCCGATGGTCGCCCATATCCTGGGCGCGCACCCGAAAGATCGCGCCAACGTACGCGGCGTGGTGCGAATGGGTTTGTGGTCGGTGGTGGTATTGTGGCTGCCGCTTGCGATCCTGCTGCTTTCAACAGAACCGCTGTTGAAGGCGCTGGGCCAAAAGCCGGAACTGGCGCATGCGGCAAGCCTGTTCGTCTTTCCATTGTGCTTCGGCCTGCCCTTCTCGCTGGGATTCCAGGTTTTGCGTAACTACGCGACAGCATTGAACCGGCCGAACACATCGTTGATCGTCATGGGGCTTACCGTGTTTTTCAACGCGGTGGGCGATTATGCGCTCATCTTCGGTCATTTCGGCGCGCCCCGGCTGGGACTTGTCGGTTCGGGCATCGCGAGTGCGTGTTCTTACGGTTTCAGCTTCCTTGCGATGGTGGCGGTCATCTATCTGACGCCGGAATTGAAAAAATACCGGATGTTCCGGCGCTTTCACCGGCCGGATTGGGGAAAGCTCGCGGAGTTGTACAAACTCGGCATTCCGATCGGCTTGACGATGATTTTCGAGGCGATGCTGTTTAATGCCTCGATGCTCATCATGGGCACGTTTGGAACGGAATACGTCGCCGCCCACCAGATCGCGCTCAACGTGCCCTCGATCACCTTCATGGTGCCGCTTGGTATTGCTTTGGCGGCAACGGTTCGCGTGGGCCTGTCGGCAGGCGCCGGCGACCGCGTTGGCGTACGGCGCGCGGGTTACACCGCCATGATCATCGGCACCGGGTTCATGGCCGTGTGCGCGGTCGTGCTTGCCGTGTTTCCACGCACCATCGCGGAGCTGTATTTCGCGCCGACGCCCTCGAACGGGCATGTGATCTCGCTGGTCGTAAGCTTCCTGTATCTGGCGGCTGCCTTTCAGGTGTTCGACGGTTTGCAGGTGGTAGGAGCACTGTCATTGCGCGGCCTCAAGGATGCCCGCGCGCCAATGTGGATCGCGGGCGCCTGTTACTGGCTCGCAGGATTTCCGGTCTGCTATCTGCTGAGCGTGACGTTCGGCATGAAGGGGCTGGGGATATGGATCGGGCTTGCTTTTGCTCTGCTTGTGGCGGCGGCGGCGATGTGCGGCCGGTTCTATTATCTGGCCCGGGATCGCTAGGAATTACTGGCGGTTAGCTGGCATTCGGTTGCCGCCGGCCTCCCACTTGGGAAGCGCCCGAAGCAGGAGTAAAGTGCTCTCGCTTTAGGGGAATCTGAGGTTGTCCATGCGGACATTCGGCCTTGTTGTTTTCGGAAGCGCGCTGGCTCTGGCAGTACCGGCTCATGCGTCGGGCATCGGGCCGGTGGCGCATATGAACTTGCCCTCGAACCTGAACGAAACGGGTGCGGGCGAAATTCATTCGGTGAAGCCCGGCGATACAATCGACGTTGCCTGTGCGGCACTCGAAACAAATCCCGGCGCCGATGTGCGCGTGGTGATGACCCTTGCGCCTGTTTCCGGCGAGACGAAGACCGGTTACCGCAAGCTGATGGCGACCAATGAAAAGGTCGTGAAAAACACCGTCCATTTCCGCGTGCCGGAAACCGATGGTATCGAGAACCACACTGTGCATTTGAAAGTATATGTGGTGGGCGAAAAAGGCGCGCAGAGCTGCGACGCCGGTTTGATCAAGATCGTCTAAAACGCGAACGTAACGGCCAGAACGCCCAGCGCACCCGCTGCGATCCAGATCGCAGCGCGGGCATGGCGCGTGCGCTTGAGTTGCGCTTCGGCGATGGCGCGCGTGGTGTCGGGGTGGAGGCGTAAACCGCCCTCCTCCAACATGTTCGAAAGCGCTTCGGCATTGCGCAGAATTTGGGGCAGATTCTGCGCGAACTTTCCGAGCGCGCTGAACCCTTCGGCGGCTTCGCGCAGGCGGGCTTCCGGACCCATCTGGTCCATCATCCAGTTTTCCATCACGGGGCGCGAGGCTTCCCAGATGTCGAACTCCGGATCCAGGCCGCGAGCGACACCTTCGACGACCATCATGGTTTTCTGCAACAACACCAGTTGCGGTTGAAGCTGCATGTCGAAACGACGCGTGGTGTCGAAAAGTTGCTGAAGGAGGCGCGCCATCGAAACGTCCCGCGCGAGACGTCCGAATACAGGTTCGCCCACCGCGCGCAACGCTTGCGCGAATGTGTCGATGGGATGATGTGCGGGAACGAAGCCGTATTCGTAGTGCACTTCAGCGATGCGGCGGTAATCGCGCGCAAGAAATCCTGCCAGAGTCTCGGCCATAAAGCGGCGCATCGGCGGATCGAGACGGCCCATGATTCCAAAATCCACCGCGACCAAACGGCCGCTTTCGTCGACGAACAGATTTCCCTGATGCATGTCTGCGTGGAAGAAGCCGTCGCGCAACGATTGCATGAGGAAAGAACGGACAATGGTTTGCGCCAATTTCTTTGGATCGTGACCGGCCGCTTCCAACGCGGCGACATCGCGAACCGGCGTGCCTTCGACCCATTCGGTCGTCAGCATCTTTTCCTGGGTGCGAGTCCAATCGACCACGGGCACCCGGAAGTTGAGATCGTGGCGGGTGCGCTCGGCCAGTTCGGACGCTGCCGCCGCTTCCATACGCAGATCGAGTTCGAGCGCGGTGGAGGTGGCGAGCGTTTCAACGACAGAGGTGAAGCGCAGACGGCGGGCTTCCTTGGAAAACTTTTCGGCAATGCGCGCGGCGAAGGCGAAAGCGGAAATGTCGGCCATGAACTCTTCGGCGATGCCCGGCCGCAAGACCTTCACAGCGACACTGCGGGGCGGATCGTCAGTCGTTTCCGCCTTGTGAACCTGGGCAATGGAGGCAGCCGCTATCGGCTCCGAAAACGACGAGAAAGCGGTTTCCAATGGGGCATCCAACGCCTCGGCAACAGCTGCTTTAGCAACGGACATCGGAAAAGGCGGCAAACGATCCTGCAAGGATGAAAGCGCGTTCGCGACTTCCGCACCGACAATGTCGGGCCGCGTGGCAAGAACCTGCCCGAGCTTGATGTAGGCGGGGCCAAGGCTTTCCAACGCATTGGCGAGACGTATGCCGGGCGTCCCTTCCTCGCGCGCTTTGCGTCCGCCGCCGAAAATCCAGCGGGCGAATTTGAGCGAGGCCGGCATTCGGTCTTTGAACTCTTTCGGCAACAAGGCATCGTGCCGCGCGAGCGTGCGCGCCGCACGCCACAACCGACCCATGTCCGCCATGGCGCGCAGCATCAGATTCGCCAGCCCGAGTGCATCGCAGCGATGCCGCCCATGAAATTGCGGACCTTCACCTGCGAAAGCCCCGCTTTCTCGATCATTTTTGCGAATTGCGCCTGCGGCGGAAATTTGCGGATGCTTTCGACTAGGTAACGATAAGCATCCGGATCGTTCGCCACCACCTTTCCGATGCGCGGCAGCACGGCGAAGGAATATTGATCGTAAAGCGTGTCGAGGATCGGTGCTTCCACCTTGCTGAATTCGAGGCACATGAAACGCCCGCCCGGCCGCAGCACGCGGCGCGCTTCGGACAACGCTTGATCTATGTGCGTCACATTCCGGATGCCGAAGGCGATGGTATAGGCATCTACGCTTGCATCCGGCAGGGGCAGGCATTCTGCGTTGCCGCAGACCCAGCGGATCGTGCCGGTGCTAAGAACATCGCTGCGCTTCAAACCCTCGTTCAACATGGCGGCGTTGATGTCACAAATCACGATTTCGGCTTCACCGCCCCTCGCCTTGGCGCGCTTGGCGATGCGAACCGCGATGTCGCCCGTGCCCCCTGCCACATCGAGCACCCGCATACCGGGCTGCGGATTGAGCCAGTCCACGAACGCATCCTTCCAGAGCCGGTGAACGCCACCGCTCATCAGATCGTTCATCAGGTCGTAGCGGTTCGCGACCGAGGTGAACACCTGGCCGACGAGTTCTTCCTTCTGTTCTTCCGGCACCTCGCGGAAGCCGAAGGAGGCGGTCTTGTTCGGAACGGTCATTGCCCCGTGACCTTACACCACTGTCCGGCCGGGCTGCGATGCGGCAGCATCGCGGGGAGGAGAGCCACATGCCCGAACTGCCCGAGGTCGAGACCGTCAGAATGGGGCTCGAACCTGTGCTGGAGGGACACAAGTTCGCCCATGTTGTCACCCGGCGAGGCGACCTCCGGCGCCCCTTCCCCAAGGATTTCGCCAAGCGGCTGACTGGGCGCACGGTGAAGCGGCTGTGGCGGCGGGCGAAATATCTTCTCGCCGATCTCGATGATGACGAAACATTGGTCATCCACCTGGGCATGAGCGGGCGCATGGCCGTCTATGCCGATGGTGGAGGACACCAACTCGGCATCTATGCGCATGAGGCGTCACACCCCGAAGCGGGACACGGCAAGCACGATCATGTGGTCTTTGAAACCGATGCTCCGGCAACGATCGTGTTTTCGGATCATCGACGGTTCGGGCTGATGACGTTGGTCGAAACCGACAAGCTGAACGACGCCCCACTGTTTGAGGGGTTGGGGCCCGAACCGCTGTCAAAGGATTTCGATGCGGCCTATCTGAAAGAGGCGCTCAAAGCCAAACGCACACCAATCAAGTCGGCGCTGCTCGACCAGCGCGTCGTGGCGGGATTGGGTAACATATATGTCTGCGAGGCTTTGTTCCTCGCCCACATCTCGCCGAAGCGGCTCGCCTCCAAAGTGCAGAGCGCCAAGATCGCCCCGCTGGTCGCCGACATCAAAGCCACGCTGAAAGAAGCGATCAAGGCTGGTGGATCGAGCCTTCGCGATCATGCGCGGCCCGATGGCAGCCTTGGGGAATTCCAGCATCGCTTCCGCGTTTACGACCGCGAGGGCAAACCTTGTCCCGGCAACGGTTGCAACGGGAAGGTCAAACGCATCGTGCAAGCCGGACGTTCGACCTTCTATTGTCCCAGTTGTCAGAAGTAGCCCTCACGCTCTAGGCAGTGCTTCTCCGGTTTCCAGAAGGCTCTTGAGGCTCGAAAGGATCATCGGCCAGCCGCCGGAGACCTTGGCGATGAGATCGGAATTTTCGACGTCGATCTCGTGACTGACAGTGAGCTTGATCAACGGCCCTGCCGTTTCGATCAGGTAGGTCATGCGCGAAAAGCCTTCGTTCCGCGCGACCTCGTACTGCTGGTGCTGCCACGAGATGACCAGCTTGTGCGGCCTATCGGATTCCAAAATCTTTCCGCTGTCCCAGACCTTGCCGGCGGAGTCCTTCATTTCCCACGACGAGCCGGCGGCCCAGTCCGATTCCTGGTGCATATTGAACCAATAGGTCTTCATGACCTCCTTGTTCGTGAGCGCATCCCAAACCTTTTCGGCGGTGGTGCGGATGTAGATGACGTAGAGGAATTTCGATTTGCTCATTTCCTTGTCTCCTGAGGCGGTGCAATCCGGCCGGTTCAGCATCGGAACAACTTGTCCGAGTCCAGTCCCTTGCCAGTTTCGAGCAGCGATTTGAGGCTCGACAGCACGATCGGCCAACCGCGCGAGGTGCCACGCAGCATTTCAGATGCGGGTTCCAGTTCGTCATGCGTGACGGTGAGCCTCACAGCGTCTTCAAGCTTCTCGATGTCAAAACTCGCTCGCGAAACGACCGACGGATCCTGCGGCTTGGACCAGGTGAGGACCAATCTTTCAGGGCGCGAACATTCGACGACCTTGCCGCAGGCTGCCGAGAAATTGGGATCGCTGATGCGTCGAAGCGACCATGCCGAGCCTGGATTCCAGTCCGACACGATGCTGTGGCCCCAATACTGACGGGTCATTTCCGGATTGGTGAGCGCGTCCCAAACTTTTTCCGGGGTGCTGCGGATGTAAGTCACATAAACCTGCGTGGCCTTGGTCATTTGCTGTCTCCTTCGAGTGCCTGTTTGAGCGCCGACAGCGCGGCCAGCCGGTTGCGCTCGTATTTGCCGATCCAACGTTCGGCGATCTCGTTGATGGGAACCGGATTGAGGTAGTGCAGCTTTTCGCGGCCGCGCCATTGCACGACGACGAGATTGGCCTCCTCCAGAATCCCCAGATGCTTGGCGACCGCCTGCCGCGACATGTCCATCTCTTCGCAAAGCTCGTTGAGCGTCTGGCCGTTGCGCGCGTGCAGGCGGTCGAGAAGCGTTCTTCGCCCCTCGTCGGCCAGCGCCCGAAACACAGCGTCCATACTCATGCCTCCTAATATGCAACCATTTGGTTGCATGTCAAGCCTCATGCGAAATCGCGGGCCATGAGCCGGATCCAGATCACGCCGAAAATCGCCATCGACGAGAGCGATATCGAGGAAAGTTTCATCCAGTCGAGCGGTCCCGGCGGGCAGAACGTCAACAAGGTGGCGACGGCGGTGCAGTTGCGCTTCGACGTGGCGCATTCGTCGCTTCCGCCGGATGTTCGCGCGCGATTGGTGCGTCTTGCCGGACACCGTTTGTCGAAAGATGGCGTGCTCGTGCTGACGGGCCGCCAGTACCGGTTGCAGCAACGCAATCGAGAGGACGTGCGAGCACGGCTGATCGAATTGATCCAGGCTGCTACGATCGCGCCCAAGAAACGCAAACCGACCAAACCGACGAAAGCCAGCAAGGAACGCAGGCTCGAAGGAAAGAAAGTACACTCGCAGCGCAAGCAGATGCGCGCCAAACGCTTTGAAGATTGAATGGAGTTGCCGATGACCTATCAGAATATTCTCACATCCCTCGAAGGCCGCGTTGGTATCGTCACGCTGAACCGCCCGAAAGCGTTGAACGCGCTCAATTCCGAACTGCTGGGCGAATTGGCGGACGCTCTGGAAGCATGGGATCGCGACGATGCCATCGGCTGCATCGTGCTGACGGGATCGGACCGCGCTTTTGCGGCGGGCGCCGACATCAAGGAAATGGCGCCGCAATCTTACATGGACATGTTCAAGTCCAACTTCTTCGCAGATGCCAACGACCGCATTTCCAACATTCGCAAGCCGATCATCGCAGCCGTCGCAGGCTGGGCGCTTGGCGGCGGCTGCGAATTGGCGATGCTCTGCGATTTCATCATCGCAGCCGACACGGCGAAATTCGGCCAACCCGAGATCAATCTCGGCGTGATGCCCGGTATCGGTGGTACGCAGCGCCTCACCCGCTATGTCGGTAAATCCAAGGCGATGGAAATGTGCCTCACCGGCCGCAACATGGACGCGGCCGAAGCGGAACGGGCCGGTCTGGTCTCGCGGGTTGTTCCGGCGGCCGAATTGATGACCGAAGCGAAGAAGGCGGCGCATACGATTGCGGAGAAATCGCTGCCGATCGTGATGATGACCAAGGAAACGGTCAACCGCGCCTATGAGACGACCCTCTCCGAGGGCATCCGCTTCGAGCGCCGCGTGTTCCATGCCATGTTCGCAACCGAGGATCAGAAAGAGGGCATGGCCGCCTTCAGCGAGAAGCGTAAGCCGGCCTTCAAGGCCAGATGACGGCCCGTTCCAGCATAGGGCTCCGGGTCGCCTGTACATTGACCCTAGGACAGGCGCGGGCTATACGCCCGGCCTCTTTAGGATCCCAAGGACTACCCATGCCCAATATCGCCTCGGCCAAGAAGCGCGTGCGCACCACCAAGAAGCGTACCGAGATCAACCACGCGCGCAAAAGCCGTATCCGCAGCTTCACTCGTAAAGTCGAAGAAGCCATTGCTTCCGGTGACAAAAATGCCGCCCAGGCGGCCTTGAAGGCGGCGGAACCCGAAATCATGCGCGGAGTGTCCAAGGGAGTTATCCACAAGAACACCGGCGCCCGGAAAGTCTCTAGACTGACGAAACGGGTGAGCAAGCTCGCGGGCTGACAACCCCCGCCAAGACTTGAATGATTCGTTTTTGTGACGGGCTCGGACAATGTTCGGGCCCGTTTTTATTGTCCGTACGCAGAGTGTTGCGATACCGTTATCTTATCGCAACGCAAAATGGCGTTCTGTCACGTTAACCCTCTGATTTTTCGAGGTTCGTCGGGACGTTCTATTTTCCGTATACGGTACATAAGGTTATGTGGTGCGACGGATTTTGCCCCCTCGCGAAAAGCACGCCGAATCACCGTTCGTTCTCTTGCGATTCGAAAACGCTTGGGGCTATGGTCTGCCTCAACACGGTGGCTGACGGGCAGAAAATGCATAACAAAAACAAAGACAAACGATGTCTTTCGGGGCGATGTACCCGGAGCCTGCCAATAAATCACAAGTCCTGATCGGCTTTTACTTCCACGAGTACTGAAGTGTAGTGCGGGCACGTTGTCCGCTCGGGTTCTTTTTGCGGTCGGGTCGAAGCTCATGTCTCAATCGAATGCTTCCGCAGCCTATGCGGGCGATGTTTCACCTGCCGATGCCTGGGGCAGTCTGAAGAACGACGCGTCCGCCCAGTTGGTGGACGTGCGCACGACGGCGGAGTGGAACTTTGTGGGCCTGCCCGACCTGTCGAGCACGAACCGCGAGGTGCAACTTGTCGAATGGCAAAGCTATCCGACCATGGCGCCCAATCCCGACTTCGTGGCGCAAGTATCCGCCGCAAACCCGGACAAAAACGCGCCGATCTTTTTCCTTTGCCGGTCCGGCGCACGCTCTCGCGCAGCCGCAATCGCAATGACGCGCGCGGGCTATACGCGCGCTTACAACATCGCAGGCGGGTTCGAAGGCGACCTCAACCCCGAACGGCATCGCGGGCAGCACAATGGCTGGAAGGCATCGGGCCTTCCATGGCGACAATCATAGACAAGGGGAGCAACAGAAATGAGGACAGATAACCGTTTGCGATGATGGGGGCGCCGCGGGGACCATGCGCGGCAAGCAAGGACGAAGACAAAAACGCCAATAGAGCGGGTGAGAACCAAAATGACACAGAATACAAAGACATCACGACCGGACAGCGGCGCGGCCTGGGCATCGGTGCGCGAAAGACTGCGGCGCGAACTGGGGGAAGCCGTTTTCGAGGCATGGATCGGTCCGCTCTCGCTTGTTTCGTCGCATGGCGACGAAATAACGATTGGCGCGGCGAAGCCTTTCGTGCGTAATTGGGTCGCCAACCATTACGTCGTGCGCATCGAACGGGCGTTTCGTGCAGAAGGCATCGAACCGGCGTCGATCTCCGTCGTGCTTGTTTCCGAGAAGCCCCAGGTCGCAGGAGGCGTGATGAGAACTGTTTCGCTTCCGCAACCGCCGGTGAACGTCAGCTATCTGCATCCGCACAGCGAGCCGAAGGATGAAGAACCGCGCGGCCTGTGGAACCGGATGTTGCATCCGGCCCAATCGTTCGAAAGCTTCATTCCCGGCCCTGCCAATGAATTCGGCTACAGCGCGGCACGCGCTTTTGCCGAAGGACAGAACGACATCACGCTGCTCTACATTCATGGCGGTTTCGGCTTCGGAAAAACGCATCTTTTAAACGCGGCGGCGCTCGAATTCCGCAAGCGCGGCAAGCGCGCACTGTTCCTGCGCGCAGAAGATTTCATGCGGCACTTTCTCGGCGCGCTCTATCGCAAGGATACGCTGGCGTTCAAGGAAGAGCTGCGTACTGCCGATGTGCTGATCCTTGACGATCTGCAGCACATCTGCCGCTCGACTGCGACGAGTTCGGAATTCCTTTATACCGTCAATGCGTTGACAGACCTGCGACGCCGCGTGGTGATCGCGGCGGACCGTCCCCCTGCCGCTCTTGAAGGATTGGGGGCGGACATCCGCTCGCGTCTTTCCGGCGGTCTGGTGATCGCGCTCGACAAGCCGGATCGGGAAACACGTTTGCGCATCCTGGAATTGCGGGCCGCCGAGTTCACCCGTGTCCGCCCGAACGTCGTGCTGCCGCGTGACGTGCTCGAGCGCATCGCCGATATGGGCGACACGTCCCCGCGCGAACTCATCGGCGTGATGACCAAGCTCGCAACCTATTGCGACCTGACCAAGAAGCCCGTCACGCTCGAAATGGCGGAAGAAGCCATCGGCGCGCGTGGCGGCGTGGGCCTCAAGACGTCAATCGAAGATATCCAGCGCAAGACGGCCGAGTTCTACAAGCTCGACATCCGCGATTTCCAATCGCCGCAGCGCGCACGCCGCGTGGCCCGCCCCCGTCAGGTTGCGATGTATCTTGCCCGTCAACTCACGACCCGTTCGCTGCCTGAAATCGGACGGCGCTTCGGTGGCCGCGATCACACGACGGTGCTGCATGCCTGCCGCCGGATCGAAGCATTGTGTGCCGAAGACCCCATGTTCCGGCAGGAAGTCGATTTCCTGAAACAGGTGCTGTCGCGGCGGGGAGATGCCTGAAAAGACCTCGTCTTTCCGGGGCCGCCAGAGCGGTCCCGAACGGCCTCTTCCCTATGCACTTTAGCCGCCTGCTGGTATAGTCTGTTGCTTGAGTCTAGGCCCTCCAAAAACTCAAGCGATTCAGTGATTTAGCGAGCGCCCAAACGGCGTTCGCGCGCGGGGGATTGAAGCACCGGATAGCGAAGCGCGAAACGATGAAAATCAACGTCGAACGGGGCGCCTTTCTGAAGGCGCTCAGCCATGTCCAGAGTGTCGTCGAACGTCGCAATACCATCCCCATTCTCTCGAACGTGATGATCGAGGCGGCCAAGGGGCAATTGAAGCTCACCGCCACGGACCTCGATATCGAGATCGTGGAATCCCTGCCCGCCGACGTACTGCGCAACGGCGCGGCGACGGCGCCGGCGCATATGCTCTACGACATCGTGCGCAAGATGCCCGATGGCGCGCAGGTGCAGGCCGAACTTCTCTCCAGTGAGGGGGGGCGGCTGGCGGTATCGGCCGGGACGGTGCGGTTCGAACTCGCCTGCTTGCCGAAAGAAGACTTCCCGCAGATGTCATCCGGCGCCCTGCCCCACCGGTTTCGTATCGCGTCGGACGATCTGAAACGCCTGATCGACAAAACCCGTTTCGCAATCTCGACGGAAGAGACGCGTTTTTATCTCAACGGCATCTATCTTCACGCCACCAAAGACAAGGCGCGGATGCTGCGCGCCGTAGCGACGGATGGGCATCGACTGGCGCGTTACGAGCTCGACTTGCCGGATGGCGCAGGCGACATGCCAGGTGTGATCGTGCCGCGCAAAACGGTGGGCGAAGTGCGCCGCCTGCTCGACGATGCGGATGGCGCCATCGAAGTTTCGCTGTCGGATACCAAGATCCAATTCAGCTTCAACGGACTGGAACTCACCTCGAAACTGATCGACGGCACCTTCCCGGATTATCAGCGCGTTATACCGGCGTCCAACGACAAGTCGCTTGCGCTGGATTCCAAGGATTTCGCACATGCGGTTGACCGTGTTTCCACCATCTCGGCGGACAAGACGCGCGCAGTGAAGCTCAATGTCGGTCAGGACAAGGTGACCCTTTCGGTCGTCAATCCGGAATCCGGAACGGCAACCGAAGAAGTGGGCGCAACTTACAGCGCGAGCCCGCTGGAGATTGGGTTCAACGCACGCTACCTCCTCGACATCACCAGCCAGATCGAGGGTAAGGAAGCCCACTTCCTTCTGTCCGATGCAGGCTCGCCGACAGTCATTGAGGACAAGGAAGACAAGCGCACCCTTTATGTCCTCATGCCGATGCGGGTGTGACGGCGTTGACGTTTCGGTCAGACCATTCTCTTTCGCCGCCCGATTCAGGCCGCGCGGCCTCTGCACGCTTGGCCGTGACGCGCCTGACGCTGACCAACTTTCGTTCCTATGCTTCCGGCGAGATCGCCACTACCGGAAGGCCGGTGGTTCTTGTCGGCCCGAATGGTGCGGGCAAGACGAACGTGCTCGATGCGCTTTCCTTGCTGTCTCCGGGGCGTGGCCTTCGCGGCGCGAAACTGAGCGAACACATTCGCAGGGGGCCATCCGTTCAAAGCGATGCGTTGTGGGGCGTGGCCGCCACAGTCACCCATGACGGCGAGGGTTACGAGATCGGCACAGGCTTGACACTCGGCCCGAATGGCGGCGAGCGGCGCCAGCTACGCCTCAATGGCGCGCCCGCGGCAAGCACGGCCGATCTGAGTGAGATCCTGCAAATCAATTGGCTGACGCCTGCGATGGATCGTCTGTTCATCGAAAGTGCCAGCGGACGGCGGCGGTTTCTGGATCGCCTTGTTTTTGGGTTCGATGCGGGCCATGCGCGCCGCTCCGTACGTTACGAAACCGCGATGCGCGAACGGGCACGCCTTCTCAAATTCGGTCCGCGCGATCCGGCTTGGCTCGACGGCCTCGAGGCAGAGATGGCCCAGGCTGGTGCCGAAATGATCGCGGCTCGTGCCGAAACGGCGGCTCGCCTCAATCGCGCACTTGAACGGCGCGGCGAAGCGGGCGTGTTTCCATGTGCCCAGCTTGCTGTGGCAGGCGAAGCAGACGCGCTGCTACAGGAGAGCTCCGATGCGGTTGCCACTCTGCGCGAGCGCCTCTCTCGCGCACGGATGCGCGATGCCGAAGCCGGCCGCACGACCTTCGGGCCCCATCTTTCCGATCTCGCCGTTCGGCACACACAGAAGCGCGTCGATGCGCGCGAATGTTCCACCGGCGAACAGAAAGCGCTTTTGATTTCCATCATCCTTGCGCAAGCGTGGGAGAGTTCCCATATTGGTGGAGCCCCCATCCTTCTCCTCGACGAGATCGCCGCGCATCTGGATGCCACGCGCCGTGCGGCGCTCGCCGGCGAGATCCTGGCGCTCGGTGCGCAAGCGTGGATGACGGGCACGGATATTTCGCTTTTCGAAGCGTTCGGTAGCCACGCGCAAACCTTCATGGTCGGCGGCGGGCAGTTTCAATGTGTGAATGAGTAGAAACATGTCGTCACCAGCACTTCCCAATCCCGAAGATTATGGAGCCGAGAGCATCAAGGTGCTCAAGGGCCTCGACGCCGTGCGCAAACGGCCGGGCATGTATATCGGCGACACGGACGACGGGTCCGGTTTGCACCACATGGTCTATGAAGTCGTGGATAATGCCGTCGACGAGGCGCTGGCGGGATATGCAAGCCGTATCGACGTGACGTTGAATGCCGACGGTTCATGCACCGTGCGCGATAACGGACGCGGCATTCCCACCGCAATCCATTCGGAAGAAGGCGTCTCCGCGGCCGAGCTTGTGATGACGCAGCTTCATGCCGGCGGCAAGTTCGAGCAAAATGCCTACAAGGTCTCGGGCGGCCTGCACGGCGTGGGCGTCTCGGTGGTGAATGCATTGTCGGAGTGGCTGGATCTGCGCATCTGGCGCGAAGGCAGCGAGCACCATATGCGCTTCCGCGACGGCGATCCCGAAGCGCCATTGAAGGTCGTCGGCCCGGCCGGAGAGAATCGCGGGACGGAAGTCACCTTCCTGCCCTCAAGCAAGACCTTCACAAAGACCGAATTCGATTTCGCGACCCTCGAACACAGACTTCGCGAGTTGGCGTTCCTGAATTCCGGCGTGACTATCGTGTTGGCCGACAAGCGCGGCGTCGAGAAGAAGGAAACGCTTCTGCACTACGACGGCGGGCTGGAAGCGTTCGTGCGTTATCTGGATCGCGCCAAGAACGCGCTGATCTCCTCTCCCGTCATGATCGCATCCGAACGCGACGGCGTGATGGTCGAAGTCGCGCTGACGTGGAACGACTCCTATCACGAAAGCATGTTGTGCTTTACGAACAACATCCCACAACGCGACGGCGGCACGCATCTGGCCGGGTTTAGAGCGGCATTGACGCGCGTGGTGACCAAATATGCCGATGAATCCGGCATCCAGAAGAAAGAGAAGATTGCGCTGACGGGCGACGATTGCCGCGAAGGTTTAACTTGCGTGCTGTCGGTTAAAGTACCCGACCCGAAGTTCTCGTCCCAGACGAAGGACAAGCTGGTCTCTTCCGAGGTACGCCCCGTGGTCGAAGGGGTTGTGCTGGAAAACCTCGGCCGCTGGTTTGAGGAACATCCCGCCGAAGCAAAGGCCGTCGTCAGCAAGGTTGTGGAAGCTGCTGCGGCCCGCGAGGCGGCGCGCAAGGCCCGCGAACTGACGCGCCGCAAGGGCGTGCTCGACGGTTCATCACTGCCGGGAAAGCTTGCCGATTGCCAGGAGCGCGACCCCGCCAAATGCGAACTCTTCATTGTAGAGGGCGACAGCGCGGGCGGCAGCGCCAAACAGGCGCGCAATCGCGCGAACCAGGCGGTGCTGCCGTTACGCGGCAAGATCTTAAATATCGAGCGCGTTCGCTTCGAGAAGATGCTGTCGAGCGAATCCATCGCGATGCTGATCACGGCCCTGGGCACGGGCATTGGGCGCGACGAGTTCAATGTCGACAAGCTGCGCTACCACAAGATCATCATTATGACCGACGCTGACGTGGATGGGGCGCATATCCGCACCCTGCTCCTGACCTTCTTCTATCGCCAGATGCCGGAGCTGATTGAGCGCGGCCATCTCTATATCGCACAGCCGCCGCTCTACAAGGCGACGCGCGGCAAGTCGGAGCGCTATCTCAAGGACCAACGCGACCTGGACGATTACCTGATCTCTGAAGGCCTCATCGGCACGAGCTTTACGCTGCACACCGGCGAGACGCTGATCGGTGCGGACTTCGAAGCCGTGATCGAGGAAGCGCGTAATGTGGTGACAGCGCTGGAAGGCTTTCCGACGCATTATCCGCGCTTCTTGCTGGAACAGGCGGCCATTGCGGGGGCGCTCAATCCGGAGATCCTTGGCGACACCGCCAAGGCGGCAGAGGCGGCAGCCTATATTGCGCGCAGGCTCGACCAGCTATCGGACGAGACGGAACGTGGTTGGCACGGAGAGCCGACAGAAGATGGCGGGCTCAAGTTCTGGCGCGAGGTGCGCGGCGTGCGCGAGGCGGTGGCGATCGACGGCGCGCTGATCGGCAGCGCCGATGCGCGCAAGCTGGATCGCATGGCCGCATCGCTGCAGAACACCTATCTCAAG
>DASZYI010000062.1:0-10109 GCA_035545475.1 Rhizomicrobium sp.
GAGCCGGCCTTCATCAGCGCGGCGAATTCCTCGGGCGGAACGTCGTCATAGGCGTAAGTGCGCTCGCTGTCGCGGAAGGTCGCGCGCAAAATGCGGCGCTTTTCGTCGTACCAGACCGCTGCGAGGGCCGCAGAATCGAGCACCGGCATGGCGAGAAAACGCCCGCGCCCGCCATTGGCTCCGCGGCCGGCGCCTATCGCACGCAGCGGGCGCGCAACCGCCGACCGGGGCGATTCAGCCCGTCCTGTTCGGCCAGGACCAGGGCGACTTCCTCGTATTCGGCGTCGGCGTCGGCTTCCTCGATCGCGACGGCGTAGAGGCGCAGCACGTGTCCGTCGCGGCCAATCACCTCGACGAAGCGCTGCGCCGTCGCGCCTTTTCTCTTCAGCTGCATCCGCTTGTGCTTCCGCAGGTGTTGCACTTCATGCAGGTGCCGTTGCGCACAAGCGTGAAGTTTCCGCATTGGCCGCAGGCATCGCCTTCGAAGCCTTTCATGCGGGCTTCGGCGGCGCGCTTGGCTTGCAGTTCGCGCGCCTTGCCGGCCTTGTTCTGGGCGTCGTCGGCGCGCTGGGCAATGCGGGAGCCGAGGGCTTCCACCAGTTCGGCCACCGGGTTCTCGACGGTGCCAGCGGCTTCCAGCACGGCTTCGCGCAGTTCGGCCATCGTCTCGGTGACCGGAGAGTCGTCGTAGATTTCCACTTCCACATCGGCGTGAACGTGGTCGTGTTCCTGCTCGGCATGGTCGTGGGCATAGGCCATGGCGACGGCGGTGTTGCCGCGCACGATGGAGAGCTGCTTGACGTTGCCGCGCAGATAGCCGGTCGAGGCCACCTTCGTCACCGCAACTTCGCGCGCCCCTTCGCGCTCGCCGCCGCCCAGATCGGCGTCGTCATGCGGCTGAACATGGGCGAGGTCCGTGCGGCCGAGATAGGAGACGGCCAGTTCGCGGAACACATAATCGAGAAGGCTGGTGGCGTTCTTGATCGAGTCGTTGCCGATGACGAGGCCCGCCGGTTCGAAGCGGGTGAAGGTGAAGGCTTCCACAAATTCTTCCAGCGGCACGCCATATTGCAGGCCGATGGAGATCGCGATGGCGAAATTGTTCATCAGGCTGCGGAAGGCAGCGCCTTCCTTGTGCATGTCGATGAAGATTTCGCCGGGGCGGCCGTCTTCATATTCACCGGTGCGCAAGTAAACCTTGTGACCGCCGACGATGGCTTTTTGTGTGTAGCCCTTGCGGCGTTGCGGCAGGCGTTCGCGTTCGCGCGAACGCTCGTGCACCACCCGCTCGACCACCTTTTCCACGATGCGTTCGGAAACGACCGTGGCACGGGTGGCGGCGGGGGCGGCCAGCAGGTCTTCCATTTCGTCCTCTTCGTCGTCGAAGGCGAAGACGGAGGAGGCAAGCGGTTGGGACAGTTTCGAGCCGTCGCGATAAAGCGCGTTGGCCTTCAACGCCAGCTTCCACGACAGCATGTAGCTCTCGCCGCATTCCTTCACGGAAGCGCTGCTCGGCATGTTGATGGTCTTGGAGATCGCACCCGAGATGAAAGGCTGCACCGCCGCCATCATGCGGATGTGGCTTTCGACCGACAGCGCGCGCTTGCCGATGCGTCCGCAAGGATTGGCGCAATCGAACACCGGCAGGTGTTCCGGCATCAGGTGAGGCGCGCCTTCCAACGTCATCGCGCCGCAGACATGCAGGTTCGCCGCGTCGATCTCGGCGCGCGAGAAGCCGATCGACTTCAGCAGGTCGAAATCCGGCGCGTCGAGGTCGGCGGCGTCGAGCTTGAGCGTCTGCGTGCAGAACTCCTCGCCCAGCGTCCATTTGTTGAACACGAAGCGGATGTCGAACGCCGATTCCAGCGAGGCTTCGATCTTGTTGATCTGCTCGTCGCCGAAACCCTTGGCGCGCAACGCGGCGTGGGTAAGCCCGGAGGGCAGGGTTTCGAGTGTGGCATGGCCCACGGCATAGGCCACGATGTCGTCGATCTCCTGCTGGTTGTAGCCGAGATTGCGCAACGCTTCCGGCACGCAGCGGTTGATGATCTTGAAATAGCCGCCGCCCGCCAGCGTCTTGAACTTCACCAGTGCGAAATCGGGTTCGACGCCGGTGGTGTCGCAATCCATCACCAGGCCGATGGTGCCTGTCGGCGCGATGACGGTCGCCTGCGCGTTGCGGAAACCGTGTTCGCTGCCGAGTTCGAGCGCTTCGTCCCAGGCGCGGCCGGCGGCTTGGGCGAGGTCGATCTGGTTCAGCGCGTCGAGGTCGAGCGGAACGGGCAGGGTGGAGAGCTTCTCATAGCCCGTCTTCTCGCCATGAGCGGCGCGCGCATGATTGCGGATGACGCGCAGCATGTGATCGCGGTTTGCCTTGTATTCCGGGAACGGCCCAAGTTCGGCGGCCATTTCGGCGGAGGTGCGATAGGAAATGCCCGTCATCACGGCGGAAATCGCGCCAGCAATCGCGCGGCCTTCGCGGCTGTCATAGGAAATGCCCGACGACATCAACAACCCGCCGATATTCGCAAAGCCCAAGCCCAGCGTGCGGTAGTCATAGGAAAGCTGCGCGATCTCGCGGCTGGGGAATTGCGCCATCAAGACCGAGATTTCGAGCACGATAGTCCACAGGCGCACGGCGTGTTCGAACGCTTCCACATCGAACGTGCCATCGGCGCGGCGGAACTGCATCAGGTTCAGCGAGGCCAGATTGCAGGCCGTGTCGTCCAAGAACATGTATTCCGAGCACGGATTGGAGGCGCGGATTTCGCCGCCAGCCGGGCAGGTGTGCCAGTCGTTGACCGTGGTGTGGAACTGGATGCCCGGATCGGCGCAGGCCCACGCGGCGTAGGAAATCTTCTCCCACAGATCGCGCGCCTTCACCGTCTTCACCACGCGGCCGTCGCGGCGCGCGGTCAGGTTCCAGTCGCCGTCGAGTGCGACGGCCTGCAGGAATTCATCGGTCACGCGCACCGAATTGTTCGAGTTCTGACCCGAGACCGACATATAGGCATCCGAATCCCAATCGGTGTCGTAGGTGCGGAAGTCGATCTCGGTATATCCCTGCTTCGCGAAGGAGATGACGCGCTCGATGTAATTGTCGGGAATCATCGACTTGCGCGCGGCCTTGATCTCGCGGCGGAGCGCGGGGTTCTTCTTGGGATCGAAGCAATCGTCGTTCGAACCTTCGCAATTCACGCAGGCCTTCAAAACGGCTTTCAAATGGCGCTCGGCGAGTTTCGAACCGGCCACCATCGCGGCGACCTTCTGTTCCTCGATCACCTTCCATTCGATGAAATCTTCGATATCGGGATGATCGACGTCGACGATCACCATCTTTGCCGCGCGGCGCGTGGTGCCGCCCGATTTGATCGCGCCCGCAGCACGGTCGCCGATCTTGAGGAAGCTCATCAGGCCGGAAGATTTGCCCCCCCCCGAAAGCTTTTCGTTTTCGCCGCGCAGGTGAGAGAAATTCGTGCCGGTGCCGGAGCCGTATTTGAACAGGCGCGCTTCACGCGTCCACAAATCCATGATCCCGCCTTCATTGACGAGATCGTCGGCGACAGACTGGATGAAGCAGGCATGCGGCTGCGGATGTTCGTAGGCGCTGGCCGATTTCGTCAGCTTGCCGGTGACGTGATCGACATAGAAATGGCCCTGGCTCGGACCGTCGATGCCATAGGCCCAATGCAGGCCCGTGTTGAACCATTGCGGAGAGTTCGGCGCCGCCTTCTGCGTCGCGAACATGTGGCAGAGTTCGTCATAGAAGGCGCGCGCATCGGATTCGGTGTCGAAATAGCCGCCCTTCCAGCCCCAATAGGTCCAGGTGCCCGCCATGCGGTCGAACACCTGCTTGGCCGAACGCTCGCCGACCTTTTCTTCGCTCGCGGCTTCCTTGCGCCACAGCCATTCCGGCACGCCTTCTTCCGCAACGGGCTTCAGTTCGACGGGAACGCCGGCTTTGCGGAAATATTTCTGGGCCAGCACGTCGCACGCCACCTGGCTCCAGCTTTCGGGAACCTCGATGTCGGTCTGCTGGAAGACGATCGATCCGTCCGGGTTTCGGATCTCGCTGGAGGCGTTGCGAAACGCGATGCCCTGATAGGGAGAGTTGTTTTCGACGGTGAAATGACGCCGGATACGCATGGCATAGCCCCCAAAAGCTGAAAATTTGGCCCGTCCGCCGCGTCCCCAGGGTCCTTCCGGACAAAGCTATGCCGTCCCCCGGAATCGCGTGGAATGCGGTTCTGCTTGGGGCTACAGCTAGTTGGCTTCGCCAGATTTTGGGCCGCTGGAAGCGACGGACGCAAAGTATGGCCACGGTCCTTTTCCGGACGCAAGGGCTAAGTAGTTAACCAAATCTTACCCCCAAGATGTGGTGTTTCTGTGAACGTGCGGAATCCGCTCTAGAAAGCGGCAGTCAAGCGGGTGGGGGCGCGTTAAGAAAAAATTTTTTGGCCGGTTGGGTGTGGATACTTCGTGGCCGCTGACGCGGCGCCTCAGTATGACGAAGGAGGGGTTGTCGGGCGGTACCGCCACCCTGAGGTGCGAGCGAAGCGAGCCTCGAAGGGGCTGAAGATGCCGCTTTGCGGACGTGCTTTGCCGCTCCTATAGTCCCCCGCGAATCCGCAGTCGATTGCCCGCATGTCCTTGCTTCGCATGATCTTCGTCTGGTGGCGTGGCGCCACGCTCGGCACGCTTCTGACGACGTGGCTATACGGCAAGCATGTGGGCACCGATCAGTACGGCAACCGCTACTACCAGACCGCCGACGGCAAGCGCCGCTGGGTGCTTTACAACGGCACCGTCGAAGCCAGCCGCGTGCCGCCCGATTGGCACGGCTGGCTGCATCACACCTTCAAGGAGCCGCCGACCGTCGCCCCATTTAAGGCGAAGTCCTGGGAGAAAGAGCATCAGCCGAACCTGACCGGCACGCCCGACGCGTATCGCCCGGAAGGCAGTTTGGCGAAGAGCGGACGCCGCCCGCATGCGACCGGCGATTACGAAGCGTGGAAACCAGAATAGAGTCATGCAGAACAACACCGTCGAAACGCTGATCGGCGCCGTGGTCGTGATCGTGGCCGCCGTGTTCCTCTACTTCACTTACACAGCCACGAGTCAGGGCGGTGTGTCGGGCTATGACATCAAGGCGCGCTTCGCCGCCGTCGATGGCGTGAGCGTCGGCACCGATGTGCGCCTGCACGGCATCAAGGTCGGGTCGGTCAAGGAATTGACCCTCGATCCCAAGAGCTACATGGCGATCGCCACCCTGACGGTGCGCAGGGACATTCAGATTCCGGACGACTCGTCGGCCAAGATCACCTCGTCGGGCATTCTCGGCAGTTCCTATATTTCCATCTCGCCCGGCGGCAGCGACACGATGCTGGCCGAGAACGGCGAGTTGAACGACACGCAAGGTGCGGTGGATCTGATGGGCCTCGTCGGCCGTTACATCAACAGCGGCGGCTCAAGCTCGCCGTCGCCGCAGAAGCCCAGCGCGCCTCCGCAACAGACAGCTCCGGCCCCGAGCGCCCCGTGAACCGTTTTTCCCTTGGGTTGATCCCGGCCGCGATCTTCGGCCTGACGGCGCTTGCCTCTGCGCAACCGGCGGCTCCTGCCAAACCGGCTACGCCACCGCCCGCCCCAGAGGCAGCGCAGCCCAAGACCGAACCGACCCTGCCGCCTGAACAAGAGGCGGTGGTGCAGGCCGCGAAATTCTCGCAAGCCAAGCCCGTGGCGCTCGAACTGCGCGGCCTCGACAAGATGACGGGCCGGGCCACCGACATCGTGGCGCCCATCAACAAGCCGGTGAAGTTCGCAACCCTCACCATCACCGCGCGCACCTGTTACTCGACGCCGCCGACCGAGCCGCCGGAAACCACCGCTTTCCTCGAAATCACCGATAAGCGTCCTGACGAGAAGCCGAAGAAGGTGTTCTCAGGCTGGATGTTCGCGTCCACGCCTTCGATCAACGGCATGGAACACCCGCTCTACGACGTCTGGGTGATCCATTGCAGGACCAACGAGCCTGGCGTCGTCGCCAGCGTGTCGCCCGTCAAGAAAGAAGCCAAACCCGTTTCGCCCAATGCAGGCGCGGACGAGGCGATGCCGGAATTGCCGGAAGACGCAGGCCAGTAAACCAGGGCGTTTGAATTTTCACATTCGACCCAATTTTTTATTTCGAAAAAAATGGGTTCCCCGGACAAGCCGGGGGATGACGAATTGAATTTAAAACTCCGCATCGTGGGAGATCGCGCGCGCCAGCAGATCGTGATACTGCGCGCGCGGAATTTCGATGGTGCCGAAGCGCGCCAGATGGGCCGTCAGGAATTGCGTGTCGAGCAGGCTGAAGCCGCCGCGCCTGAGCCGCGCCACCAGATGCACCAGCGCCACTTTGCTCGCGTCGCGTTCGCGGGTGAACATGCTCTCGCCGAAGAACGCGCCGCCCAGCTTCACGCCGTAGAGCCCGCCCACAAGTTTGCCGTCACGCCAGCATTCGATGGAATGCGCATGTCCCGCCGCATGCAGCGCCGTGTAGAGCCGCAAGATTTCGTCATTGATCCAGCTTTCGGGACGATCCGGCGCCGGCTCTGCGCAAGCGCGCATCACATCGGCGAACGCCATGTCGGCCGTGACTTTGAACCTGTCGCTCCTGACCGTGCGCGCCAGACGCCGGGGAATATGAAAAGCGTCGAGCGGAATGATCCCGCGCATCTCCGGCGATACCCAGAACAGGTCGCTATCGCCGCGCCGTTCCGCCATGGGGAAGATTCCTTCCGCATAGGCGCGCAGCAAAATCGTGGGCGTGAGGATCGGCTGGCCGTGCATGACCGGACGATTTCAAATCGCGCGGAAAGCCGCAAGCTTTGTAAGCACGGCTTACAGAATTTGCCTGTCTCGGCGGTGCTCCGAAAGGGGTGCCGCTTTTTCTTTAAACCGCTAAGATGAAATTTCGGGGGAAGGGCAGATTTCATGCTGGATTTTTCGAAGCTTCGATTTTCGTATGTGACCGTCAACAACGTGACATTGCATGTCGCCGAAGCGGGACCGCAGGACGGTCCGCTGGTCGTGCTGCTGCATGGCTTTCCGGAATTCTGGTTCGGCTGGCGGGAGCAAATCCTGCCGCTGGCCGATGCCGGCTATCACGTCGTGGTACCCGACCAGCGGGGTTACAATCTCAGCGAGAAGCCCAAAGGCATCGCGGCCTACGATCTCGACAACCTCGCCGCCGATGTGGTGGCGCTGGCCGGATTTTACGGCCACGAACATTTTTCGCTTGTCGGACATGATTGGGGTTCGGCCATTGCGTGGTGGGTGGGGCAGAACTATCCGCAGCGGCTTTCGCACCTTGTCACGATGAGTGCCGCGCACCCCGCGGTGTGGGTGGACGGTTTCCGCAACGATCCGCGTCAGCGCCGCAAAAGTTATTACGTCCGCCTGTTCCAGATTCCCGTACTGCCCGAAATCGCGATCCGCGCGCGGCGATTCAAGGCGCTCACCGATGCCGTCACCGACACCGCGGTTCCCGGCACGGTGAGCGAAGCGGAGCTTGCCTATTATCGTGAGGCATGGTCGCAACCGGGCGCGCTGACCGCGACGCTCAACTACTATCGCGGCATCTGGCGCAAGACGTTGTTGCCGCCAAAGGATTATCGCATCCGCGTTCCCACCCTGATGGTGTGGGGCATGCGCGACCGCTATGGCGAAGCCGATCTTGCACGCGCCAGCGTCAAGCTCTGCGATCACGGCGAGCTGGTGTTGTTCGAAAACGCCACGCATTGGGTTCAGCACGACGAACCGGAGCGGCTGAACAAATTGCTGCTGGAGTTTTTGAAAAAGCCGGTGGAATGAATCTCACCTCCCCCTTGTGGGGAGGTCGAAAAATCCTTCTTCGGATTTTTCGGGTGGGGGACCGAGTTCGAACACAGACCCCCACCCGAAAAATCTTCGCTGCGCTCAGATTTGTTCGACCTCCCCACAAGGGGGAGGTAAGAAATCAATTCTTCTTCCGCAACGCATCCACACTCCATGGTCCCGCGCCCGCGGCAACCAGGAACAGGAACACGAAGCAGAACAGAACCGCCGCATCGCCTTCGTTCTGCGCCGGGAAGATCGAGCGGCCCATCCGCACGTGATACTGGAAATAGGCGATCGCCATTTCGCCGGAGCAGATGAAGGCGGCGATGCGCGTCCACAATCCGATGGTGATCAGGAAACCGCCAACCAGTTCGATGATCCCCGCCGCGAGCAGCATCGGGGGCAGCGGGTGATCGAACATCGCGACATGCGGAATGTGCAGCAGCTTCGACGTTCCATGTTCCAGGAACAGCGCTCCCGCCATGATCCTCAAAATGCTCAGCAACTGTGCAGAATATCTTTCCAGCCCCAACATCACGCATACCCCGATGGAGAGTCGCCCCAAACCTAACATCGGCGGCTGCAAATTCGAATGACGGTGCATTCACGCAACATCCGCGAACCGAATTTCAGCGTGGTCGCGCGCGGAACTCCAGTTTTCCTTGATGTTCCCGGTGCTTGCGAGAATTTTCTTACTGACAAAGATGAAAATGTCGCACCGTCGTCCCGACGAAGGAAGGGTATGGTGGTCCCTGCACAACCGATTTGCTTGTGGGGGAATCATGCGGGGGCGCGCATTTGGCATTGTGGTTGTGGGCGCGCTTGGCGTCGCGACCGCCCACGCGCAAGCGCCGGACACGCCGCTTCCCGTCACAGCCACCGCGCCGATTCAGGCGCCGTTCGAAATCACGCGCGATCATATCGACTACGAAATCGATTCCGACGGCACGTATGAAAAGCGTACCGAGGAGCGCGTGCGCATCCTGAGCGAGCAGGGGCTTCACCTCCTGCGTCAATCGGGCGTCGCCTACATGACCGGGTTTCAGGATGCCGACATTGAAGAAGCCTACACGCTGAAGCGCGACGGCACGCGCATCGACGTGCCGAGCGATGGCTTCTTCGTCACCTCCGGTCCGGCAACGAAAGGTTTTGCCGATTTCCGCGAGAAGATGGCAGTGTTTCCGAACGTCGAAGTGGGCGACGAAATCGCCATTGTCAAAACCTTCAAGCAGAAGGAACCGTGGTTCAAAGGCGAGTTCTATACTGACGTGGTGTTCGGTTCGCTGGTGCCCACGCATGACGTCGTGATCACCGTGAAGGCGGACACCAGCGAGCTTCCGCTTTATGTCGACATGTCGGGCCTGAAGCAGGGCGAAACCAAAACGGACGGCGACGAAACCACCTGGACCTGGACGTTCAACAACGATGAATCCGTAATCCCCGAACCCGGCAGCGTCGCCGAGCGCGACAACGCCGCCCACCTGACGATCTCTTCGTTCAAGAATTTCGCGGGTCTCGCCAAAGCCTATGAAGACGGCGCGCATGACAAGGCCGAGCCCGACGACGAGATCAAGGCGCTGGCCGATCAGTTGACCGAAGGCGTTACCGACCGCCGCGAACAGGCGCATCGTCTCTATGATTGGGTCTCGGGTAACATCAAATATCTCGCCATCGTGCTCGGCAAAGGCGGGCTTGTTCCGCACCAGGCGGCCGACATCCTCCACAGCCGTTATGGCGATTGCAAAGATCATGTCGTGCTGTTGGAAGCGCTGCTCGCCGCCAAGGGCATCGCCAGCACCGCGGCGCTGATCAACACCGATTCAAGCTACACGCTGGGAACCGTGGCCGCGCCCGATCTGTTCGATCACGTCATCACCTATGTTCCCGAATTCGATCTTTATATGGATTCCACCGCGCGCTATGCGCCGTTTGGCGTCTTGCCGGATACCGACGCCGACAAGCCCGTGCTGCAGACGGCAACCGGCGTCCTCGGCCGCACACCGCGCCTGACCGCCGCCAACGAACAGGTCGCGAGCAAGACATCCATCCAGATTCAGGAAGACGGGAATGCCGAAGGCACCACGCTGGTCACCGCGTCCGGCGCGTCGGGCATCGCGTTGCGCGCGCTGATGAGTTCGCTGCTGCCGGGCATGGAAGCCAACTACATTCGCGAAACCGTTCCGGGCGCGAGCGACGGCGAGTTGGAAAAGGGCGACCCCACGGCGCTCACCGATCCTTATGTGATGGCCGCG
>DASZYI010000063.1:0-23377 GCA_035545475.1 Rhizomicrobium sp.
GAGGCCGCGCGAGAGATCGAGCGTACCGGCGAGCGCCTGCACGCCCAGATCGTGCGAGGGCTTGTCGCGATAAGGGCCGTTCTGGCCGAACGCGCTGATGCTGCAATAGACGACGCGCGGATTGGTTGCGGAAATCGTTGCGTAGTCGATGCCCAGCCGTTTGACGACGCCGGGGCGGAAGGCTTCCACGATCACGTCGGCATCACCCGCGAGATCGAGGAATTTCTTTTTATCGGCGGCGTCTTTTAGATCGAGGGTGATGCTGCGTTTGCCGCGCGCGATGTTGCGGAACCAGACGGCGGTGCCATCCGCCATGCGCGCGCCCATCGCGCGGACGGGTTCGCCCACGCCGTTCTTCGGTTCGACCATAATCACATCCGCACCATGGTCCGCCATGGTCATGGTCAAGTGCGGACCCGGCAGGAACTGCGACAGGTCGAGAACGCGGATGCCTTCGAGCTTCATTTAGCTGAACGCCTGAAGTCCCGTGATTGCGCGGCCCATGATGAGGGCGTGAACGTCGTGCGTGCCCTCGTAGGTGTTGACCGCTTCGAGATTCAGCACATGGCGGATCACGCCATATTCGTCCGACACGCCGTTGCCGCCGTGCATGTCGCGCGCTTCGCGGGCGATGGCGAGGGCCTTGCCGCAATTGTTGCGCTTGAGGAGCGAGATCGCGGGTGGGGCTGCCTTGTGATCGTCCATCATGCGGCCCAATCGCAGCGCGCCCAGAAGACCGAGTGTGATTTCGGTTTGCATGTCCGCCAATTTTTTCTGGATGAGCTGGTTGGCGGCGAGCGGGCGGCCGAATTGTTTGCGGTCCATCGTGTATTGGCGCGCGGCGTGCCAGCAGAATTCAGCCGCACCCATTGCGCCCCAGGCGATGCCGTAACGCGCGCGATTGAGACAGCCGAAGGGGCCGGAAAGACCTTTTACATTCGGCAGCAGGTTTGCTTCGGGGATCAGGCAATCGTCTAGAACGATTTCGCCGGTGACGGAGGCGCGCAGCGAGAACTTGCCTTCGATCTTCGGCGTGGAGAAACCTTTGGTGCCGCGCTCGACGATGAAGCCGCGGATGACGCCGTCTTCCGTTTTCGCCCAGACCACCGCCACATCGGCGATGGGAGAATTGGTGATCCACATCTTCGCGCCGTTGAGGCGATAGCCGCCTGCTTCTTTCACCGCGCGGGTTTTCATGCCACCGGGATCGGAGCCGTGGTCGGGCTCGGTGAGGCCAAAGCAGCCCACGAATTCGCCGCTGGCGAGTTTCGGCAAATATTTCTTGCGCTGTTCTTCGGTGCCGTAGGCGAAGATCGGATACATGACGAGCGAGTTCTGCACGCTCATGGCGGAGCGATAGCCGGAGTCGATGCGTTCGACTTCGCGCGCGACCAAGCCATAGGAGACATAGTTCATGTTCGCGCCGCCATATTCTTCCGGCAGCGTGATGCCGAGGAAACCGATCTCGCCCATCTCGTTCATGATCTTGCGATCGAAGATCTCGTTGCGGAAACCTTCGCGGACCCGGCTCAACAGCTTGTCGCCGCAATAGTCGCGCGCGGAATCGCGGACCATGCGTTCTTCGGTGCTAAGTTCGGCATCGAGCATCAGCGGGTCGGCCCAGTCGTAGGGCGCTTCTTTTTCAGGCGATATTTTCGAATGCGCGTTCATCAGGTCTGTTCCGAAAAGAATTCCAATACGGCGGCCTTATAGACCTTATCTCCGACGGTCGTCATGTGGTCGCGGCGCGGCACGGTGACGGCGCGGCCATCGGCGAACGCGGCAGCCAACGGATCGGGCGGGCCGGTGAGCACATCGTTTTCACCGCAAACAATCAGAACCGGGCGCTGCGACCGGCGCAATTCGCTTTCCGGAAAATTGCGGCGCATGGCGCGCATGCAGGCGGCGAGCGCGAGGCGATCCTTGCCCGACTGATCGGCGAAATCGCGGAAGGTGCGCGCGGTGGGATCGGTGATCTTCGATTTGTCGGGTTCTATCAAAGCATCCGCAATGCGATTGCGCGTTTGCGGATCGGCCATGCGGTTGCCGGGCTGCGGCGCGGTGTTGAGATAGGTGGCACCCACGCCGCCGATGGCGAGCTTTCGCAATTTTTCGGGATGTTCGAGAAGCAGGTGCATCGAAATGAACCCGCCCATCGAATAGCCCATCAGGAATGTGGGGGCGATTCCAGCATCTTCCATCACAGTCAATGCGTCTTCGGCCATGATGTCGTGGCCGTAGAATTTCTCGTCGTGCGGCTTGTCGCTTTCGCCGTGGCCGCGGCAATCCATGGCCACCACCCGATAGCCCGCCTGGGTAAGGGTTTGGTACCAGCCGGGGTCTTTCCAGTTCTGGACGCGGCTGGCGGCGAAACCGTGAATCAGCAGTACCGGCGGGCCTTCACCCACGACCTCATAGGCCAGGCGAATTCCGTCTTTTGCGGTGGCGAATTGGGGCATGGGGCGACCTTCGCAAAGCCGGAACGGACTGTCTATGATGGCCGCGAAACACCCGGAATTCCGCCATGGATGCCCAAAGCCTGAAGAAAGATGTGGGGGCCGCAATCGAGGCCATGCGGGCGGAATTGCTGGGGCTTTCCCACGCCATCCATGGGGAGCCGGAACTGGCGCTGGAGGAATTCAAGGCGGCCAAGCGGCTTTCGGATGCGGTGGAGGGCCACGGCATTCAGGTGCAACGGGAGGCGTTCGGACTGAAGACGGCGTTCGCCGCCGAATTCGGCAAGGACTCCGGTCCGAACATCGCGATTCTTTCCGAATACGATGCCCTGCCCGGCATCGGCCATGCTTGCGGACACAACATCATCGCGACCTCGGCTTATGGCGCGGCGGTGGCGCTTTCGAAACTCAACGGGCGGTTGCCGGGGCGCGTGCGCTACATGGGAACGCCCGCGGAAGAACGCTTCGGCGGCAAGGAGATGATGGCGCGCGAAGGCGCGTTCGAGAAGGTGGATGCAGCGATGATGATGCATCCGTCCAATCTCAACATGGTCACCATGCCGTGCATCGCGATTTCGGAAGTGGAAGTGGTTTATCACGGACGTTCCGCGCACGCCTCGGCCATGCCCTATCGCGGGCTGAACGCACTCGATGCGGTGGTGACGGCGTATCAATCCATCGCGCAACTGCGCCAGCACATCAAACCGACCGAACGCATTCACGGGATCATCACCGAAGGCGGGCTGGCCGCGAACATCGTGCCCGAACGCGCGGCTTGCCGTTTTTATGTGCGGGCGGCGGATGCGCACGAACTGGCGCCGTTGAAGGCGCGGGTGCACGCCTGTTTCGAGGCGGGCGCATTGGCGACCGGATGCAAGGCGGAGATTCAGTGGGGCATTACCGACTATCTCGACCTCAAGACCAACTGGCCGATGGCGGAAGCCTATAAGAAAAACGCGCAAGCGCTGGGCCGCGATTTCTTTCCGGTCGAGCATATTCCGCCGGGGTTTGCGGGTTCGACGGACATGGGAAATGTGAGCCATCGCGTGCCTTCGATCCATCCGATGCTCGCCGTGGCGCCGCCCAACGTCATCATCCACAATCCGGAATTCGCGCGCTGGGCGGCATCGGAACAGGGCGATGCCGCGGTGATCGACGGGGCGAAATCGCTGGCGTTCACCGCCATCGATCTGATGTGCGATGCGGATTTGATGAAATCGGCGACCTCGGATTTTGCGGCGACCGCCGAACTTTCGCGCAACGCGGTGGCGAAGATCCGCGAGCATGGTCATGTCCACGGAGGCTGCGGCTGCGCATGAATGGTTGGCTGGTTGTTGCGGCGGTGAACGGCTTTCTTGCCGTCGCCGCGGGGGCGTTCGGCGCGCATGGGTTGCGCGCGCATCTGGATTCGCAATCCATGGGCGTGTTCGAGACCGGCGCGATGTATCATATGTTCCATGCACTCGCGATCGGCATTGCGGCGCTGGCGCTGCGCGGTACGGCGACGAACTGGGCGGCGTGGCTGTTTCTGCTCGGAATCGTTTTGTTTTGCGGCTCGCTTTATCTGCTTGCGCTTTCGGGCGTGCGCAGTGTGGGCATGGTGACGCCCATAGGCGGCGTCGCGTTTCTCGCCGGATGGGCGATGCTTGCTTATTCCGCTTGGAAAGCGGTGCCGTAGATGGCGGAAAAACTTCTCGTGGCGGGTGCCGGTATCGCGGGGCTCGGCGTGGCGCTTGCGTTTGGCGGGACGGAGCACGAGATCACAATTCTGGATCGCGATCCCGAACCACCGGAAGATTCGACTGAGGAAGCGTTTCAATCCTGGGAACGGCGCGGGGCGACGCAGCTTCGCCACAGTCACGGCTTCCTGGGACGGCTGACCGTTCTGCTGCGTGATCGTCATCCTGCATTGCTGGAGGAATTGTTCACAAATGGCGTGCGCGCACTCGACTTCCAGGTCGGTATTCCGATCCCCTTGCGCGAAAAATATAAGCCACAGGCAGGCGACGAAGATTTGCGTATCCTATTCAGCCGACGGACGACATTGGAGCTGGTGTTGCGGCGCCATGTGCGGCGGTTCTCCAATGTGCGCATCGTTCCGAATGCGGGCATTCATGGCGTGCTGACGCGGCGCGATGGAAGCGCATTGGTGGCCGAAGGGTTGAAGGTCGAGATCGGCGGCGAGATTCAGGAACTGCGCGGCGACATCATTGTGGATGCGAGCGGACGCAATTCGGCGTTTCCCGATTGGCTGCGGGCGGAAGGTTTGGAGGTACGCGAGGAATCCGCGCCTGCCGGAATTCTCTATTTCACGCGCCACTACAAGCTTCTGGATGGCGCAGAGGAACCGTTGCGCGATCCGACGCCGCTGGCGGCCGACTTAGGCTATATCAAATATGGTGTGTTCGCGGCAGACAATCGGCACTTCTCGATAACATTGGCGACGCCCGAGATCGAAACCAGTCTGCGCACGGCGATCATGCGGCCGGACGTGTTCGAGGCAATCTGCGAAGCCTTGCCGGGAACGGCACGCTGGGTGGAGAAGACGCGCTCCGAGCCCGTGAGTCCTATCTATTCGATGGGCAATCTGCAAAGCGTTTGGCGGCACTATCTCAAAGGCGGCGAACCGCAAGTGTTGAATTTCTTCGCGGTGGGCGACGCGGCGGTTAGGACCAATCCGCTCTATGGCCGCGGCTGTTCGGCGGGCATGGTGCACGCACATTTGTTGCGGGAGGTGCTGGAAACGAATGCCGATGCGCGGGAACGGGCAAAGGCGTTCGACCGGCGCACGCGCGAAACATTGCGTCCGTTCTATGACGCGATGGCGCGGCAGGACAAACAGGCGATCCGGCGGGCGCATCACGAGCGCGATCCATCCTACAAGCCCGGCTTTCGCGCGCGGATGGCAAAGAGCTTCGTCGAAGATGCGCTTGTCCCCGCCATACGCGGCGATATGACGGTGTTGCGCGCGTTCTCGCGCGGCTTTCACATGCTCGACGATCCGACCGGCTGGATGAAGCGGCCAGAGATCATCGCGACGATATTGAAATTCTGGCGTATGCCGAAAGCGAAAAAGCAGGCGGCCGGTCTTTATCCGCCGGTGCTGGGGCCTTCGCGCGCCGAAATGCTGATCCGGCTTGGAATTGCTGCATAAGACATTTGGAGGAATTGGAATGGTTTCGTTTCCCGAACCGACCATGGTCAAGACCAACGGCATCGACATGGCCATTTACGAAGCCGGACCGAAAGACGGCGTGCCAGTTGTGCTGTGTCATGGGTTTCCGGAGCTTGCTTATTCGTGGCGGCACCAATTGCCGGCACTCGCGGCGGCCGGCTATCGCGCCATCGCGCCGGATCAGCGCGGCTATGGGCGCACCTCGCGGCCGGAGAAGATCGAAGAGTACGATATCCTTCATTTGACCGGCGATCTTACCGGCATGTTGGATGCGCTGGGTCTGGAGAAAGCGGTTTTTGTCGGCCATGACTGGGGCGGGCTGGTGGTTTGGCAGTTGCCGCTCGTTCATCCCGATCGCGTGGCTGGCGTGATCGGGATCAACACGCCGTTCCTTGCGCGGCCGCCCATCGACCCGATCATGGGGATGAAGGCGCTTTACGGCGAAGATATGTACATCGTCTTTTTCCAGAAGCCGGGCGAAGCCGATGCCCTGTTGGCGAAAGATGTGGGCCGTGTGTTCCGCTTCTTCATGCGCAAGAACGGCATGACCGCGGAAGCCTTTGCCCAGATGCCGGAGGAATTGAAACGCTTTGCGCTGATCAAGGCGCTGGAGATGGACGAAGCGCTGTGGCCGGGCGAGCTTTTGCTCACGCCGGAAGAGTTGAACTATTTCGTCGAGACGTTCACACACACTGGCTTCACCGGCGGCATCAACTGGTATCGAAATTTCACGCGCAACTGGAAGCTTTCCGGCACCTGGGCGCAAAAGGTGAGCCAGCCGTCGCTGATGATCATGGCGGAAGACGATGTGGTGTTGTCGCCCAAGATGGCGGACGGGATGGAACGGTTCGTGCCGGATCTAGAGAAAGTGCTGATCCGAAAATGCGGCCACTGGACGCAGCAGGAGTATCCTCAGGAAACCAATGACGCGATGATCGGCTGGCTGAAGCGGCGGTTTCCGACATGAGCGCCGAAACCGTTTTCGACATCGCCAACAACGGCATTCTTATCTTCTGGCTGCTGCTGATCGCGGCACCGCATTGGCGCGTGACGGAGCTATTGGTGCAATCGGTCGTTATACCGGTTGTCATCGGCCTCACTTACACATGGCTGATCGCAACGGTGTTCTTTGGCGGAGCCTTGCCGGAAGGCGGCAATTTTACCTCGCTTGCGGGCGTGATGGCGTTCTTCACCTCCCCGGTCGCCGCGACGGCGGGATGGATACATTATCTGGTGTTCGATCTGTTCGTAGGGGCGTGGGAGGTTCGCGATGCGACACGGCGCGGCATTCCTCATCTTGCCGTTATCCCCTGCCTCATTCTGACATTGCTTGCCGGCCCAGTCGGGCTGCTGCTTTATGTGGCGTTGCGTATTGGAATGCGGCGGGGCGGGCTTCTGCTCGAAGACGCCGTTTGAGATATGCCGGGCGCCGCACAGACCATGGATACGTTTTCCTATGCGGCGCCGGACGATCCCTGGCTGAAGCGCAAACTCATCCGCATGATCGAACGGATGACGGGGCAACCTCATCTCAAACGCATCTATGAGGACAATCGCGCCCATCCGGTTGCGGGCGAGAGTTTTTTCGATGCGGCAATGCGGCGGCTGGAATTGCGGGTCATCGCCAACGAAGGCGCGCTTGCGCGCTGGCCCCACAAGGGGCCGCTGGTGGTGGTGGCGAACCATCCGTTCGGGGTTCTGGATGGCCTCATCATCTGCCACCTTGTTTCGAAGGTGCGGAGCGATTTTCGTGTGTTGACCAATTCGGTGCTCTACCGGGCAGACGAAATCCGCACATTCCTGCTGCCGGTCGATTTTGCGGATACGGATGCGGCCCTGCAGACCAATCTGCGCACGCGGGCGGAGGCGAAGCTGCACCTGGCAAAGGGAGGCTGCCTTATCGTGTTTCCGGCGGGCGGCGTTTCGACCACACCGTCGCTTTGGCACAGGCATGCGGTAGATGCCGAATGGAAGACGTTCACAGGGCGATTGATTTCGCAGACGCGGGCACCGGTTGCGCCGATGTTCTTCGCAGGGCAGAACTCGCGGCTGTTCCAACTCGCAAGCCACGTGAGCCTGACATTGCGGCTTTCGCTTCTGTTCAAGGAGATTCATGACAGGATCGGGACAGAGATACGCGTGCGGATCGGCGATGTGATCCCGTTCGGTGCCCTGCCCGCAGACCGGCAGGCGTTCATGCGGAATTTGCGCGAGCGGACCTATGCGTTGGGGAACGAGGTCTGAGATGCCAAAAGTCGGTCTTTTCGTGACCTGCCTTGTCGATCTGGTGCGGCCGCAAGTGGGATTTGCGGCGGTGAAACTGCTGGAGCAGGCCGGATGCGAGGTGCATGTGCCCGCCGCACAAACCTGTTGCGGCCAGCCGGCGTGGAATGCGGGCGATAACCGCAATGCCGCGGCGATTGCGCGCCAGGTTGTGGATGCGTTTGAAGGCTTCGACTATGTCGTTGCGCCGTCGGGATCCTGCGCAGGCATGTTGCGGCGGCACTATCCCGATGTCCTGAAAGACGATCCTCGCTATGCGCAGCGGGCGTATGCTCTGGCGGAACGCAGCCACGAATTGATGTCGTTTCTTGTGGGGGTTTGCGGAATGACAGCGGTGGCGGCGCAATGTTCGAAAAGTTTCTGCTATCACGATTCTTGCTCCAGCCTGCGGGAGATGGGCGTGCGCAGCGAGCCGCGCGCCCTGCTCTCTTCCGTTCAGGGGTTGGAACGGCGCGAACTTTCGGATCCCGAAATCTGTTGCGGGTTCGGCGGATTGTTTTCGGTGAAATATCCCGAGATTTCCGAACGCATGGCAGACGACAAGCTGGCGGATGCCAAAGCCACCGGTGCGTCGATGCTGGTGGGCGGCGATCTGGGCTGCTTGCTGCATCTGGCAGGGCGCGCACGGCGCAAAGGGATTGATCTCGACGTTCGTCACGCTGCGGAAATCCTTGCGGGCGACGGCGAATGACGCTCGATCCGACCGCTTTTCCGGCGGCAGCGCATGAAGCGCTGGCCGATGCACCGCTGAAGGTGGCGCTGGCGCGATTGAAGACGCATTTCGTGCACAAGCGGGCAGATTCGATCGCGCGTTACGGCGATTTCGAAGCCCTGCGCGAAGCCGGCGCCGCGATACGGGACCGCGCGCTTTCCAACCTCGATACCTTGCTTGAGACATTCGAGCGCAACGTGACGGCGCGGGGCGGCCATGTGCATTGGGCGCGTGACGCGAAGGAGGCGCGCGAGATCGTTCTGGGCATTCTGCGCAAGGCGGGGGCAAAGACGGTGACCAAAGGGAAATCCATGGTCACCGAAGAGATCGGTCTCAATCCGTTTCTGGAAGCGAACGGAGTGAGGCCAATCGAAACCGATCTGGGCGAATACATCATCCAACTTCGCCATGAGCCGCCGAGTCATATCATCGCGCCCGCGTTTCATTTGAGCAAAGAGGATGTGGCGCAGACATTTCGCGAAGTTCATGGCGAGTTGCCGCCGTCGCGGCCTTTGGACGAGCGCAGCGCGTTGGTGGCCGAAGCCCGCGCGATGCTGCGCAAACAATTCGAAGCGGCGGATGCCGGGATCACCGGTGCGAATTTCCTCGCTGCTGCAGAAGGCGCCGCCGTCATTGTCACCAATGAAGGAAACGGCGATCTGACGCGGCTGCTGCCGCGCACGCATATCGTGGTGACCGGGCTGGAGAAGATTGTCGCCGATATGAACGATGTTTCGGTTCTTCTGCGTCTTCTCACCCGTTCCGCGACCGGCCAGGACATTTCCAGCTATGTCAGCGTGATGAGCGGCCCGGTCGATGAAAGCGGGGCCCGCGAATTTCATGTGGTGCTGTTGGACAACGGGCGAACATCGTTGCTAGGCGGTGAGACGGGAGAGGTGTTGCGCTGCATACGCTGCGCGGCGTGTTTGAATCATTGTCCGATCTACAATTCCATTGGCGGGCACGCCTATGGTGCAACCTATCCCGGGCCTATCGGTGCCGCGCTGAATCCCGGACTGCTGGGGATCGCACAAGCGCATCATCACCCCAACGCATCGACGTTTTGCGGGCGGTGCGCCGAAGTTTGCCCGGTGAAGATTCCGTTGCCTTCGATCATGCGCTATTGGCGCGCGAAGGAATTCGAAGCGCACCTCGCCCCAAAGGCAATGGTGTTCGGGCTTTCTCTCTGGGCATTCGCGGCGCGGCGTCCTGCGCTTTACCGGCTGGGCGCGCGCTGGCTGTCGCGATTTTTGAAGATATTGGGGCGCGGCGGAGTCGTGCATTCGTTGCCGCTAATGCGGGGCTGGTTTGCGGTACGCGATTTTCCCACGCCCTCGGGGCGCACGTTTCAGGATATGTGGCGATCCAGATGAGCGCACGGGAAGAGATATTGCGGTCGATCAGGGCACGCAAACCCGCAAGCCAGCCCCGGCCTGTGACCTATGCACGCGCGGTGAAAGACGATCCCGTTGAAAGGTTCATTGCCTGCGCCGAAGCGGCCAATGCGACGGTGCATGTGCTGGACGATCTTGCCGACGTTCCGGCGCGTGTTTCCGAAATACTTAGGGCGCGGAATTTGGCGGCCATAATACACATGCCGAAAGACGGCGGGCTGGGTTCGCTGCAGTGGAATTGCCTTGAGGTTTCGCATAGTGCGCCGGGGTCGGATGACGCGGCGGTTTCCCTGGCGCCTTTCGCGGTTGCCGAAACCGGCACGCTGGTGTTTTCGTCCGGCGAAGGGCATCCGGCCAGTTGGCATTTCAGGCCGGGATTTGAGATCGCGGTATTACGGGCCGAAGATGTTTTCCCCGATTTGGAATCCGTGTTTGAGCGACTGCGCGCAATGGAATGGCCGCGCACGGTCAATCTCGTCACCGGGCCATCGCGGACCGCGGATATCGAACAGACGCTGGAACTTGGCGCGCACGGGCCGAAGGCGCTGGCGATCCTGCTTATTCGGGCGCGCCCAACAGGCTGACTTGACGGTCGAGCTTGTGCATCAAATTGTCGAGTGTGTTGCGTTCCTGAGCCGACAAACTCGACAACAACAGGCGTTCCAGACGCAGAGCAAGAGGCGCCACCTCATCATAGATGGCGCGCCCTTTCGCGGTTAGTGAAAGGCGGCTGATGCGTGCATCGTCGCTATCTTCGCTGCGCGCGAGGCGTCGCGATCGAACCAGACTGGTAACGGCCCGGCTCACTTGCACCTTGTCCATGGCAGTGCGACGGGCGACATCCCGCGCCGACAGATTTGGCGTTTGGCCGAGCACGGCAATGATGCGCCATTCGGGAATCGAAAGATCGAAGCGTTCGGAATATTGGCGCGCAATGGCATCGCTGACGCGATTGGAAAGTACCGACAGGCGATAGGGAAGAAATGTGTCGAGGTTGAGTTCCGGTTTTGCGGCGATGGCGCGGTCACTCGGCATCGGGCTGCTCCATCGGCTGGGCTGCGGCGAATGCAGGATGGGTGAGCGCTGTTTGTTCGATGCGGAGAAGCGTTGGATAGGGTGTGAGATCAAGGTTCACCCGCCGTGCATTCGCCATTTGCGGGATGAGACAGATGTCGGCGAGTGTCGGCATATTGCCGTGGCAATAGGCGCCGGTTTCGGACGACAGCGTTAGCAGGGTTTCGATGGCGGCGAATCCGAGTGAAATCCAATGCCGCTGCCAGTCCATGCGTTTGTCATCGCGGGCATCGAAATCGCGCTTCAGGCGTTGCAGGACGCGCAGATTGTTCACCGGATGGATGTCACAGGCGATCGCATAAGCGATCTGGCGCACACGCGCGCGGGGCAACGCCTCTTTTGGGAAGAGCGGCGGCTCGGGATGAGTTTCTTCGAGATACTCGATAATGGCGAGCGATTGACCGATGGCATGGCCATTGTCGATCAAAGTCGGCACCAGTTCCTGCGCGTTGATCGCTTTGTAAGTTTCGCCGTGTTGCTGCCCGCCGTCTTTCAACAGATGGATGAAGCGATAATCCGCTTTAAGCCCCTTCAGATTTAGCGCGATGCGGACACGATAGGCGGCCGACGAGCGGAAATAGGTATAGAGCGTCAGAGGCTCAGCCATGGTAGCGCACGGCCTCCTGCTCTATGGCGCCGAAAATGCTGCGGCCTTCGGCATCGAACATTTCAATGCGAACGCGATCGCCAAACTTCATAAAGGGCGTTTTCGGTGCGCCGAACTTTATGGTTTCCAGAGTACGCCGCTCCGCCAAGCAAGCCGAACCGGCACTATGATCTTTGTTCGAGATCGTGCCCGAGCCGATGATCGTTCCCGCCCCAAGCGCGCGGGTTTTGGCCGCGTGTGCGACGAGTTGCGGAAAGGAGAACGTCATATCCTGGCCCGCATTCGGTTTGCCGAACGCCGCATCGTTGAAAGTCACGTGAAGCGGCAGATGCACTTTGCCGCCCGACCATGCTTCGCCCAATTCGTCTGGTGTAACGGCGACCGGGGAAAATGCGGTAGACGGTTTGGATTGGAAGAAGCCAAATCCCTTGGCAAGTTCGTTGGGGATGAGGTTCCTCAACGAAACATCGTTGGCCAGCATCAGCAGCTTGATGTGGCTTTCGGCGCTTTCCACCGGGGTTCCCATCGTTACGTCGTCGGTGATGACGGCGACCTCGCCTTCGAAATCGATACCCCAGGATTCATCGGCGGCTAGTATGGGATCGCGGGCACCGATGAAACTGTCCGATCCTCCCTGATACATCAACGGGTCAGTCCAAAAGCTTTGCGGCATTTCGGCATTGCGCGCCTTGCGCACAAGTTCGACATGGGTGACGTAGGCCGATCCATCCGCCCATTGATAAGCGCGCGGAAGCGGAGCTGCCGCATGGGCGGGATCGAAAGGGCGTGCACCTTCGGCTTTTCCTTCATTGAGCAGGTTGTAAACCCGCATAAGACGGGGCGCCGTTTCGTGCCAATTGTCGAGCGCGTCTTGCAGATGCGATGCGATGTGGGCGACGGGAACAAATTGGGAAAGATCGCGCGATACCACCGCAAGCGCGCCGTCCCTGCCCTGTTTGAGGGAGGCAAGTTTCATAGCGTGCTCCCCAGCGGGTTTCCACGCGGCGTCTCGGGACAGGCGCGATAGCTCCATTCCACGACCGTATCCAACTCGGTGCCGAACATTCTGGCTGTGTCTTCTGCTTCGGCTGCGCGCCGGTCAGCACTGAACGCTTCATTCGTATCCTTGGCGTTGCGCGCAAGCAGCGGCAATGCGGCATCCAGTTGCGAAGTCGAGAGATCGAGCGCGAAAAAGGCGTTTAGCTTTTCCAGCGTTTCACGCGGACGGCCAAGGAAATCATCGCAATTCAAGGCCGCCGATCGCGCCGCGTCGCGCGAGCGGAGGAGCTCGGCGATTTGCATGTGCCAGACGAGCGCGGCGATCTGCATATCGGACAGTTCGAACAGCGTCTGCCACGGCCATTTTGTTTGCGGGTGGCCATCCGCCGCGAACAGGCCAAACAACTTGCGCGCAAAAATGCGGCCCATCTCGCCCTTCTTGGCGATGGAGACAAGGAAGCTCTTGCAGTCGGAATAGAGGAACAGCATGCGCCCATCGGTAGCGCGCAGGACTTCCGGAATGAGGTTGTTGACGGCATTGGTGGGTTTGACGAGCACATGTTCATTCCCGCGCGCCAGCAATTTGACAGTGGCATCAACCGCGGCAGCAACATCGCGGCCTGCCCGTTTGGCTTCCGCAAGCATGATCAGGATTTGCGGCTCTTTGAGCGAAAGGTTGGCGCCTTCCGCATCCAGACAGCGGGCAAGCAAGGTCGAACAGCAAAAAGCGGTGTGCCACAGGATGTTCAGTTTCGGGCGCGGCAGCTTTTCCGATGCGCTCAGGACTGTAGGGATGGGGATTTCTATGCGGGGCAAAGCGCTGCGATTCCAGCGCGAGTCCAAGAAAGACTCCCGGCACAGCGCATTGCGATCGGTACGGACGAAGCCGACCAAGTTACGTTTGAAATCCATATGATCGGGAAACCAGTTGGGATTCCCGATCACGTCTTCCAGACTCAAGGTGGCAGCGTTCATCCGGCGTGCCAGGATTCGGCATAAGCCGCGAATTCTGTCGCCGGCGGCGCATTGAAATCGAGCGGATCGCGGGAATCGATCATCACCGCAACCTCGTCCGTCATCGTCTTGGCGGCCTTGGCCCCGGCAGCGAAGGCTTTCGGGTGTGGGCCGTGCGTGAAGCCGTTTGGATGCCAGGTGACCATGCCGGGATGAATATTGTCGCGGCTGAAGAATTCGCCCTGATGGTAAAAGATTACTTCGTCGTAGTCGTCATTAGAATGGAAGAACGGCACTTTCAGCGCACCCGGATCGCTTTCGATGGGGCGCGGTACGAAGGTGCAGACAACAAATCGGTCCGACACGAAAGTCGAATGGACCGAAGGCGGAATATGATAGCGGTGGCTCATCACGGGACGGATGTCTCGCCAGTTGAGTTTGACCGGCGCGAGGTTGCCCTTCCAGCCGACGGCGTCAAGCGGGTTGAAGGGATATAGGATGGTTGAGAAGACGCCGCGGCGCTTCACTCTCACCTGCCACTGACGCTCTCCCTGTTGGGCACGGAAGGCATCGTCGAGTTTGGGTGTATCGAGGGCCGCGGGGTCGAAGATGGCATGCGGACCAAGGATACCGCGTTCGGGGAGTTTAAAGCAGTTGTTGGTGGCTTCGATCAGCAATGAAACGGTGCGCGATTCCGGCTCGATGCGCCACATCGTACCGCGTGGAAGAAGAATGTAGTCGCCTTCGCGATAGGCAAAATGCCCGAAATCGCAGAAGAGATCGCCTTCGCCGGCATGAACGAACAACAATTCATCGCCGTCCGCGTTACGGACAAGATTCTCCATCGCACGGGTGCACGACCAGATGGCGAACTTCAGATTGCCATTGGATAGAAGCGACGGTGCGGAAAGCGGGTCGCCCTCTTCCGCTGCCTTGACCGCATCGAAAGCGCGCGGGCGCAGCGGACCTTCGAAGCTCGTCCAGCCGGTTGGGGGATGGCGATGATAAATGTGTGTGGCGGGGCCGAAGAAGCCATCGCGGCCGATTTCGCGTTCGTACGTTCCCGCCGGAAGATCGGTGTGTGCCTGGCGGGACGTTTCGCCTTCAGCGCGAGGAAATTCGATCCAGTTTTTGTTGCTCATCTTACCGTATCCTGCAGCACGCCCCGCTTGATCTGATCTGCCTCGATGGATTCGAATAACGCGCGAAAATTGCCCTCTCCGAACCCTTCGTTTCCTTTGCGCTGGATCAATTCGAAGAAGATCGGACCAATGGCGTTTTGGGTGAAGATCTGAAGCAGCAGACCCTGATCCTGGCCGCCATCGATCAATATGCGGTCGCGTTTCATACGATCGACATCCTCGCCGTGGCCTTTGAGGCGGTTGTCGATGCGCTCGTAATAGGTGTCGGGCGTATCCTGGAAGGAAACCCCTCTCGCGCGAAGCATTTCGACGGATTTATATATGTTGCTCGCACCAAGAGCGATGTGCTGAATGCCCTCGCCATGATAGGCGTGCAGATACTCCTCGATCTGCGATTTGTCGTCGGAGGATTCGTTGATGGGAATGCGAATCTTGCCGTCCGGGCTTGTCATGGCACGGGATTTCAGGCCGGTGAGCTTGCCCTCGATGTCGAAGTAGCGGATCTCGCGGAAGTTGAAGAAACGTTCGTAAAATCCCGCCCACTTTTCCATATTGCCGCGGAAGACATTGTGGGTGACGTGGTCAATTTCCGCCAGGCCCGCGCCTTCATGTGCGAAACCTTTGGCAGGATCGGTGGGCACGAAATCCACATCGTAGATAGAATGATCGCCATAGCGATCGACCAGATAGATCACACTGCCGCCGATGCCCTCGATGGCGGGAATGTTCAATTCCATCGGGCCGACCTGGTTCTGGAACGGTTTGGCGCCGAGTTCGAGCAACTTCTTATAAGCATGCGCCGCATCCTTTACACGAAACGCCATGGCGCAGGCCGATGGTCCATGCGCGCGTGCGAAACGGCTGCCATGACTTTCGGGTTCGGCATTGACGATGAAGTTCACTTCGCCTTGCCGATAAAGGGTGACGGCTTTCGAGCGATGGCGCGCGACCGCGCGGAAACCCATCTGTTCGAACAGCTTGTGGAGTTGCGTCACATCGGGCGCGGTGTATTCGACGAATTCAAACCCGTCGGTTCCGATGGGGTTTTCCCAGAGCGCAGCCATGAGACCGCCTTTGTTGCAAATGAAACCAATATAGTTTCATCTGAAACTTTCTTCCGGTCAACACGGCCGGGTGGGAACCTGCTTCAATTCTGCGGGCCGCGGACGAGTTTGCCCGGTAGCGCCCCCGTCGCCTTGCCGTTGCGATAGACGATTTCGCCTGAGACGATGGTGGCGTCATATCCTTGCGCGCCCTGCAGCAGACGTTTGCCGCCGGCCGGCAAATCGAAAGCCATCACCGGCGCTTCGACCTTCAGTGAGTCGAAATCGATGACGTTGATGTCGGCTTTCATACCCGGCGCGATGACACCGCGATCGTTGAGACCGATGGCGCGCGCCGTATCGTGTGTCTGGCGTTTGACGAGCCAACCAATGTCGAACTTGCCGTTGGCGCGGTCGCGGCCCCAATGCGTCAGGAGATAGGTCGCATAGCTCGCATCCGAAATGATTCCGACATGCGCACCGCCATCGCCCAGGCCCATGACACAATCGGGATGACCGATCATCTCGCCGCAAGCATCGAGATTGTAATGAGCATAGTTGGCGAACGGCATGAAGAGGAACGCTTTGCCGTCGTTTTCCAGCAGCAGGTCATAAGCAAGTTCGGCCGGATCGCGATTCTGGCGTTTTGCCGTTTCCGCGAGCGCGGTTTCGCGCGCGGGTTCGTAATTCGGCGGATCGCCGAGCGGAAAGATGTGATCGAACGCCATCACACGGCGCGCCAGCGGGTGGTTTTGACGCGTGTCCGCCTCTGCCAAAAGGCGCGTGCGGAAGGACGGATCGCGCATGATCTCAACTTTTTCCGCAAGCGGCTTGTCCTTGATTTCCGCAAAAGCTCTGTGCGCGGAAAACGGATTGAGCGTTCCTTGCAGGCCGAGCAGGATTCCGATAGGCCGCGGGGCCACCTGAGCACGGATCGGCAGGCCGTCGCGCGCTGCGTCCTCGATCAATCCCAGCAAAGTACGCCAGCTTTCGGGAACGCTGTGTGCTTGTGCCAGCGAAAGCGAGAGCGGACGGCCGGAGATTTCCACGAGACGGCGAATCATGCCGAATTCGGTTTGGAGATCGGGTGCATTGAAATCGGAGATCATTTCGATCACGCCGCTGCCGGCATCGGCCAGACCGTGCGCGATGCCGAGCAGCTCGGCTTCGGTGGCACGCAAGGATGGCGTCGGTTCCCCTTTGACGGAGCGGTGGTTGAGGGTGCGCGACGTGGAGAAACCGATCGCGCCGGCGCGCATTGCCTCCGCGCTCAGACGGCGCATCTGCGCGATGTCATCTTCTGTAGCGGGTTCGAGTCTCGCGCCGCGTTCGCCCATGACGTATACGCGCAACGCACCGTGGGGAAGCTGCGCGCAAATATCGATGTCGCGTTTGCGGGTTTCGAGCGCATCCAGATAATCGCCGAAGCTTTCCCAATTCCAACTCAGGCCTTCGTGCAGCGCCGCGCCGGGTATATCTTCTACCCCCTCCATCAATTCGATCAGGCGGTCGCGGTCGGTTTTCCGGACGGGGGCGAAACCGACGCCGCAATTTCCCATCGCTACCGTGGTCACCCCGTGCCAGCTAGAGGGCGCAAGGTGCGAATCCCAGGTGGCCTGACCGTCATAGTGTGTGTGGATGTCGACAAAGCCGGGAGTGACAAGGCGGCCTCTGGCATCGATCTCCTCGCGGCCTTTTCCGGAGATTTTCCCGACCGCGGCGATGCAGCCGCCAACGATGGCGATATCAGCCTCGATAGGCCTACCGCCTTTACCATCGGCGACGGTGCCGCCCTTTATGACCAGATCGTAGGTGGAATTCATGGGATCGTCTCATCCAATAGCTGTCGGCAAAACGGTTTGGCCTCAAAGGGTGCTTGTCAAGGGAAATCGGCGCCCGCTGCGGCAGGAAATGATGTTGCTTGAGGGGAACAAACCGGTTGATATACCAGGCCGTAAGGGTGGCGTTTGCACCCGGTGCTCGGGGCATTTGCACGGGTTCCTCCTTCTTCGTGGCTGGACGAAAGCGGGTGCCGAGATTGGCCGAAACCTCTGCACATGATGTACGCGCGGGTACGGGCAGCGCACCGTTGATCGCCTATATCCTCAAGCAGCGCAGCCTCGCGTTCCGCATCTTCCTGTTGCTCGTCGTGGTGGCAGCGATGACGGTGGTGCGCGCGGTGTTCGGGCTCGCCATACCGCATGTGGGATTCTTCGCCTTCTATTTCCCGGCGGTGATGGTTGTGACCATTCTGACCGGATGGCAGATGGGGCTTGTCTGCATCGCCGTGAGCGCCTGGGTGGGGACATGGCTGTTCATGGCGCCCGTACTGCGCTTTGCGATGCCCACCTTTTCCCAATGGCTGAACATCGCCTCGTTCGTGGGAGCTGCGTTGCTGCAGGTGGCGCTCGCCCAATGGCTGCGCAGCGTGCTGCAACAGATGGAGCGCAACGAGAACCGCTATCGCCAACTCGTGCACGCGACTTCCGGCATCGTGTGGACGACGGATGCAAACGGCAATGTGGTGGAACCGCAACCGGGATGGTCGGACATCACAGGCGTGCGCTGGCCGAATTATCGGGGCGATGCGTGGTCGCGCAGCATCCATGAGGAGGACCGCAAGGGGCTTGTGTTCAAGAGCTGGACCGTGGATTCGCCGCAGCCCCACAACACGGAGGTCCGCATCTGGCACGCGCCATCCAACGACTGGCGCTGGTTTGCGGTGCGCGCGGTGCCGATCAACGATGCCACCGGCAATCCGCGCGAGTGGGTGACGATCATCACCGATGTCCACGACCGCAGGCTGGCGCGCGACCGCCGCGAGATGGTGATCGGCGAATTGCGCCACCGGCTCAAGAACCTGTTCACGGTCATCGGTTCGCTGGCGCAGAGCTCCAGGCCGAGGAACGTGCCGGAGGTCGATCTGTTCATCGGCAAGCTGATGGGACGTTTGCATGCGCTGAGTGCGGCCGCCGATCTGGTGATGGCGCGTGGCAAGGTCTCGCTGGAATTGGGTGAGATCGCGCGCGCGACGCTTGCGCCATTCATGGAGGAACAGTGCCCGCGCATTTCCATCGAAGGTCTGCCGACAGAGCTCTCGGAGGAAACGGGCGGCGCGGTTGCGCTGGCCTTCCACGAGCTTGCGACCAATGCCTTGAAGTACGGTGCTTTGTCCGTTCCGAATGGCAAGGTGGTTCTCAACTGGCGGCACAATCCGACGCCCGAAGGCTACAGCGTCGAGATCGAGTGGAAGGAAACGGGCGGACCGCGCTGCGAAACGCCGAATCAAGCCGGGTTCGGCACACGCGTCATCAAATTCGCGGCGGCGCGCGAAAAATCGGGCACGGTGACACTCGATTTTCCCCCTGAGGGACTTTGCTGCCGCATCGCTTTCGTCAAACCGACCGAGGTGCCGAGCGGCCCCAATCCGACGTTTGAGAATCTGGGAATCCTCTAGCCCAACCTCCCGATGGCGGAGATTACCTGCTCCGTTTTCTCCAAGGTCACCATGTGGCCGGCTTCGGGGATCACCACGAGTTCGGAATTGGGAATGCCTTTCTTGAACGCGTGTGCGTAGGCCGGAACGATCAGCTTGTCGTTGTCGCCCCAGATCAGAATCGTCTTCGCCTTGATGCGGTAAAGCCGCGACGACAATCCGCGTTCCGGCACGGGAAACAGGATGCGTCCCGCCATGCCCATCTGGCGCGCGTTGGTGACGAGAAAGCCTTTCAGCCATTCGGGATCGTCGAGCGCCATTCCCGCGGTGAGCAGTTCGGTGCCCTTCTTCACATCGTGAAAGAGCAACGCGGGATATTCATACGGCATGGTCGAGAAGATGTCGGGAATAGGATGGGCGTCGAGCCATAGACCGCCGGGACAAATAAGCCCCAGGCGCGAAACATCGTGCGGGGCGATGGCGGCCATTTCGGCCGCGATCATGCCGCCCATCGAATGGCCGACGATGATCGGGTCTTTCAATCCCAACGCATCGACCACATCCCAATAGTGAAGCGTGAAGTCCAGCATGTCGCGAATTTCGGGGCATTCTTCGGAGTCGCCATAGCCGGGCGTGAGCGGCGCATAGACGTGATATTTTTCTGCGAGCGCGTTCAGGAACGGATCGCCTGCGAGCACGCCGCCTGCGCCGTGCAGAAAGACAAGCGGTTCGCCTTTTCCGCCTTCGAAATAGCGGACGGGGACGCGTGGCGCGGCGACGGTTTTCAATTCCATATCGCCCTCCCCTAGCGTGCCGCGACGGCGGCGGCCGCTTCGCGTTCGGTGGGCAGACTTCCGGGCGTCGCCCGTTTGTCGATGGGGTGGCACCAGAAGCGGTCGTCGTTCGCATAATCGGGGAACATGTTACGCAGCTTGGGCATCACCTTCTCCGCGAAGAGCTTGGTGGAATACATGCACTTTTCCTTCGGCATGTTTCCGACGTGCAGCAGGCAGAAGATGTTGCCGACATGGAGCGACTTGATGAGGTCTTCCATGCGCTGGCGCACGGTTTCCGGCGAACCGGCGATGACGTGGCCGCCTTCGGTCAATTCTTCCCATGTCACAGCGGAGAACGGACGCGGCGGGGCATATTGCGACAGTGCGCCGGACTGGATGGTCTTGATGGTGCGATAGCCGGGCGCATCGGCGAAGCCCGGGAACACATGCAGGCAGCGATTGTAGAAATACATGATGTGTTCTTCGTAGAGCTTGCGCGCTTCCGCATCGGTTTCCGCAACGCAAATGGTTTGCGCGAAGCCTGCACGATAAGGCGATTTGTCGGGGACGTCGCGTTCGGCCACGCGATTCCAATAGCCCTGCATCAATGCCTTGGCGCGGATGTAACCGGTGAACGACAGGTAGGAATACGAGTAAGTGTTGTCGATGCAGAAATCGTAAGTCTCTATGGAGCCGCCGCCCGGAATGTGGATCGGCGGATTGGGTTTCTGGATCGAGCGCGGCCAGATATTGACGTGGCGCAGCTTGTTGTAGCGGCCGTTGAAAGCAAACGGATCGGGCTCGTGCCAGGCGCGCATGATGAGATCGTGCGCTTCCATATATTTCTCGCGCGTGAGCGACGGGATCTGACCGTAGCAATAATTGGTGTCCATCGAGGTGCCGACCGGAAAACCGGCGACCAAACGCCCGCCCGAAATGCAATCGAGCATCGCAAACTCCTCCGCCACACGCACAGGCGGATTGTAGAGCGCGATGGAATTGCCGAGCACGACGATGCCCACATCCTTCGTGCGGCGCGCAAGCGTGGCAGCGATGATGTTGGGCGACGGCATGATGCCGTAACCGTTCTGGTGATGCTCGTTCACGCCGATGCCGTCGAAGCCCAGCGTGGAGGCGTATTCCAGAAGATCGAGATAGGTGTTGTAGACCTCGTGGCTTTTCACCGGGTCGAACAGGCGGGAATTGATGTCGACCCAGACGGAACGGTTTTTCTGCCGGAAATCGTCGGGCAGATAGGGCCACGGCATCAGGTTGAACCAGGTGAATTTCATTGGCGTGCTCCCGGTTTTCGATAGCTGGTTGGGGGTAATCCTGACGTGGTAACGAAGGGTTGGCAAATTCACCACTTACCTCCCCCTTGCGGGGAGGTCGACGCGCGGCAGCGCGGCGGGTGGGGGGACGCGCAGCAAATTCCGTGTTTGCAATTTCACCGCCGCAGACCCCACCCGTCGTCGTGCGTCCGTACGCTGTCGCTACGGACCACGACGCCGACCTCCCCGCGTAGGGGGAGGTAAGTGAAAGCTGCGCTTCCGCCAGTTTCAGCAGCGCACGCACGCGCTTCCGGCACGCACGCACGCGTGCATCGAAGGCGCGGATCTGCGCGGTGTGCAGCCCGGTCTTCAACGCGTTGCGATTGCCGGGTTGTCCGCCGGGTTTGCGCTTTGATTCCGGCGGGTTAGTCGTTTTCCGGTTTTCGCACACCCCCTCCCCCTCCGGTGCGAGCAACGGTTCTTGCGATGTGGGTTCGTGGTTCATGCGGTGGATTTTACCGCAGGTTTGGAGGTGTTCGATTGCTCCCGCATTTTTCCAGGGAAAGGCTGGAGGGAAGTGTTCAATAGTAACGAATGTGGCGGGCCCCACCCGCCAGCGCGCTGTGCGCGCTGTCGACCTCCCCGCGTGGGGGGAGGTAAGAAAAGAACGAGGACATACATTGAGAGAGGGTTGGGAAAGATTTGCGACAAGTTTGGTGCAGCTTGTCGACATGGGAAAAATGCCTCGCATCAACCGCACTATCCTTACCTCCCCCTATGCGGCGGTTCGGAGCGATAGCGCAGAACCGACGGGTGGGGGGCTGCTGGAGCGGGCTCGGTATCTGAGGAAACATCCGACGGAAGCAGAATATCGGCTTTGGTTTGCGTTGCGGGCGTTGAAGCCGTTGGGATTTCATTTTCGCAGGCAGGCGCCGATTGGGAATTACATTGCGGATTTTGTTTGTCACCGGGCGAAGATCGTTGTCGAGATCGATGGATCGCAGCATGGGGCGGCGGAGAATGTGTTGCGCGATGAGAGGCGGACGACGTTTCTCAATTCGCGCGGGTATCGGGTATTGCGGTTTTGGAATGTTGAGGTGATGGAGGGGCGGGAGGAAGTGGTGGCGAGGATTCTTCGCGAGGCCCCCACCCGCCAGCGCGCTGTGCGCGCTGGCGACCTCCCCGCAAGGGGGAGGTAAGAAAGAGGCGATAGCGAAACAACTTACCTCCCCCTACGCGGGGAGGTCGACGCTGCGTAGCAGCGGCGGGTGGGGCCTTGCAAAAAAACCGCCGCGGATTTCTCCGCGGCGGTTTTCAATTTGCAGATGATCGAACTTACAACCGTTCCACAATCGTCACGTTGGCCAGCCCGCCGCCTTCGCACATCGTTTGCAGGCCGTATTTCTTGTTGCGCTGCTTGAGGGCGTTGACGAGCGTGGTCATCAGCTTGGTGCCGGAGCCGCCGAGGGGGTGGCCCAGCGCGATGGCGCCGCCGTTGACGTTGATGCGGGCGGGGTCGGCGTTCAGTTCGCGCAGCCAGGCGACCGGGACCGGTGCGAAGGCTTCGTTCACTTCGTAGAGGTCGATGTCTTCGATCTTCATGCCGGCTTTTTTCAGCGCGCGCTGCGTCGCGGGGATCGGGGCTTCGAGCATGATCACCGGATCGTGGCCGATCACCGTCATGTGGACGATACGTGCGAGCGGCTTAACGCCGAGCGCCTTCAAGCCGCGCTCGTTCACCACCATGACGCCCGATGCGCCGTCGCAGATCTGCGAGGAGGTGGCGGCGGTGACGCGGCCGCCTTCCTGCAACAGCTTCACGCCCTTGATGCCTTCGAGGCTGGCATCGAAACGGATGCCTTCATCGACGGTGTGCATTTCCTTCTTGCCGTCCGCCGTGGTGACTTCGATCGGCACGATCTCGTCCTTGAACGCGCCGGACTGGGTGGCCGCGATCGCCTTCTGGTGGCTGTTGAAGGCGAACTCGTCGAGCTGGTCCTTCGTCTGGTCGTATTTCTTCGCGATCATTTCCGCGCCCATGAACTGGGAGAACTG
>DASZYI010000064.1:0-12601 GCA_035545475.1 Rhizomicrobium sp.
CCTGGCTTCGCTGATTATGGTGGAGTCGCGGCTTGTCGCGCGTTCGCACCAGCTTGAATACGACAAGCCCGGCGACATTCCGCTGACGGTTTACGATTCAAACGATCCCGACACGCGCAAGGTGGTTGCCGATCCCGCGATCGTCGCGAAGGTCTGGAGCGCGGTGAAAGCGGGAGAGAAGCCGCCCGCGCCTTATGTGCTTGGGCCGGACGTGCCGAAGTTGGAAGCGATCCTCAACGATCCCGAAAGGCTCATGCTGGGTCCACGTCAGGAAGAATGGCTGCGGCTGGAAATCGCGAAATCGGTTTCGCTGAAGCAGCCCTGGCAGATTCTGGGCAATCAGGTGGTGATGGCGCGCACCGTAGCGCCCAACCTTTATCGTGCGCTCGGCAAGGAGAAGGTAGAGGCGATCATTGCCAACCTGCCCGCCGGACCTTTCCGCGAGCGCGTTGTGGCCGGCATCGAACTGTTCAGCTATCCCATTCCGTTCGACCCGGATGGATGGGACGGTTACGGCGCAGCCCGCGAGCGCGTATATGATGCGTTCAAGGCATCGAACGGCAATGTCGTGGTGATGTCGGGCGACAGTCACGCTTTCTGGGTGAACGATCTGCACGATGCGGGCGGCACGCGCGTGGCCGCGGAGTTCGGTGTGTCATCGGTCACCAGCCCGTCGGTCGGCGACTTCATGCCGAACCTCGATCTCGGCAAGATCATGGTGGACCAGAACAAGGAAATCGTGTTCTGCGACCAGAACCGCAAGGGTTACACGCTGGTGACGATCACGCCGGAGCATGTGACGGGGCAGTTGATCGCGGTGGATCAGTTGAAGAAGCCGTATGAGCGCGGCGTGCTTGCGACCTATCGCGTGACGCCTGCCGATGGGCCGGGTGTGGGCGAGATCGTGAAGGTTTAGATCTTCGAGTGACCAACAGCTAGTCGTTTGCGCCTTTGAACGTCCACGGATTCAACACCCCCACGCCCGTCGTTTTGAAGTCGTCCACATTGCGCGTCACGACCGTCATGCCGTGAACCAAAGCGGTGGAGGCGATGAGAGCGTCTCGTTCCGTTTGCGGATTGGGAACATGAAGACGTGCGCATCGCAGGGCAACGGCGGCATCGACCGGCAGAATGCGGTCGGCGAATTCGGGCATGACATGATTGTCGAACCAGGTTCGTAAAATCCTGCCCTGCTTCGCATCGCGACGTTCGATGAGCAGAACGCCTCTTTCCAACTCCAGCACGGTAATGGAGGAGATATATAGGGCGACCGCTTCCACCGTATCGGCCCAGCGCGCGACGTTTGCGTTTGCCTTGCTGCTTCGCACCTTGCGCAATTCGGACACGACATTGGTGTCCAGGATGAACATCACGAGAGCCGTGCCGCACGGGTCTTGATTGTGGCGCGCGGCGGTTCGAACTCGATGTCCTCGCTGCCTGGCATTGCGAGCGCGTCGGCGATCTTGCGTTGGCCGCCGGTGAGCCGCTGGTAGTCTTCAATACTCAGCAGCACATGCGCGGGCTTGCCGCGATCGGTGATGAACACAGGGCCCTTCTGTGCGGCCTTTTTGGCCTTGCTGGCGTCCTGATTGAACTCCCGGCTCGAAAGAGTGGTGGTTGCCATGGGCTTTCTCCAATGTAGATATGTACCTACATTATTCCCATGCGCGCGTCAATCAATGCTTAGTGCAAGATTTTCGTTTCCATTTCCGGTTCCTGCGTCACCGCCTGCACATAGAACCCGATCCGTCCGATCACGCGTCCATCTACCGTCTCGATGTCCACGCGCCAGGCGCCGGGTTTGGGATGCGATTTGATGGTGAAGCCGCGATAGCCGTTATCGCGGCCGCCGGTGATGGGGTAGCCGATTGTCGAGGCCGTGACCCAGCCGTTTTCGCTGTCGTGATATTGCCAGCGGTGGACGATCTTCGTCTTGAGCGCGATGGGGGCGAAGACGGCGCTGTAGGCATAGAGCGGTTCGCCGGGCCTTAGATGAATGGTGCGCGTCTGGCCGAACCGCACCATCCACGGTAGCGGTTCGCCAACGGCCTTGTAGCCGCCATCGGAGCGCGCGACGTGGTGATAGATACCGACATCGGCCATCGCGAGCGGGATCGGCGGCAGGATGTTGAGGAAATAGAACAGATTGATGACACCAAACGCGATAATGGCGCCGATGGTGACTTTGCCGATGTCGTCCCACACGCGCTTGCGGGCGAGCGCCGAAAGAAAAAGCAGGAACAGCGCGAACACGATAACGGTGCAGACATCGCTGATCAGGAAGGTGAATTCGTTCATCGTGCCCACGAGGATGGGCACGACGAAGGTCATGTAGGAGAACACCGCGATGAAGAAGAGGACGACCGTGAACACCAGCCGCGAGTGATATTCGCGGAAGACCTCATTGCTCAGAAGAATGCCGGCGAGCACCAGCAGGAACGGCCACGACACCACCACCGCCGAACTTCGCGTGTAGAAAATCAGAAAGGCGCTCCACAGCGCGCCCAGCGCGAATTGCGTGGCGGCGGAGACGAGGGTGCGCCAGCGGAAGGTCGTGCCGCGCTGTTCGGCGCGCGCTTCCGAAAAATGCTGGAAGGAAATCGAGGCGGCGGCGAACAGCAGATAACCGGCGAACACCGCTTGCGTGGCGGGGTGATCGATGCGGCCGAAGGCGAAGTTGTCGAAGACGAAGCCGCCGACCATCGCCAGCGCCGAAAGCTGGCGCTCATAGGGTTTCAGCTTGGCGAGGAAGGCGCGCATGGGTTCCAGCGGCTGGGCGTCAGTTGCTAACCCATAACGGGCCGAAAAAGCGGCATTTCCAGGAGCAGAAACCGGGCTTTTTGGCGCATCCGCCTTCGGCCTGGCCGCGATTGACAATCAGTCGCAAGTGCAACATATTGGGTGGGCAAAAGTTTGGGCGTTCTTGGATGATCGTCTGCGTCTGCAATAGGCTGAACGACAAGCAGGTTCGCGCCGCGATTCTGAGCGGTGCGGTTTGTCCGGACAGCGTTTACGCCAAGTGCGGCGTGGAAAGGAATTGCGGCCGATGCCAGGACGAGATCGAGGTGATGCTGGACGAGGCCAAGGACAATCAAAACCCGGCCCAAGCGGCGTAGGCCCCTCCCCCGTCGCCTCGATGAAGGGCGATGCCGAAGTCATCCGTTTTCTCAATCTGGTCCTGAAGAACGAACTCACCGCCATCAACCAGTACTTCCTGCATTCGCGGATGCTGGGCGATTGGGGTTTGAGCGAGCTTTCGCAATACGAATACAAAGAATCCGTCGACGAGATGAAACACGCCGACCGGCTGATCAAGCGGGTGCTGTTTCTGGGCGGGCTGCCGAATTTGCAGGATCTCGGCAAGCTGCTGATCGGCGAAGACGTCGCGGAAGTGATTGCTTGTGATTTGAAGCTGGAGCAGCGGGCGCATCCCGATCTGAAAGACGCCATCGCGCATTGCGAGAAAGTGCGCGATTACGTTTCCCGCGAGCTGTTCACGGAAATCCTCGAAAGCGAGGAAGAACATATCGACTGGCTGCAAACGCAGTTGCGGCTTATCGAACAGATGGGGATACAGAACTTCGTGCAGTTGCAGACGAAGGCGAATGAAAGCGGCTCGTCGTCGTAATGCCGACAATTTCGTATTTCTACGGCATCGCCATCCGGATGTATTTCGGCGATCACAGCCCGCCCCATTTTCATGCGATTTACGGGGCCGATGAGGCACTTATCGATATCGAAACAGGTCAAGTGATCGTTGGACATCTGCCCAAAGCCGCGCTTCGCCTGATCCATGATTGGAGGATTGCGCGGCAGGCCGATCTTCGCGAGAATTGGAACAGGGCACAGCGGCTGGAGCCGTTGGAACGCCTACCTGGGTTGGACGATGAGTGAACTGTCTTTGATAAAGGTCACAAAAGTCGAGCCGCTCGGCGGCCATAGGCTTCGGCTGACGTTTTCGGATGGCAGCATGGGCGAACGGGATTTTGCCGAACTCGTCGCCAAGAATGGTTCGATGGTTCTTCCGTTGCGAGACGCCGCTTATTTCGCGCGCGTGTTTCTCGACATGGGCGCGCCGACGTGGCCGAACGGTTTCGATCTCGCGCCGAACGCGCTCTATTCCGAGATGAAAAATCTCGGTCTTCTGAAACGCAAAATCCACGCCTGATCAGAACTCCGCTTCGAGTTCTTCCACTTCGTCGGGTTCGGATTTCGCGGCTTCGATCCATTCGAGCATATCGGGGAGCGTGAGGATCGATTCGCAATAATCCGTGCACAGACGATCCAGCCGCACGTCGTAAGTTTTGAAGCGCGTGCAGACCGGTGCGTACATCGCATCCGCCAGGCACGGTTTGTCGCCGAACAGATAGGGGCCGTCATAGGTTTTCAGACATTCGCGCCAGATGGCGACGATACGGTCGATGTCGGCCTGCGCGCCGGCCCAGATTTTGAAGTCCGGGAAATGCGCTTTGAGATTCACCGGAAGCGCCGAGCGCAAATTCGAGAAGCCGGAATGCATCTCGCCGGAGATCGCGCGGCAATGGCTTCGCGCGGCGCGGTCGGCGGGCAGCAGGCCTGCGTCCGGAAACGACTCATGGAGATATTCGGCGATAGCCAGCGTGTCCCAGACCGTGATTCCCTCATGTTCCAGGCTGGGGACCAGGAAGGAGGGGGAGACCAGCAGAAGTTCCGCGCGGATGGAAGGATCGTTGGGCGGGAGCACCTTTTCGGTGAAATCCAGCCCGGAAAACCGGCAAATCAGCCAGCCCCGGAGCGCCCAGGAGGAGTAATTCTTGCTCGAAATCGTCAGGACAGCCTTGGCCATGGCGCGCCTCCATCCCCTGCCCGTAAGAAAGTATTTCGCAATGCAGCATAAAATGCACTAGCCTTTTGACAGTGGGGCAAAAAATTTCTGCGGTGCGGGACAATCCGGGCGGATGATCTACGAAGCCTATCAGGCACGCGATGACTTGCTTGCGCCCTTTCGGGCGGCGGCCGAAGTGGCGGCGGCGATGTTCGATCGCGGCCGCGCGGGGCCGTTCGGTAATCTGTGGCTGCGCACGGCGGCGGCGAGCACCGAATTGTTCGCGCGCGCCAAGCTAGTGCATGAGCGGCCGCCTTTTGGAATCGAAGCGGTCGTTGTGGGCGAGCACGAAGCGTTGATCGTGGAAGAAGCCTCGATCGAAACCCCGTTCGCTACCCTGCTCCACTTCAAGAAAGACATTCAGATCGAGCAGCCGCGCGTGCTGGTGGTGGCGCCGATGGCGGGGCACTTCGCGACATTGCTGCGCGACACGGTGCGCTCGCTGCTGCCGGACAACGACGTCTACGTCACCGATTGGCACAACGCGCGCGATATTCCCCGTACCGACGGCGCGTTCGCGCTCGACGATTATATCGACCATATCATCAAGTTCTTCGAACATATCGGACCGGGCGCGCATGTGGTGGGCGTTTGCCAGCCTTGCAATGCGCTGCTCGCCACCATTGGCGTGATGGCGCAGACCGGCAATGTCGCCCAACCGCGCAGCATGACCTTGATGGCCGGGCCGGTGGACACGCGCATCAATCCGACGGCGGTGAACGAGCTTGCGACCTCGCACTCCATCGAATGGTTCGAAAAGAACCTGATCGCCACCGTGCCGCATCAGTTTCGCGGCGCGAACCGGCGGGTTTATCCGGGCTTTCTGCAACTGGCGGCATTCATGTCGATGAACCTGCCGCGCCATGTGCGGGCACATCTCGACCTGTTCTCGCATATTGCGCGCGGCGAAATCGAGAAGGCCAACGCGACGCGACGGTTCTACGACGAATATTTCGCAGTGCTGGATTTACCGGCAGAGTTTTATCTACAGACCGTGCAACGCGTGTTCCAGGAGCATCACCTTGCGCGCGGGATTTTCGAATGGCGCGGCAACCGCGTAGATGTCGGCGCGATCAAGAAGGTGGCGCTGCTGACCATCGAGGGCGAGAAGGACGATATCTGCGCGCCGGGACAGACCGTGGCGGCGCACGATCTGTGCACCGGCATCAAGCCGCACAAGAAGCATCACCATTTGCAGCCGGGCGTCGGCCATTACGGCGTGTTCTCCGGCACGAAATGGCAGCGGCAGATCTATCCGCTGGTGCGCGATACCATTCGGATGAACGATTAGGTCTGCAGCTCTTTTATTCTCAACTTAATGTCGTCATCGCCCGGTTCATCCGGGCGACCCATTTGTTTTTTTTTGCGAAAGAAAAAATGGGTCCCCCGGACAAGCCGGGGGATGACGAAGGGAAAATGGTTTTCTTTGTCAGTTGAGTTCGCGGCGATCTCGCTTGTTGTCCTGATCCGGCTTGTTGTCTTTGTCCGGTTTGTTCGGCGCGGGACGTGTTGCGGGTCTCCCTGGAGCCTGCATCGCGGGGCGCGTGGCGGGCGCGGGCTGCGTCACTGGCACCGTCGGTTTGGTCACAGCCGGCGCTGGTCTCGTCACCGGCCGATTTGGCGTCGGTGCCGGACGTGTCACCGGGGGCACAGGTTTCGCCGGAGCCGGAAGTGTCGCTGGTTTTTCGGGACGCGGCTTTCCGGATTGGCCCGGTGTGCCTGGCTGTCCCGGCCTCGGCGGCTGAATTTGCGGCTTGCCCGGTTTTGGCGGCACGGGCCGCGGAGGCTTTGGTTTCAAGATTGGCTTCGTTGTTGGCGGGCGGTTCGGACGATTGGGATGACCCGGTCTTTGCGGGCGCGGTTTCCATTGCCAATGCGTGCCCGGCTTCGTGCCGCCGGAGATGATGAGATAGTGGCGGCGCCAATCTGGGCGCACCGGCGTGAAGATCGAATTGATGATGCCGACGCTGACGCCGAAGAAGAATCCGTTGACCAGTGCATAGTTCGGCGGACGGTAACGCAGCGGCGGATCCCAATAGTAAGGCGGGCGGTTCGGCCACCACCATCTGCCGTACACGATGTTGGGATCGTAATAGGGAACATAGAAAAAATTGTCTCGCGCAGGGATGATGACAATGATGTTGCGCTGGACGTCGACAATCTGTGTGCTGTTCGTTCTGAGATACCCGGCGCGTTGGGCGCGCAAACGCAAGCGTTGCACCGTCTGCATCACGGCGGTTTGCTGATAGAGAAAAGCGTAGCCCAGCGCATCGGTCCACTCGGGCTGATCGTCCAGCATCGCCAATATCGACGGGAATTGTGCCAGCGACTTCACGCTGTCGTCCCACGGCATCGCGGAAACCTGATTGGCGAGCAGCGCGCTCGATTGCTGCAGCGACGGATAGCGATCGAGATAATGCCGCGCGTCCGCGACGTCCTCGGGATAAGTCGACGCAATCAGAACCTGGGTGAGCAATTCATCCGGGTACAGAGCAATCGGCGCGAGCATCGCGTCGAGATCCTGCTGGCCGTAACCGGATTGCGCGGATGCAGAGGAAAGCGAGACGCCGAAAGCGAAGAGAACGAATGCAAGAAACGAAAAGATGGGTTTCTTCATGGTTGCCCCCAAGAAGTGCGCCACCGAACAGCGCAGCGGTAGCACAACCTCTGAATGCGGCAGGAACAAGATGGAACCGGCCTTGAGGAAAATAGACCTAAACTCCGAATCGAATTATTTTGAACTTCGGTACAGGGCAGTCTTGTATAGTACGAAGTTGATGCTAGATTGAACTTCGTAATAGCAAGGGAGACGGGAGCCGCGCGTGGAAGAAACTGTTTATACGCGCAAATTCCGTAAGGAACTGATGGCCGGGCTATCCTCGCTCGTCCTCCTGGCGGTGCTCGCCCGCGCCGAACGGGAGATGTACGGGTACGAAATCGCCAAAGCCGTGAAGGCGGAAGGCGAAGGCGGACTGATCTTCAAGCAGGGGGCGATCTACCCCGTTCTGAGATCCCTCAACACGCTGGGGTTGTTGGACAGCCGGGTTGAAGCCTCGGCCTTCGGTCCGCCGCGGCGCTACTACTCGATCACCGACGAAGGACGAAAGGCGCTCGCCGATTGGCAGGGTGCGTGGCGCGACATGCGCGAATTCGTCGACGAAGCCCTCGTGGCCCAGGGAGCCGGATATGAACACAGGCCGACAGCCTGAGACTGTCCGCGAATATCTCGACGCGCTGCGCAACGCGCTGAAGGGCCGGCCCCCTGCCCTCATCGCCGACGCGCTCACCGACGCCGAAGAGCATTTGCGCAACGAGATCATCCAGCACCCCGCGCAAAGCGAGCGCGAAGTGTTGATGGATGTCATCGACAACTATGGAACGCCGGAGGAAGTCGCAGAGACTTATCAGACGATGGAAGCTGCATGGGCGGGACCGTTCCCGAAATCCGAAGAACCGCAAATCCGCAAGGGCGGATTCTTCTCGATCGTTTCCGATCCGCGTGCGTATAGCGCCCTTGTTTACATGCTTTTGTCGCTCGCCACCGGCATTTTCTACTTCACCTGGACGATAACGGGGCTTTCGCTCTCAGTCGGTCTTTTCATTCTTATCATCGGCATTCCGTTCGCCCTTCTCTTCATCGGATCGGAACGCGTGATCGCGCATGTGGAGGGGCGCATCGTCGAAACGCTTTTGGGCGTGCGCATGCCGCGCCGGTTGCCGCAACAGTTTCCGGAATACCGGACGTTCCTTTCGCGGATTGGCGAAGCGCTGACCGATGTGCGGACATGGTCTTCTATCTTCTATCTGCTGCTGATGCTGCCGCTCGGCATCGTTTACTTCGTGATCGCGGTGGTGGGTGTCTCGCTGTCGCTCGGCGTCACGGCGATGTCGCTGTTCTCGCTGCTGACCAACGAATCCCACATCCAGATCGATTCCGCGCCGGTGCTGGAGCACATCCTGCACACCGCGCCCGGACTGATCGTTCTGGCGCTGATCGGGGTGCTGCTGTTCTTCTGCGTGCTGCACCTGGCCAAGATCATCGGCTACCTGCACGGCAAGCTGGCGGAGGTTCTGCTCGTTCGACTCTAGCTCTGAGGGGATGCTGGGACAGAACGACGCTCCGGCCGCGGGTCCGAAAGGGCTCGCGGCCGCCTTTTACTGAACCAAATGTTAACAGGGAGGGTCCGATTCGTCCTTTCGGACCAAAGACTTCCAGCGTTAATTCGATCTAAAAGGTTGACGGCGCACCTATGAGTTTGTCTAACTGCGCGCGCCGGTTCGCCGGCTGTCGCACAGGGCTGGGGTCGACGGGCTTCCGTTGGCGCCGAAACGCTTAGGGAGCCGGCGTGATTCGACGCTCATCGACGAATCTCATTGCGCGTTTTGCAGACCTTCGCCGCTCGGCCAGCGGTGCGGCCATTGCCCTTGCCTCTCCCGATGCCCGCTGGGCGCTTGTTTCCACCTCGGTGACCGCGATGGTCGCCGGCGCCGTGGCGTGGCTCGCCGCCGGTGCGATGCCGCCGGGACTGTTGCGCGACACCAGCGGCGATCGCGCGCTGATGCCCTATCAACTGTTTCTGCAGCTCGCCAAGTCCGGCGACGTTTCCTATGCGTCCATCGCGCCGACCTTCATTCCGGGCAGCACCAGAGTCTCCAAACACCCCACACCCGCGGAAGCTGCGCTGACGGCGGAAGACGGCAGTTCGTCCGCCGGCGTCGAAACCCACACCATCACGCTCGAACGCGGCGATACGCTGATGGGCGCGCTGGAAGAAGCAGGCGTGAGCGCCAACGAAGCACAGGCCGTCATCACCGCGCTGTCGAAAGCCTACGATCCGCGCGCCATCCATTCGGGGCAGAGCTTCGATCTTACCTTCGCGGCGGCACCTCCGGCAGAGGCGCCATCGGTCATCACCATCACCGAGCCGAACGACTCTGTAAGCGGCAACGACATGGCCGATGTCGACGAAAGCCAGGTGGAGCAAGCCCCCGAAGCGCCGGGCAAACTGCTGTCGCTCCTCTTCTCTCCGTCGGTGGATCACGACATCACGGTGACGCGCACCGCGGCCAATACCTTCACCGTCAGCGATGTGCAGAAAGTTCTGCATGCGCAGATGCATCACGCGGGCGCCAAGATCGATTCCAGCCTCTATCTGTCCGCGATGCGCGCGGGCATTCCGGCGGAAGTCGTGGTCGAGATGATCCGCATGTTCTCGTATGAGATCGACTTCCAGCGCGACCTGCAGCCGGGCGACTCTTTCGAGGTGCTGTACAACTACTACTACACCGCCGACGGACAGCCCGCGAAACAGGGCGACATCAGCTATGCGGCGCTTCACACCGGCGGGCGCACGCTTGCGCTCTATCGCCACCAGTTCAATGGACAGCCAGCCGATTATTTCGACGCGCGCGGCCAGAGCGCCAAGAGCTTCCTGATGAAGACGCCGGTCGACGGCGCGCGGATTTCCTCCGGCTTCGGTATGCGTTTCCACCCCGTGCTGGGTTACAGCCGGATGCACAAGGGCATCGACTTCGCGGTGCCGGACGGCACGCCCGTCATGGCCGCCGGTTCGGGCACGGTGCAGATCGCGGGCAAGGTGCGCGGTTACGGCAATTTCGTTCTGCTCAACAACGGCAACGGGTATTCGACCGCTTACGGGCATCTGTCGCGCTTCGCAGCGGGTATTCACCAAGGTTCGCGCGTGCGGCAGGGTCAGGTGATCGCCTATAGCGGCCACACCGGATTGGCGACGGGACCGCATCTGCACTACGAAATCCGCATCCACAATCAGCAGGTCAATCCGAAGGGCGTGAAGCTGGCTTCGGGCCGCAAGCTGGAAGGCTCGGAACTGCGCATCTTCCAGAACGAACGGCTGCACACGGATATGCAGCTTGCTTCGATGCCGCTGGAAACGAAGGTGGCCGATGCTGCCGGCGACCTGCGGCAGGGGAAGTAATAAGGTTCTTCTCTTTCGTCATCCCAACATCTTGTCATCCCGGCCAAGCGGCGAAGCCGCGCACAGCCGGGATGACAACGTTTCGCGTTAGTGCAACGCCTTTGACGGCGCTCGGTCGATGGCGATGTCGTCGTCGGACGAGGCGAATTCCTGGCCGTTGATGACGAGGCCGGATTTTCCGCTGCTCACCTTCACCTTGGCGCCGTCCGCGATTTTGCCTTCGAGCAATAGCTGCGCGAGCGGGTCTTGCAGGCGGCGCTGGATCACGCGTTTTAGCGGGCGCGCGCCGTAGACCGGGTCGTAGCCTGCGTTGGCCAGCCATTCGCGGGCTTTCGCGTCGAGTTCGATGTCGATCTTGCGGTCCGCGAGCAGACGCTTGAGGTGTTCGACCTGGATGTCGACGATCTTGTCCATGTTCGCGCGGGTGAGCCGGTGGAACAGGATGATCTCGTCCAGACGGTTGAGGAATTCGGGGCGGAAATGCGCCCTCACCGCTTCCATTACCTGCGCGCGGACGGCGGATGAATCTTCGCCCGAATGCGCAGCCATAAACTCCGCGCCGAGGTTCGAGGTGAGGATGATCACTGTGTTGCGGAAATCGACCGTGCGGCCCTGGCCGTCGGTGAGGCGTCCGTCGTCGAGTACCTGCAGCAGCACGTTGAAGACGTCGCCGTGCGCCTTTTCGACTTCGTCGAACAGGATCACCTGATACGGGCGGCGGCGAACGGCTTCGGTCAGCACGCCGCCTTCTTCATAGCCGACATAGCCCGGAGGCGCGCCGATGAGGCGGGCCACGGAATGTTTCTCCATGAATTCGCTCATGTCGATGCGCACCATGGCGGTGTCGTCATCGAACAGGAAGGCAGCGAGCGCCTTGGTGAGTTCGGTCTTGCCGACGCCGGTGGGGCCGAGGAAGAGGAACGAACCGATGGGACGGTTGGGATCCTGCAAGCCCGCACGCGCACGGCGCACGGCGTTGGAAACCGCGCGCACAGCCTCGTGCTGGCCGACGACACGCTTTTCCAAACCTTCTTCCATGCGCAGAAGTTTTTCGCGCTCGCCTTCGAGCATCTTGTCGACGGGGATGCCGGTCCAGCGCGAGACGACCTGCGCGATGTTCTCCGGCGTCACGGCCTCGTTGACCAAAGCCGAGCCTTCCTTGGCCTCGATTTCGCGAAGTTGTTTTTCGAGACCGGGGATTACGCCATAGGTCAGCTCGCCCGCGCGGCCGAAATCGCCTTTGCGTTGGGCGATCTCGACTTCCTGACGGGCTGCGTCGAGTTTTTCTTTCAGCGATTGCGTGTTCTGGACGGATTTCTTTTCCTCCTGCCACCTTGCGGTCAGTGCGGCGGATTGTTCTTCCAAATCGGCAAGTTCGTGTTCGAGCGCGGCGAGGCGGTCTTTCGAGGCTTTGTCGGTTTCCTTCTTCAACGCTTCGCGTTCGATTTTGAGCTGGATCACGCGGCGGTCGAGTTCGTCGAGTTCTTCCGGCTTGGAATCCACCTGCATGCGCAAACGGCTGGCCGCCTCGTCCATCAGGTCGATGGCCTTGTCGGGCAGGAAGCGGTCGGTGATGTAGCGGTTCGACAGAGTGGCAGCGGCAACGATCGCGGCGTCGGTGATGCGCACGCCGTGATGAACTTCGTATTTCTCCTTGATGCCGCGCAGGATCGAAATGGTGTCTTCGACCGTGGGTTCGTTGACGAACACGGGCTGGAAGCGCCGCGCGAGTGCGGCGTCCTTCTCGATATATTTGCGGTATTCGTCGAGCGTGGTGGCG
>DASZYI010000065.1:0-20563 GCA_035545475.1 Rhizomicrobium sp.
TATTCGTTTGCCCGCGGCGGCTTGCGGATTGTTCGGATTGAAGCCGGGACGCGGACTTTGCCCATCCGGTCCCGATTACGCCGAGTTGATGCATGGCGGTGCGACGGCCAATGTCGTGAGCCGTTCGGTGCGCGATTCCGCAGTCATGCTGGATGCGATACAGGGCACCGAACAGGGCGGACCTTATCCCGCACCTGCGATCCCGCGGCCGTTTGCCGAAGAAGTGACAATGGAGCCGGGCCGTTTGCGCATCGCGTTTTCGGTGCGCTCGCCCATCGGCGAAGAGGTCGATCCCGATTGCGTCACGGCGGTGAAGAACGCCGCTCAAATGCTTGCAGGTCTCGGTCACGATGTGGAAGAGGCCGAACCTGCCATCGACGGCAATGCGCTGGCGGACGATTTCCTCTCCACCTATTTCGCGAACGCGGCGGCGGCGATTGCGGAAGTGGAACGCGAGACCGGTTGCGGCGACGAAGGTTTCGAACTCGATACACTGGCGCTTGCGAGCGTGGGACGGGCGATCCGCGCCGACGAATATCTCATCACGCATGGTCGCTGGAATGCCTACAGCCGTGCGTTGGGCGAATTTTTCACGCGCCACGACATCTACATGACGCCGACTTTCGCGATGCCGCCGCCGCGTGTGGGCGAGATGGAAACCGGCGCGCTCGACAGGTTTGGCGTGCGGGCGATGCGTGCGTTGCGGTTGGGTAGGATCGTATTGCGTTCGGGCTATGTGCATCAGATGGCCCGGCGGCATTTGAAATACACGCCGTTCACGCAGCTTTCCAACCTCACCGGCACACCGGCGATGAGCCTTCCCTTGCATCGGGCCGCGTCATCGGGCCTTCCCATCGGCGTGCAGTTTGTCGGTCCGATCAGCGGCGAAGGTTTGTTGTTGCGATTGGCGGCGCAGGTGGAACAACACAAGCCGTGGTTTAATAGCTATCCGAAATTGATGGATGCTGCATGATCTGAAGCTAAGTTGAACCCTCCCCTTGAGGGAGGGTCGAACAAATCTGGAGCGCAGCGGAAGATTTTTCGGGGAGGGGTCAAGCGATGGCCACCAAGGTGAAATCGCCAGAACGGCGAGCGGACCTCAAGCAATGTCTAGCCGCCAAACTCCGGCAGGCACCGGCCGATGTAGAGCGCAAGATGTGGTCGCTTTTGCGGGCGAAGCGGCTAGGCAATTTGCGGTTTCGGAGACAGCAACCGATCGGTCCGTATGTCGTAGACTTTTACTGTTCGGCCGCGAAGTTGATTGTCGAATTGGATGGCAGCCAGCACGGAGAAAGGGATCGTGTTCTGTACGATGATGCGCGTACAACGTGGCTGAATGAACGCGGCTATCGCGTCTTGCGGATTTGGAATGGAGAGCTTTTGGAAGACCCCAACGGTGTTCTTGAGTTCATTTATCGAGCGGCAATAAAAAAGGATGCGCCGTTGCCGGTTCGAGGCTCATGATCGGACCCCTCCCCGAAAAATGCTTTGCATTTTTCGACCCTCCCTCAAGGGGAGGGTTTGAAAACTAATCCGCAGCCAGCGGTGTTTCGCGGGCGATGCCGGGGGCCACATCGGGGTCGCTTTCCACCGATTTGAGTTTTTCGCGCGCTTCGGCGGCTTCTTTTTGCTTGTTCCACATGGCGGCGTATTGGCCGCCCATGGCCACAAGTTCGGAGTGGCGGCCGCGTTCGACGATCTGGCCGCGGTTGAGCACCAATATCTCGTCGGCATCGACCACCGTTGAAAGGCGGTGCGCGATGACGAGCGTGGTGCGGTTCTTGGAGATTTCGCCGAGCGCGCTCTGGATTTCGCGTTCGGTGCCGGTGTCGAGCGCCGAAGTTGCTTCGTCGAGCAAGAGGATCGGCGGGTTCTTCAGAATGGTGCGGGCGATGGCGACGCGCTGTTTTTCGCCGCCGGAGAGCTTCAAGCCGCGCTCGCCCACCATCGATTCATAACCGAGCGGCAGGTCGAGGATGAACTTGTCGATCTGGGCGTGGCGCGCGGCATCCTTGATCTCGAATTCGTTGGCGCCGATGCGGCCATAGGCGATGTTGTAGCGGATCGTGTCGTTGAACAGCACGGTGTCCTGCGGGACGATGCCGATGGCGGCGCGCAAGGACGCCTGCGTGACGTCGCGGATGTCCTGGCCGTCAATCGTCACGCTGCCGGATTTGATGTCGTAGAAGCGATAGAGGATGCGCGAAAGCGTGGACTTTCCGGCACCCGATGGCCCCACCACCGCGACGGTCTTGCCTGCTGGCACGGTGAAGCTGACGCCTTTCAGCACGATGCGTTCGGGCTCGTAGCAGAAGACGACGTTCTCGAATTTGATCTCGCCGCCGCTCACGACAAGCGGTTTCGCATCCGGCTTGTCCGTGATTTCCTGCGGGCGGTGCAGCAGGCGGAACATCGCGTCCATATCCACCAGCGCCTGCGTGATTTCGCGATAGACGGTGCCGAGCAGATTGAGCGGCTGGTAAAGCTGGATCAGCACGCCATTGGCAAGCGCGACCGCACCGATGGTGAGCACGCCCGCGCGGATGTTGTACGCGGTGATCGTCAGCACCGCGAGGAGGCCGAGCGCCATGATCGTGGCCTGACCGATATTGAGCACGGAGAGCGAGGTCTGCGCCTGAATGGAGGCGTTGGCATAACGCTCCATGGATTTGTCGAAGCGGCGGGTCTCGTGGTTCTCGTTGTTGAAATATTTCACGGTCTCGTAGTTGAGCAGGCTGTCGACCGCCTTGGTGTTGGCGTCCTGATCGGATTGATTCATGTCGCGGCGAAACTGGATGCGCCAGCGCGTGATCGCGAAGGTGAACCAGACATAGGCCACCACCATGACAATGGTGACCAGCGCCACCCACACATTCAGCTTGATGACCATTTCGACGCTGAACAGCAAAAGCTGAAGGATCGTCGGGAAGATGCTGAAGATCGCGAACGACAAAAGCGTATCGATGCCCTTGGTGCCCCGTTCGATGATGCGCGACAGTCCGCCCGTCTTGCGTTCGAGATGGAAGCGCAACGAAAGCGTGTGAACATGGGCGAAAGTGGAAACCCCCACTTCGCGCAGCGCATGATATTGCACCTTGGCGAAGATGCCGTCGCGGATTTGCGCGAACAACTGCATGGTGATGCGCGCGACCGCATAGGCCGAGATCATGGCGAGCGCGTAGCCGAGCGCGATTGCCGCGGGCGGCTGGGTGGAGAGCGCATCGGTCGCATAGGCCAGAAACAGCGGATAGAGCGTGGTGGCGACGATGGCGAGCAACAGGCAGACGATGGCCAGCACCACGCGCAGGCGCAAATCCGGCCGGCCCTTGGGCCAGAGATAGGGCAGAAGCATGTAAAGCGGCCTGAGCGAGGGAGCGCCCGAACCCTCTTCCACCATAGGGTGCTGTGCGGCCATTCTTTAATGTCCCAAATTCGCGCTTCCGAAGAAGAAGAAACCGATCACCAGAGCCAGAAGCGCAATGGCGGCGATAATGACGAACGCCCGCACGAATTTCCTCCCGGCCGCTTGTTGTGTTTTCGTATAAGTATAGGAACCTGACTCGACAATGCCCGCAAAAGCAACGGACCCAAGCCGTATCATGCATAACCCCTTCGTGAACAAGGATATCGGCGAGGCGTCCATCTGTGTGTTCTGCGGTTCCTCCCGCGGGAACGACCCCTTCTACATCCAAGCCGCCCGCGAACTGGGCACCGCAATCGGCCAGCGCGGGTTTCGCATGATCTTCGGCGCAGGCAATGTGGGGCTGATGGGCGAGACGGGGCGGGCGGCACGCGATGCGGGCGCGCCGGTGATCGGCATACTGCCGCAATATCTGCGCCATCTGGAACCGCCGCTGAAATCGGCGGAAGAAACCATCATCACGCCGAGCATTCAGGAACGCAAACAGCGCATGATCGGCATGTCGGATGCGTTTCTGCTGTTGCCGGGCGGGTTGGGCACCCTGGACGAATTCTTCGAAGTGCTGACCGAAGCCCAGCTTGGCGTGCATTCCAAGCCCATCATCGTGATCAACCTGAAAGGCTATTTCGATCCGCTGCGCGCGATGCTGGACCATGTGATCGAAAAAGGCTTTGCGAGCGACGTGGTGCTGACGCATTTCAAATTCGTGGCCAGCGTCGCGGAAGCGCTGGACACGATGGAAGCCATGCTCAAAGCGCGCGTCCGGCCGCAAATCGTCTGATCGCGGTCAAGCGCGGGCGCCGTCGCGGTAGAGCTTGTAGGTGATCGAATCCGTCAGCGCTTCGAACGAGGCGTCCACGATGTTCGGCGAGACGCCGACCGTGGACCAGCGATTGCCCTTGCCATCCGCACTTTCGACCATCACGCGGGTCACGGCCTCCGTGCCGCTCGTGAGGATACGCACCTTGAAATCGACAAGGCGCAGATCGGCAATGAACGACGAAAAATCGCCCAGGTCCTTGCGCAGCGCATCGTCCAGCGCGTTCACCGGGCCGTTGCCGAAGCCGACATTGTGCACGGCCTTGCCGTGCACCTTCATCTTCACCACCGCTTCGGAAACGGTTTCCTGTTCGCCGCGCGCATTGTGTTTTCGTTCGACGGTGACCTTGAAATTTTCGACATCGAAATATTTCGGCACCTCGCCCAAAGCGCGGCGTGCGAGAAGTTCGAACGAGGCTTCGGCATCGTCATAGGAATAGCCCAAAAACTCGCGCTGCTTCACCTCTTCGAGCAGGCGGGCGATGCGATTGTCCTTGGGATCTATCGCGATGCCGACTTCGGCGAAGCGCGCCAGCATGTTGGACCGGCCCGATTGATCGGAGACCGGGATCTTGCGCGCATTGCCCACGCTTTCGGGGGGCACGTGTTCGTAGGTGCGCGGGTCTTTCAAGACGGCTGAGGAATGCAAGCCGCCCTTGTGCGCGAAAGCGGACGGCCCAACATAGGCCGCGTGGCGGTTGGGCGCGCGATTGAGGATTTCGTCGAGCAGGCGCGAGACATGGGTGAGGCGGGCAAGCTGCTCGCGGGTGATGCCGGTTTCGAACTGGCTGGCATAAGGTTCTTTGAGCAGCAGATTCGGGATCAGCGCGCAGAGATTGGCATTGCCGCAGCGTTCGCCCAAACCGTTGAGCGTGCCTTGCAACTGGCGCGCGCCGCCGCGGATGGCGGCAAGCGTGACGGCGACGGCCTGTTCGGTGTCGTTGTGGGCGTGAATGCCGAGATTGGCGTTCGGCAATTTCGCCTTCACTTCGCTGACGATGCGATAGGCATCTTCCGGCATGGTGCCGCCATTGGTGTCGCACAGCACCAGCCATTGCGCACCGTTTTCTTGCGCGGCGCGGACGCAATCGAGCGCGTATTGCGCATTGGCCTTGTAGCCGTCGAAGAAATGTTCGGCATCGAGCATCGGTTCGCGGCCCTTGGCTTTCACCGCGGCGATGGATTGGGCGATGTTGTCGATATTCTCCTCGCGCGGGATTTCGAGCGCGACATCGACCTGGAAATCCCACGTCTTGCCGACGAGTACGGTGGCATCGGTTTTCGCATCGAGCACAGCGGCAAGCGAAGGATCGTTGGCCGCACTTCGCCCCGAACGCTTTGTCATGCCGAAGGCGGCGAAGCGCGCGATTTTGAGTGGCGGCCGCTCGTTGAAGAACGCGGTGTCGGTTGGGTTCGCGCCGGGCCAACCGCCTTCGATGTAGTCGATGCCGAGTTCATCGATTGCGAGCGCTATCTGGCGCTTGTCTTCGACGGAGAAATCGACGCCTTGCGTTTGCGCGCCGTCGCGCAGCGTGGTGTCGAAGATATAGAGGCGTTCGCGGGTCATTGGGCGCGCCCCTCGCTTACCTCCCCTTTACGGGGAGGTCGGCAGCGTGCATCGGCACGCTGACGGGTGGGGGCCGCGGTAGTGAATTCCGGAACGTCCTCATTGCGACACGGCCCCACCCGCCGCGCTTCGCGCGTCGACCTCCCCGCGTGGGGGGAGGTAAGAGGTAGGGCGTTTGATGGGAGGTTCATCGTTTTATCTCCCATGTTGTGCCGTTGGGACCGTCTTTTAGTACGATGCCTTGGGCGAGAAGTTCGTCGCGGATGCGGTCGGATTCCGCGAAATTCTTTGCCTTGCGCGCCTCATTCCGCGCGGCAACTTTCTTATCAATCGATTCTCTTACAGCTTCCGGTATGTTGTCCGAATCAAACGAAACGGTTGCCCCTACTTCCAGATTAAAGCCTACTGTCACAGAAATTTTTCGCGTGATCCGAGTGCTGTCACCCGAAAATCCTAAAAGCCTAAACGATGCAAGAAGCTCAGAATTGCGATTTTCCTTCTTGAGTTGATGAAGGGCGGCAATAGCTTTTGGGATATTCAAATCATCGTTTAATGGCTCAAGCACTTCATTGGGCACAGTAGTTTCTCGAACACCCTCAAGACCAACAAAGAAATGTCTTAGAGTTTGATGAGATTCCTCTAGCCCATCGAGAGTCCAGTCCATCGGTTGTCGATAGTGCGAACGCAACATGTTAAAGCGTATCGCTTCGCCGGACCAACCGGTGCCGCCCCAATCATCCAACAACTGGTGGATCGTCACGAAATTGCCGAGGCTTTTGGACATTTTCTCGCCTTCGACGTTCAAAAATCCGTTGTGCATCCAGACTTTCGCGAGCGGGTGGTTGTGGTGGGCGGCTTCGGATTGGGCGATTTCGTTTTCGTGATGAGGGAAGACGAGATCGATTCCTCCGCCATGGATGTCGAAGGTTTCACCCAGATATTCGCCTGCCATGGCGGAGCATTCGATGTGCCAGCCGGGACGGCCCCTGCCCCACGGGCTTTCCCAGCCGGGGGTGTTTTCGTCCGACGGTTTCCACAGCACGAAATCCATCGCGCCTTTTTTATAGGGTGCAACGTCAACGCGGGCGCCCGCGATCATGTCGTCGAGGCTGCGGCGCGCGAGTTTGCCGTAATCGGCTTTGGAGGACACATCGAACAACACATGACCTTGCGCTTCGTACGCGTTGCCGTTCGCGATCAGCGTTTGGATCATCGCGATCATCTGTTGGACGTGCTCGGTCGCGCGCGGCGTTTTGGTGGGCGGCAGGCAGCCGAGTGCTGCGATGTCTTCGTTGTAGATGCGATACGTCTTCTCGGTCAGTTCGCGAATGGTGATGCCTTCGTCCGCCGCGCGCGCGTTTATCTTGTCGTCCACATCGGTGATGTTGCGGACATAGGTGACGTGGTTCTCGCCGTAAGTGTGCCGCAACAGGCGGAACAGCACATCGAACACGATGGCCGGACGCGCATTGCCGATATGGGCGAAGTCATAGACGGTGGGGCCGCACACATACATGCGCACGTTTGTGGGATCGAGGGGGACGAAGCCCTCCTTCGTGCGGGTGAGCGTGTTGTAAAGTCGGAGCGCGGTCATGACACTTTCTTACAGCGATTTGGTTTCCCAAGCATTCATTGGCTCAGGCGGCCCGTATGTGGCGGGCCATGACATTTTTGGGGATGTGGTTTGGCAAAAGGGGAGTGTCGCGGCGCTAGCCGCAAATCGAAATCCGACGAATGAAGCGGACCTGGGTCACGCCGTTTTCCCTTCGAGCCGCGCGAGAGCCCTCTCGCGTCCGATGAGCGGTAGCAGCTTTTTCAGCTCCGGTCCATTCTCGCGGCCCGTCAGCGCCAGACGCAAGGGATGAAACAGCGCCCTGCCCTTGGCCCCGGTCGCGGCACCCACCGCCTTGGTCCAGGCGGGCCAGGTTTCTTCGGTGAAGGGCGCGGGCGGCAGGAGTTCGGCAGCCTTGGCGGCCAGGCCCGCATCTTCGATCACCGGGGTGATGGGGCCGGTGACGAGGGTGGCGAGATCGGCGGCATCGGAGAGGCGCGTGAGGTTGGGCTTCACCGCATCCCAGAACGCAGGTCCGCCCTGGATGTTCAGGGCTTCGAGTTTTGCGGCGACCGCTTCGTACGGCAGGCTGTGCAGAAGTTTGCTGTTGAGACCCGCAAGTTCGGCGGGATCGAAATGGGCGGGCGCGCGGCCCACTTTCTCGAAGGCGAATTCGCTTGCGAGCACATCGAGCGACGGTTTGAGTTCGATGGCATCGGATGTGCCGGTCTTGGCGAGATAGGATGCGAGGGCGAGCGGTTCGATGCCGTCTTCCCGCAGACTGCGCAGCGAGATCGAGCCCAGACGTTTCGACAACGCTTCGCCACCGGAGCCGACGAGAAGCGGGAAATGCGCGAAGGCGGGAATTTTTGCGCCGAGCGCTTCGAAGATTTCGATTTGCGCCGCGGTGTTGGTGACGTGGTCTTCGCCGCGCACGATGTGGGTGACGGCGAAGTCGATGTCGTCGGCGACCGACGGTAGCGTGTAGAGGAAACGGCCGTCTTCGCGGATCAGCACCGGATCGGAAAGATGTGCGGTGTCGATTTCGACATCGCCGCGCAACAGATCGTGCCACTTCACCTTGGTCTGCGAGAGTTTGAAGCGCCAATGCGGCTTGCGGCCTTCGGCTTCGAGTTTGGCGCGATCTTCGGCGGTGAGTTTCAGCGCGGCACGGTCATAGACCGGTGGCTTCTTCATCGCGATCTGGCGCTTGCGGCGGCGGTCGAGTTCGTCCGCGCTTTCGTAACAGGGATAGAGGTGGCCGCTGGCTTTGAGTTTTTCGGCGACCTTTTCGTGTTCGGCGGCACGTTCGATCTGGCGCGCGAAGAGATCGTGGGTGAGACCGAGCCAGTTCAGATCTTCGAGGATCGCCGCTTCATATTCGGGCTTGGAGCGTTCGGTATCGGTGTCGTCGATGCGCAGGAAGAACTTGCCGTTCTCTTTCTTCGCGAATAGCCAGTTCAGCATCGCGGTGCGCGCGTTGCCGACATGAAGCAGGCCGGTGGGGGACGGGGCGAAACGGACGAGGACGGTCATGGCAAAACCTTACCTCCCCCTTGTGGGGAGGTCGGAGAGCGTAGCGATCCGGGTGGGGGGCGGTGCTGGACGTCGGTCCCCCACCCGAAAAATCCTTCGGATTTTTCGACCTCCCCACAAGGGGGAGGTGAGATGGTGTGTTCAAACATCTCGCGCATCTCTGAACGCATTTGTTATTGGATAACGCCTGTCTCTGCCAAAATTCCGCGCGCTGATTTTCACGCCGGGCGGGGCCTGGCGGCGTTTGTATTCGCTCACATAGAGAAGCTGTTCGATGCGTTTGACCGTGGCCATGTGGTAGCCCTTGGCGCAGACGTCTTCGAATTTCATTTCCTTTTCGACCAGACATTCGAGGATGCCGTCCAGTATTTCATACGGCGGCAAGGAATCTTCGTCTTTCTGGTTGTCGCGCAATTCGGCGCTGGGCGGTTTGGTGATGATGCGTTCGGGGATGACGCGGCCTTTTGGGCCAAGCGCATTGTCCGGCATTTCCTGATTGCGCCAATGCGACAGGCGGAAGACTTCGGTTTTGTAGACGTCTTTCAGCACGTTGTAGCCGCCGCACATATCGCCATAGAGCGTGGCATAGCCGACGCTCATCTCGCTCTTGTTGCCGGTGGTCAGCACCATGGGTCCGAACTTGTTGGAGATCGCCATCAGGATCACGCCGCGAATGCGCGACTGGATGTTTTCTTCGGTCGTGTCGGGACGCTTGCCCGCAAAGGTGTCCTTCAACGTATCGGTAAAGGCATCGACCGCGCTTTCGATGGAAATGGTTTCGTATTTGACGCCCAGCATCCTGGCGCATTCCTCGGCGTCGTCGAGGCTTTCCCGGCTGGTGTAGCGCGACGGCATCATCACGCAGCGCACGCGATCCGCGCCCAGCGCGTCCACGGCGACAGCGGCAGAGAGCGCGCTGTCGATGCCACCCGACAAGCCCAGAACGACGCCGGGAAAGCGGTTCTTGTTCACATAATCTTTCAGGCCCAGCATCATCGCGTGATAGACCGAACGCGAACGGTCTTCATCGCTGCTGCGTTCGCCGGGCGCGCAGACCCAGCGTTCGCCTTCGCGCGTCCAATGCGTGATGACGAGCTTTTCCTGCCATGACGGCAGCGAGACCGGAATCGAACGGTCCGCATTCATCACCAGCGAGGCGCCGTCGAACACGATCTCGTCCTGCCCGCCAATCTGGTTGAGATAGATGAGCGGCAGGCCGGATTCCGTCACGCGCGACACGATATGGTTCATGCGAACGTCTTCCTTGCCGACTTCGAACGGCGAACCGTTCGGCACCAGGAGGATTTCGCTTCCCGTCTCAGCGAGGCATTCGACAACATCCGGCGTCCAGATGTCTTCGCAGACCGGTACGCCGATGCGCACGCCGCGAATGTTGAACGGGCCCGGCATGGGGCCCACGGCGAAGACGCGCTTTTCATCGAACACGCCGTAATTCGGCAGGTCGACCTTGCGCGTGATGCCCTTCACTTCGCCCGCATCGAGATAGGCAAACGCATTGTAGAGCTTGCCCTCTTCCACCCATGGCGTGCCGATGAGCACAGCGGGGCCGCCATCGGCCGTGTCGCGCGCGAGCTTTTCGATGGCCTCGCGGGCGTCTTCCTGCAGCGCCGGCTTCAGCACCAGATCTTCCGGCGGATAGGCGGTGATGAAGAGTTCGCTGAATAGGATGAGATCGGCCTTCGCTTTTGCCGCGTCGGCGCGTGCCGCGCGGGCCTTGGCGAGGTTGCCGGGAATGTCGCCCATGACAGGGTTCAACTGGGCGAGCGCGATGGTGAGACGGTCCGTCATGGGCCGTGTGTAGCGCAAATCAGGCCGTGGCTGCGATCTTTTCGATCATCGGGCGGTAGGCCGGCGTGCGGGCGGCCTGTTCGATCAGCAGCGCGGTTTCAAGCGCGTGACGGGCCTCTTCCGGGCGAACGACGGTTTCGTTCTCGCCGCGGACCGAACGGATGAACGACTCCACCGACGCCGACAGCGGATCGTCGAAGGCGATCTCGCCCAAGGGGCGGCGCGTGGTGTTGCGGATCTCGCGCGTCATGAAGTCGATCTCGACGATGCCATCCTCATACACAAGCTGCATGCCGCGCTTCCTGTGATGGGCGACGCGGCTGGCGTGGAGGCGGGCGAGCGTGCCGTTCTCGAAGCTGATGGCGGCCGAAACTTCGTCGGCGTGGCGGCCGCGTTCGGTGCGGGCGAAGGCATCGACCTCGGCGACAGCGCCCGGAACCAGGCGGTGCATCAGGTCGATATCGTGGATCATCAGGTCGAGCACCGCGCTCACATCGGCGCCACGGCCCGTCCACGGGCCCATGCGCCAGCACGAGACTTCGAGCGGTGTTTCATTCATTTCCAGAAGGCCGGAGCGGGCGAAGACGAAACGCTCCTGATGGCCCACGGTCAGCACGAGGTTCTTCCGCTCGGCAAGTTCGATCAGCTCGTCAGCTTCGCGCAAGGTGGTCGCGATCGGCTTCTCGACGAGGACATGCGTGCCGGCATTCAGGAACGCGCGCACGATCTGCGCATGCGTGACGGCGGGCGAGCAGATGGAAACCAAATCAACCTTACCGAGAAGGTCTTTCCAGTCAGCGTGGGTTTCGCAGGCAAAGCGTTCTTCCATCGCGCGGCGCGTTTCCGCGCTCGGGTCCGCGATGGCGACCAGATTAACCCCGTCGGCGCTCGCATATTTGCCCGCGTGATGGCGGCCGAAAGCACCCGTACCGATAACGCCTGCGCGCAATCCGCTTTTGCTATCCAAATGAGGAATCAAGGAAATTTCCCGCTGCGAAGGCCGCAAAGAAGCCATGCCGGAGGGGACCGAAGCGACTCATAAAATGTTTCGTCTTGTTACGCGGGCCTGCCCTGCTAGGGTTCCCGCCATTAGCCATCCCACCCTTGGAGGACGCCATGCAGAACCAGAAAAGCCGGGAAATCCGGCTGAAATCCCGCCCCGTGGGCGAGCCCACCCCGGCCAATTTCGAGCTGGTGGAGACCGATGTTGCCACCCCCGGACCAGGGCAGGTCCTGGTGCGGAATTCCTACATGACGGTCGACCCCTACATGCGGGGCCGGATGATGGACCGCAAAAGCTACGTGCCGCCCTTCCAGATCGGGGAGGCGCTCCAGGGGGGTGCCGTGGGCCAGGTGGTCGCCTCCAACGCCCCGCATCTGAAGGTGGGCGACTACGTCCAGCACATGCTCGGCTGGCGCGAATGGGTGGTGGCGGACGGGGCTTCGATGATGAAGCTCGACCCAACCATCGGGCCGATCCAGGCTTATCTCGGCGCGCTCGGCATGCCGGGGCTGACGGCCTATGTGGGGCTGCTCAAGATCGGCGCATTGAAAGACGGCGAGCGCGTGTTCGTTTCTGCGGCGAGCGGCGCCGTGGGCCAGATCGTCTGCCAGATCGCGAAGGCGAAGGGCTGCTACGTCGTGGGCTCGGTGGGATCGGACGAGAAAGCCGATTTCATCACCAAGGAATTGGGCGTCGACAAGGCGATCAATTACAAGAAAGCGGGCGATCTGACGGCGGCTGTCGCGAAAGCGTTTCCGGAAGGCATCGACGTCTATTTCGACAATGTCGGCGGATCGCATCTGCAGGCCGCCCTCGCCAATATGCGCAATTTCGGACGCATCGCTGCGTGCGGCGCCATCGAGCAATACAACGTCACCACACCGCCGCCCGGACCGAACAATCTCATCCTTGTCGTTGGTTTGAGCCTGACAATCCGCGGTTTCATCGTGTCGAACCATTTCGACATGATGGGCGATTTCCTGCGCGACATGGCGGCGTGGAAGAAAGCCGGAAAGATGAAGTGGAAGGAAACCATCGTCGAAGGCATCGAGAACGCCCCCAAGGCGTTCATCGGCCTCTTCCACGGCGAGAATTTCGGCAAGATGCTGGTGAAGGTGGGACCGGAGCAGGCGGTTTAGCGGTTACCTAATTTCCGCATTTTTGCGGAGATTGTTGCGCGTATTCTCCGCGCGCTTGCGGAGAATACTTTTAACCTCCCCCTTGTGGGGAGGTCGAAATTCTTGGAGCGCAGCGGAAAGAATTTCGGGTGGGGGGCGGTGCTTGCCGCAAACTCGGTCCCCCACCCGAAAAATTCTTCGAATTTTTCGACCTCCCCACAAGGGGGAGGTAAACGAAGTTACTGTTTTTCCGGGCTCAGCGCGACAGCCGCCGTAAGTGCTGCCACGATCAGATAAGCCAGTAACAGCGGCGCCAATCCTATGATTACGGTGCCCGGCAGGCCTGCGAGGATCTGGCAGCCGAACCAGGGATAGGCGCTGCCGATGAAGAACATCTGGATGCCGGCGATGGCTGCGATGCCGAGGACGGCTGCGTGAACGGGTGCGCCCAGCACTTCGGAACGTGTGGTGCGTTCGAGGCGCAGCAAACCTGCCGCCAACCTTATGCGCGAAATCGCGGACGCGACGAAGATGATCGCCAATATCCATGCGAAGGCGGAAGAGAACACGCGGCCGCCATCGGGCGCGCACGGTGCCAGTGCTACGAGCAACGCGTCTTGTCCGGGAACTGCGAACTGAATGGCGTTGACGATGGCGCCAATGCCTGCGCCCATCGGATGAAAAGGCGCGAACAGGATCTGATTGAGCCAACTCAGCACCACGAAGATCAGGAACACGATGCCGTTGAAATCGGGCATCAGGTGATGCGGCTTCAACCGTTCGATCAGCGGCTTGGTGCCGTCGCGGGCGGAAACGCCGTAGCCTGTCGCGAAGAGCAAACCCATCGCGGCGAACAGCAGCATCGAAACGACGATGGCGGGCGCGTAGGCCGGCGTCGCCAGATGCATGTGGATCGCGTGCGCGGCCGCGAACAGGCAGAAGACGATCCAACCTTTCGCAACCAGGCGCGCAACACCCATACTCGACGCCCTCTTTTACTTGCGAAGGTTAAGCCGAGGCTGCAAAACGCGGCTCTTTCATGCGTTCGGCCCGAATGCCTTGCGCCATCAGGAAAGCAAGTTCGAGCGCCTGGCTGGCGTTGAGGCGGGGGTCGCAGGCCGTCTGGTAGCGGTCGGCCAGATCGATCTCCTTCAATCCTTGCGCGCCGCCCAGGCATTCGGTGACGTCCTGGCCCGTCATTTCGAAATGGACGCCCCCGGCGTGCGTGCCTTCCGCGCGGTGGATGGCGAAGAACGAACGGACTTCTTCGAGGATGCGGTCGACGGGACGGGTCTTGTAACCCGATTGCAGCTTGATGGTGTTGCCGTGCATCGGATCGCAGGACCACACGACCTTCGCCCCTTCGCGTTTCACCGCGCGCACCAGCGGCGGCAGTTTCTCGGCCACCTTGTCGGAGCCGAAGCGGGCGATCAGCGTGAGGCGGCCGGGCTTGTTTTCCGGATTCAAAATCGCAATGAGTTTCAGCAATTCGTCTTCCGGCAGGCTTGGGCCGCATTTCAATCCGATGGGATTTTTGATGCCGCGCATGAATTCGACATGGGCGCCGTCGAGCTGGCGCGTGCGGTCGCCGATCCAGAGCATGTGGGCCGAGGTATCGTACCAGTCGCCGCTGGTGGAATCGACGCGCGTCATCGCCTGTTCGTAGTTCAGCAGCAGCGCTTCGTGGCTCGTGTAGAAATCCGTGGTGCGCAGTTGCGGCACCGAATCCGGCGTGATGCCGCACGCTTCCATGAATTCGAGCGTTTCGGTGATGCGTTCGGACAGGCCTCTATATTGTTCGCCGGCTGGCGAGCCTGAGATGAAGCCCAACATCCAACGGTGCACATTGTGCAGATCGGCATAACCGCCCGATGCGAATGCGCGCAACAGATTGAGTGTGGCGGCCGATTGCGCGGTCGCTTCGATCAGGCGTTTCGGATCGGGTATGCGCGCTTCAGCGGTGAACTCGCCGCCATTGATGTTGTCGCCGCGATAGGACGGTAACGTCACGCCGTCGCGCGTTTCGGTGTCTTCCGAGCGCGGTTTGGCGAACTGGCCCGCGATGCGGCCCACCTTCACCACCGGCACGCCGGCGGCGAATGTCAGCACCACCGCCATCTGCAACAGTACGCGGAAGGTGTCGCGGATCTTGTCGGGATGGAATTCGGCGAAGCTTTCCGCGCAATCGCCGCCCTGCAGCAGGAAAGCCTTGCCTTCGCAGACCTGCGCCAGCGCGGCAGTGAGATTGCGCGCCTCGCCCGCGAAGACGAGCGGCGGGTGCGATTTCAGCCGCGCTTCAACCGCCGCGAGCGCGGCAGGGTCCGGGTATTCCGGCACCTGGCGGATCGGCTTGGAACGCCAGCTCGAAGGGCTCCAATTCTGAGGCACGGGACTCTCTCCTGTCGACGCGGGGATATAGGGGAACGATTCGGGCTTGGCCAGCGCGGAACAGGGCGATGTTCAACGCCCGATTGACGGGCCGTCCCCGCTGCCCGTCTACGACGAGGGAATGAGCTGTGGATGAAATCCAAAAGTTAACGAAAGTGCCTGAACTGTAAAGACATTTACCATATTTCGCCCGTTCCGTGGAACTTCTGTTAGCGACCGTAGAATCCGTTCAACCCGTTGGAATCGTAGCGAGCTTTTCATTCGTTAAGAATGATGACCGTCAGTATGGTTTACAGCCGGTCTGTGGTCGTTGCCAACAATCTCCTGATTTGCCTCGGAATCCGCCCATGGCACGGATCGTGCTAACCAATTAACCACACACGGTCTTGAGCTCGTGTTGCGTAAAAGGAGGGTTCCATGTCTGCATTCAAGAAATTCGCCGGAATTGCTGCTGTCGCCGCTGGTCTTGTGCTCAGTGCCGTAGCCCCGGCGAGCGCAAATCCGATCAATGGAACACTGACGCTGAACGGTTCCGGTGCCCCGCAGTTCACAGCAACGGGCGGCGCGGACGTTACGACCTATAATGGTTTCGACTTCTCGGCCGGCCCCAACTTCACCGTTCCGGTGGCTGGCGGCGGCGGCGATCTCTCCATTTTCTCGGGCACTTCGGGCACGATCTCGGACTTCTCCTACAATCCGCTGCCTTCCTCGATCTCGAGCTTCATCATTATCACCGGCGGCAACACGCTGGAATTCGATCTCGATTCGGTCACTTCGAACAATGCTCAGGCCAACGGCTGGACCGGTTCGGATCAGAACGGCACGTTCAGCCTGACGCTTACCGGCATCCTGAAGGTCAATGGTTTCGACAGCACAGAAGCGACCATTCTGTTCACCGGCACGCAAACCCGGGTGGGCGTCACATCCTGGTCGGGCACGCTGACGGCATCCGGTCAGCCGACGATCACCACGCCTGAACCCGCCACGCTTGCCCTGCTCGGTGCAGGACTTGCCGGATTGGGCATGATGCGCCGTCGCAAGAAGACCGCGTAAGCAAAGCCGAATTGCAATTGAGCGAACGGCGCCCGAAAGGGCGCCGTTTGTTTTTGTGCTGCGCATTTTGCTAGCGCGGCGGTTCCTTCGAGTAGCTCTTGCTGCGCATGGTCACTAGCTCTTCCGCGGCACTGGGGTGGAGCGCGATGGTTGCATCGAACTGTGCTTTGGTGGCGCCCATCTTCATCGCAACCGCCACAAGCTGCGCCATGTCGCCGGCCTCCGGCGAGAAGAGATGACAGCCGAGAACCTTGTCGGTCTTCTGGTCCACAATCAGCTTCATCACCGCACGTTCGTTGCGGCCGGAGAGCGTGTTCTTGAGTGGACGGAAGGTGGATTTATAGACGTCGATCGCGTAGCCCTTTTCCAGAGCCTTTGCCTCGGTGAGCCCGACGGTGCCGATTTCGGGGGTGGTGAAGACGGCGGTGGGGACGAGGTTGTGATCGACGGGCGTGGGCTTGCCGCCGAACACAGTCGCCACATAGGCCATCGCTTCGTGGATCGCGACAGGGGTGAGCTGCAGGCGGTCGGTGACGTCGCCAATGGCATGGATGTGATCGACATTGGTTTTCGAATATTCGTCCACCGCGATGGCGCCACGTTTCTTGCGGGCCACGCCTGCCGTTTCCAGCCCCATATTGTCGGTGTTGGGAACGCGGCCGATGGCGAGCATCACCTGATCGGCCTCGATCATTTCGTCGTGATCGGTGATGGCGAAAACTTCCCCTGCCCGCTTGTCGACACGCTTGAAGATGCGATTGACCAACACGCGGATGCCGCGCGCGTGCATGGATTCGGTCAGCGCATCGCGCATGTCCTCATCGAAGCCGCGCAGGATTTTGGGTCCGCGATAGACGAGCGTGACTTGCGATCCCAGACCCTGGAAAATCTGTGCGAATTCCACCGCGATATAGCCGCCGCCCGCGATGACGATGCGTTTGGGGAGTTTCTCCAGATGGAAAGCTTCGTTGGAGGTGATGCAGTTTTCCGCACCCGGCGCCCCGCCCAGATCCCATGACGGCCGGCCGCCGGTGGCGATGAGGATGCGCTCGGCGGTGACCTTTCTGTCCGACTTCTTCAAATGGATGGTGTTCGGGCCTGCGAATTCCGCGCGATCCATGATGATCTCGACGCCGGCCTTCGACACGTTCTGATGATAAATGGTTTCGAGGCGCGCGATCTCGTTGTCCTTGGCGGCGATCAGCGTTTTCCAGTCGAACTTCGCTTCCGGCACCGTCCAGCCGAAACCGGCGCTGTCCTCGAAATCCTCGCGATAGCGGCTGGCATAGACGAGCAGCTTCTTCGGAATGCAGCCGCGGATCACGCAGGTGCCGCCGAAACCGTATTCTTCAGCAATCGCAACGCGGGCGCCCGTCATCGCGGCCATGCGGCTGGCGCGCACGCCGCCCGAACCGCCGCCGATGACAAAGAGATCGTAGTCGTATTTGCTCATGGGGCTTTCTCGATCACCTCGACGCCGGTTTCGCGCGCAAGGATCAAAGTGGAGGCGATGCCGACGAACAGCCCATGTTCGACAACGCCGGGGATGACGGACAAGGCGGTTGCGAGCTTGGCCGGATTGACGATGCTTTTGAAGGCACAATCGTAGATGTAATTACCGCTGTCGGTAATGAACGGCGCATTGTCTTTCATGCGCAACACCGGCGCGATCTCGCGGCGGAATTTCTTGGCTACCTCGACTATGCGGCGCGCGGTGGTGGCGTGGCCGAACTTCACCACTTCCACCGGCAGCGGATATTTTCCGAGCCGCTTCACGAGTTTCGAACCATCGGCAATGACGACCATCTTCTTCGAAGACGTGGCCACGATCTTTTCGATCAGATGCGCGCCGCCCCCGCCCTTGATGAGATTGAGGTCGGCATCGGCTTCATCGGCGCCATCGACCACCAGATCGAGTTCGCCCACCTGGTCGAGTTCGCCGATGGTAATGCCCAGATTGCGCGCCTTGAGCGCCGTGCGCTCGGACGTAGCCACGCCCGTGATGTTCAGCCCTCCGCGCACGCGAGGCGCCAGCACATCCAGAAAAGCCTCGGCCGTGGAGCCCGTGCCAAGGCCGAGCTTCATATTGTTTTCAACGTAATCCAGCGCTTTGGCGGCGGCGGCCCGTTTGAGGGCGGCGGAATCGGGTGGCGTGTCTGTCATGGGGCGGACTTTAGCAGAGGGTTTGCCACGGTCATCGGGCGATCAGGCCTTCACAACGGAAATTCCCAGACGGCGTGCGGATGCGGCCATCTTTTTGTCGAAGGTAGCAAGTTCGAGACCTAGGCGCTTGGCAATGGCGAGATTGATCGCATCAGGCGTCCGTAGCGGCAGATCGAGCCTTCGGATGAAGCTTTTTGCATCTTCAACGTCCGACGGCAGGGTTTTGGCGCTTTCGGCATACAGATCGCACCAGCTATCGAAGCCGGAAAACGCAAGACGCGCGGCAGACGGCGTCAGGTCCTTGTTGCGTAATCTGATGGCGACGACCGATGAAAATTCGGCGGCAACGAAATCGCTGATAACAACCTGCCCACCAGCGTTTTCCAACAATGCTGTTGCTTCTGCTACAAACACATCCGGCAGGAAAAGCGGGACAACAACGCTGCTATCGAGATAGAGATTCAGCGCGGCCACTCCTCATCGCGCATGCGGGAAACAAAAATGCCCGCATCCTCCTTGGGGATCTTGCCTTTCACGCGGTGCTTATCGAGCCATTCAACGGCTTCTTTGGTTATCCGTTTCGGCACAGGTGCCGAGACCACGGCACTGATTTTCGCAACCGGTGTGCCGTGGCGGGTGATCACCACGTCCTCGCCTTTTTCGGCGCGCTTGATGAGTTCGGGAAGCTTGTTCTTGGCTTCGGCGACGGTATGTTGGCTCATGCAACAATTATAGCCATAGGATGGCTATTTTGTCCAGCTACTCCACCGTCACCGATTTGGCGAGATTGCGCGGCTGGTCGACATCGGTGCCTTTGGCGACGGCGGTATGATAGGCGAGAAGCTGGATCGGCAGCGCGTAGAGCAGCGGCGAAATGAAAGGATCGGCGGCGGGGACCTGGATGGTCTGCCACACGGCGTCGCCCGCTTTCAGTATTCCTTCCGCATCGGAGATCAGCACCACCTTGCCGCCGCGCGCCATGGATTCCTGCATGTTCGAAATGGTCTTTTCGAACAGCGCGTCGTGCGGGGCGATGACGATGATCGGCACGTCTTCGTCGATCAGCGCGATTGGCCCGTGTTTCATTTCGCCGGCGGCATAGCCTTCGGCGTGGATATACGAAATCTCTTTCAGCTTCAGCGCGCCTTCCATCGCGAGCGGAAAGTTGATGCCGCGCGCGAGATAGAGCACGTCGCGGGTCTTGGCGATTTCCTGGCTGACGGCTTCGACCTTAGCTTCCGTCTTGAGGAATTCGACGATGTGGCGCGGCAATTCGAGCAGTGCACCGCACAATTTCTTTTCCTGCTCCGCATTCACATGGCCACGCGCGCGGGCGGCGGCGATGGCGAGAGCGGCGAGTGCGCTCAACTGGCAGGTGAAGGCTTTGGTGGAGGCCACGCCGATTTCGGGGCCTGCGAAAGTCGGCAGCGCAATGTCGGCTTCGCGCGCGATGGAGCTTTCGGTGACATTGACGATGGCGATGGTCGTCTGGCCTTGCGCCTTCGCGTCGCGCAATGCCGCCAAGGTGTCGGCGGTTTCGCCGGATTGGGAAATGAACAGCGCCACGCCGTCTTTTGGATAGACCGGTTCGCGGTAGCGCAGTTCGGACGCCACATCGGCTTCCACCGGCAGGCGCGCCAGTTGTTCGAACCAGTATTTGCCGACGAGGCCCGCATAAAAGGCAGTACCGCAGGCCGAGATCGTGAGACGCGTCGCGTTGGCAAGCGCCTTTTCCAGCTTCTTGTCGTTGAGCGAGACGCTGGGTCCGGTGGCGTCGAGATAATGCGAAAGCGTGTGACCGATCACTTCGGGCTGTTCGGCGATTTCCTTCGCCATGAAGTGCCGCTTGCCGCCTTTGTCGACCATCTGGGCCGAGGCGGTGGAGATCCTCACTTCGCGATTGGTGGGCCTGCCCTGTTCGTCATAGATCGTGATGTCGGGGCCGTTGACCACCACCACGTCGCCGTCTTCGAGATAGGCCACGCGATTGGTGAGCGGGGCAAGCGCGAAGGCATCGGAACCCAGATAGCCTTCCTTGTCGCCGTAACCGACGGCAAGAGGCGCGCCTTTGCGGGCCCCGATCAAGAGATGCTCGTGTTCGACAAAAATCATCGCCAGCGAATAAGCGCCGGTA
>DASZYI010000066.1:0-12293 GCA_035545475.1 Rhizomicrobium sp.
GCCTGCGTGTTTTTTTCCGCCGCGAATTTTTCACCCGGGGCGATCATTGCGTCCTCCGGATTTCGTGCGGTTCGCCGTAGAGCATATCGGCAAGCGCGCACATGCCTTTGTCGATATGTTCGGAAACCGTGGCTTCGGAAACGCCCATGCGGCTTGCGATTTCGCGCTGGCTGAGACCTTCGATCTTGCAGAGCACGACGGCCTCGCGGCAGCGCGGCGGCAGGCGGTCGATGGCCGATTGCAGGCGGCGCAGTTCGTCGCGCGCCATCGCACTTCTGTCGGGACCAGGAATATCGGCGGCCAGACCCAGCGCATCGAGATCGGCCACTTTTTCGATGGCGACAATCTGCTGGCGGCGAATGCGGTCGATGATGAGATTGCGCGCGGTGCCGAGCACGAACGGCTTGGCGGGATCGGGGATTTCGCGCTGGGCGGCTTCGCAGACGCGGATGTAGACTTCCTGCCGAAGGTCGTCGATCTCGCTTGGGTCGCGCCAGTGATTGCGCAGGTACTGCATCAATATCGCCTCCAGCGGCAGCACCTCGTCGACAAACCACGCTTCCAGATCGGCCGCGTTCATGGGCGCGTCCCGATGGGTGCGAGCGTCGTCACGCCTGGTGTCCGGTGTATCCGCCATCCCCCGTAAGCTTTCCGCCGGTTGAGGGTCCCGATTTCGAAAACTACACCGGGTAATACGAGCGGGTGCGGGCGAACTTAGGTTCGCCCGGAGAAATCTTTACGGGGGAAATTTCGTTGCCTGGGCGAGACATCTTCACCCTCCCTCAAGGGGAGGGTTTGGAAGAGTATGATTGCTCAATTGATTTTAGATCGGCCCCGCCAGGGTGACCGGCACCAGCGCGGCCAGAAGCAACATCGCAGGCAGCGAGTATTTATACTGGCGGTTGTTCAGCAAGGTCACCACCGCGAAGAACATCAGGAAAGCGGCAAGCGCCACGCCCCAGATCCGGGTGACGGGTACGGCAAGGAAGGCGGCGACCATCAGGTTGAGGATGCCCGTCACCCGATAGAACTTCGGCGGGAAGTGCCAGCGTTCATAGGCATTGCGGACAAAAGCCGGGGCCGCGACATGCAAAAGCCCGCTGACCGCGAAAACCGCGGAGAGCAGGAGCGCATCGAGAACGGCGGGGGACGTGAAAAACATGAGTGCCTCTTCGTCCGGGAGAAATAGGCATTTCCGGCGCAATAAAAAGAGGCGGGCCGGTATGCCGTTCGCGAATGGCTTGATCAGGCTTGGGGTGCCGGTTCGTCGCCCATCAGGCGGCCATAGAACCTGTTCCAGCGCCGGCGCCATTTGAGCGCGAAACGGTCGAGATACAGATATATCACCGGCGTGGTGTAAAGCGTCAGAATCTGGCTCACCAGCAGCCCTCCGACGATGGAAATGCCCAAGGGCTGACGAAGCTCGGCCCCGTTGCCGAAGCTGAACGCCAGCGGGAGCGCGCCGCACAGCGCCGCCATGGTCGTCATCATGATCGGGCGGAAGCGATGGATGCAGGCCTGATAGATCGCCTCGCGCGAATCGAGACCCTGTTCGCGCTCGGCCTGCAGCGCGAAGTCGATCATCATAATGGCGTTCTTCTTCACGATGCCGATCAGCAATATCACCCCGATCAGCGCGATCAGGCTGAATTCGGTGCGGAACAGAAGCAGCGCCAGGATCGCGCCTGCCCCCGCCGATGGAAGCGTCGAGAGAATGGTGATGGGGTGAACATAGCTCTCATAGAGAATGCCCAGCACGATGTAGACGCAGATGAGGGCGGCAAGGATCAGAAGCGGTTCGTCGCCGATAGATTGCTGGAACAGCCGTGCCGTGCCCGCGAACGTGCCGTGGATGGAAAGCGGCGCATGGACTTGCGCCATCGCGCGATTGATCGCGTTTACCGCGTCGCCGATGGTCTTGCCCTGCGCAAGATTGAACGAGAAGGTCGTCGCCACGAACGGCCCTTGATGATTGACCGAGAGCGGGGTGGCGCCGGGTCCGTAGGATACAAAGTTCACAAGCGGCACCATGACTTCCTGCCGCGTACTGAGCGCAGAACCGGTCGATGCCTTTCCGCCCGCGCTGTTGGTGAGCGCGTTGAGCTGCTGGTTGCGCACCGCATCCGATGCGATGTCGGCCTGGGTGGGGGCTTCGGTATTGGCGAGAACCGTTGTGCCCACCACCGCGCCGCTCGCCTGTGTGCCGCTGATCGCGCCGCCGGAGGTGCTGACGTAAATGTCTTTCAGTGTTTCCGGGCTTTGCCAGAATTCGGGAGCGACCTCCATCACCACATGGTACTGATTGAGGTCTTCATAGATGGTCGAGACCTGGCGCTGGCCGAACGCATCGTAAAGCGTGTTGTCGATCTGGGTGATATTGATGCCGAGGCGGGCGGCAGCAGCGCGGTCGATATGCAACTGCATCTCCAGCCCCTTGTCTTCCTGATCGGAGCTCACGTCTTCGAGTTCGGGCACGTTCTGTAGCGCATTGGTGATCTTGGGCGCCCATTCGCGCAACTCGTCCAGCGTGTCGGCCTGGATGGTGTATTGGAATTGCGCGAAGCCCTGCCGCCCGCCCGCGCGCACATCCTGACGGCCGAACAGCGAAAGGCGCGCCCCGGCCACCTTGTCGAGCTGCGGCCGCAACCGATCGACCACCTGATCGGTGGTGAGCTTGCGCTCGCTCAACGGCTTCAACTGCGCGTAAATGAAACCCGAATTGGTGGAACCGCCGCCGCGCCCTCCCCCGCCGCCCGTGAAACCGACGACGTGTTCGACATTGGGATCGCTTTTGATGATGTTCACGAACTGGGTGAATTTCTGCGCCATCGCCTGGAACGAAATCGTCTGGTCGGCGCGGATGCGGCCCATCAGTGCGCCGGTATCCTGTTGCGGGAAGAAGCCTTTGGGGATCGCGAACCAGAGATAGAAATTAATGCAGACGGCGAGCGCCAGGATGAAGAGGATCGTGCCCGGCACGGCAAGCGCCCAGCGCAGCGAGCGTTCATAAAGCCCCTGCACATATTCGAACGCCCGGCGCGAGGCGCGCGTGAGGCGGTTTTCGCGGTCCTGATCGGGCGTGTTGGCGAGATAAGCGCACATCATGGGCGTGGTGGTGAGCGAGATCACCAGCGACACCAGGATGGCGAGGGAAAGCGTGACCGCGAATTCGCGGAACAACCGCCCGACAAGCCCGCCCATCAGGAGGATCGGCACGAACACCGCGATGAGCGAAAGGCTCATGGCGATGACGGTGAAACTCACTTCCTTTGCGCCGAGCAGCGCCGCCTCGAAGCGCGATTTTCCTGCCTCGATGTGGCGCGTCACGTTTTCCAGCACGACGATGGCGTCGTCCACCACGAAGCCGGTGGCGATTGTGAGCGCCATCAGCGAGAAATTGTCGAGACTGTAGCCGAGCAGGTACATGAACCCGAACGTGCCGATCAGCGACAGCGGCAGGGCGACGGCAGGCACCAACGCGGCGCGCACCGTGCGCAGGAACAAGAACACCACCAGAAGCACAAAGATGGTGGAAAGCAGCAGCGTTTCTTCCACGTCATGCACGGACTGCCGGATGGTGATGGTGCTGTCGTTCACCACGTCGAGCTTGACGGAGGGCGGCAGCGCGGCGCGCATTTCCGGCAGCAGGGCATAAATGCGGTCCGCCGTTTGAATGACATTGGCGCCGGGCTGCTTGCTCAACATCACCAGCACGGCGGGCACGCCGTCGGCGAGGCCGAGATTGCGGATGTTCTCCACCCCGTCCTCGACCTGCGCGATGTCCGACAGGCGCACGGCGGCGTCGTTGCGATAGGCGACGACGAGGTTTTTGTATTCGTCGGCCTTGCTCGCGGTGTCGTTGACGTAAAGCTGGTAGCGGCGGTCGTCCTGTTCGATGGCGCCTTTGGGGCTGTTGGCGTTGGCGGCGGAAAGGGCGGCGCGCACATCTTCCAGACCGATGCCGTATTTGAACAGCGCCCGTGGATTGAGTTCGACGCGCACGGCAGGAAGCGAGCTGCCGCTCAATTGGACGTCGCCAATGCCCTTCACTTGGGACATCTTCTGCTGGATGATGTTCGATGCCGCGTCGTAAATCTGGCCCGGCGTCAGCGTCTTCGACGACAGCGCAAGGATCATGATCGGCATGTCTGCCGGGTTCATCTTGCGATAGGTCGGATTGGACTTGAGGGCGGCGGGCAGATCGGCGCGCGCCGCCGAGATCGCGGCCTGCACGTCGCGGGCGGCACCGTCGATGTCGCGGTCGATACCGAACTGCAAAGTAATGCGCGTGGAGCCGACGCTGCTTTGCGAGGTCATCTCGGTCACGTCGGCGATGGTGCCGAGATGGCGTTCGAGCGGCGTCGCCACGCTGGTGGACATGGTTTCGGGGCTCGCGCCCGCCATGCTGGCCGTCACGGAAATCGTCGGCAGGTCGATGTTGGGAAGCGGCGCAACCGGCAGAAGGAAAAACGCCATCATGCCGGACAGCGCCAATCCGACCGTGAGCAGGATCGTGGCGATGGGGCGCGAGACGAAGATGGAGGTGAAGTTCATCGCCGCCTCACCTTGCGAAGCGGCGGCGGCGCCAGTCGGCGAATTCGTGCGACCAGCGGTCGAAATAGACATAGATGACGGGCGTGGTGAACAAGGTGAGCGCCTGACTGACCAGCAGACCGCCGACGATGGAGATGCCCAACGGATGGCGCAGTTCGGAGCCCATGCCGCTGCCCAGCATTAGCGGCAACGCGCCGAACAAGGCGGCTACGGTGGTCATCATGATGGGGCGGAAGCGCAGAAGTGCTGCTTGGTGAATGGCTTCGCGGGTGGATTTTCCTTCGTTGCGTTCGGCTTCGAGTGCGAAGTCGATCATCATGATCGCGTTCTTTTTCACGATGCCGATCAGAAGGATGATGCCGATGATGGAAACAATATCGAGTTCGTGACCCGAGATAATGAGCGCCAGCAACGCGCCGACACCGGCAGACGGCAAGGTGGAGAGTATTGTGACCGGGTGGATGAAGCTCTCATAGAGCACGCCCAGCACGATATAGACTGTGACGATAGCGGCCAAAATCAAAAGCAACTCGTTGGTCAGCGCGGATTGGAAAGCGAGCGCAGACCCCTGGAAAGCGGTGGTAAGGCTGGGCGGCAGGCCGATGTCTTTTTCCGCCTGTTCGATGGCATCGACGGCGCTGCCGAGCGAATAGCCTTCCGCCACGTCGAAGGAGATCATCGCGGCAGGAAACTGGCTGAGGTGATCGATCTCCAGCGGGACGGGGCGTTCTTCGACATGGGCGATCGCGCTTAGCTGCACCTGCCCGCCGCCCGCCGACGGCAGGTACACGCTGGAAAGCGAAGCGATGTCTTTCTGCAATTGCGGATCGGCTTCGAGGATAACCCGGAACTGGTTCGATTCCGTGAAGATGGTGGAGACGATGCGCTGACCGAAAGCGTCGTAAAGCGCATTGTCCACCGTCGCCGCCGTGATGCCAAACCGCGCGGCGGTGTCGCGATCCACCGCGATATAGGCCGACAGGCCCATGTCGGTGAAGTTGGTGGAAACGTTTTCGATCTCGTGCAGGGTGGAAAGTTTCTGCACCAGCTTTGGCACCCATTCGCGCAGTTCGGCGGTGCTCGCACCTTCGACGACGAACTGATAGGCGCTGCGGCTGATCGTTGAATCGATGGTCAGGTCCTGCACCGGCTGGAGGTAGAGCGAGATGCCCGCGATGTCGCGCGCTTCCTTGTCGAGACGATGGATGATGGTTTCGACGCTATCACGGTCGCCCTTGTCTTTCAGGTTGATGAGGAAGCGGCCGCTGTTGAGCGTGGAATTGGTGCCGTCCACGCCGATAAAGGACGACAGGCTTGCCACATCGGGATCGGCAAGAATGGTGCGCGCCAACTGGTTTTGTTTGTCGGACATCGCAGCGAACGAAACAGTGGGCGCGCCCCGCGTGATGCCCTGGATGAAGCCGGTATCCTGCAGCGGGAAGAAACCCTTCGGGATCGCGATGTAAAGCAGCACGGTGACCACGAGCGTGACCACGGCGATCAGCATGGTGAGCGGCTGATGATCCAGCACCCATACAAGAAGCCGGTCATATTCGCGGATCGTGCGGTCGAAATACTCTTGTGCGCGGCGTGCGATGTTGCCTTGCTGGCGTTGTTCGGACCGGTGGCGCAGCAGCTTGGCGCAGAGCATCGGCACGAGCGTCAGCGAAACAACCGCCGAAATTAGGATCGTTACCGACAGGGTGATGGCGAATTCGCGGAACAGGCGGCCCACCACTTCCTGCATAAAGAGCAGCGGGATCAGCACCGCGATCAGCGAAATCGTCAGCGAAACGATGGTGAAACCGATCTCGCCCGCGCCTTTCAGCGCGGCGTTGAGAGGGGTTTCGCCCTCTTCGAGATAGCGGGTAATGTTCTCGATCATCACGATGGCGTCGTCCACCACGAATCCCGTGGAGATGGTGAGCGCCATCAGCGAAAGATTGTTGAGCGAGAAGCCCAGCCCATACATCGCCGCAAAAGTGCCGACGATGGAGAGCGGCACCGAAAGGCTGGGAATGAAGGTGGCGGGAATGTTGCGCAGGAACAGGAAGATGACGAGCACCACGAGGACGACCGCAAGCAGCAGCTCGAACTGCACGTCGGAGACGGATGCGCGGATCGTGTTGGTGCGGTCGGTCAGCACCGACACCTGCACATTGCCGGGAAGTTCCGCTTCGATCTGCGGCAATATCTGGCGGATGGAATCCACCACCGAGATCACATTCGCGCCCGGCTGACGCTGCACGTTGAGCAGGATCGCCGGGCTTGTGTTTGCCCAACTCGCGAGCTTCACATTTTCCGCGCTCTGCGAAACAGTCGCCACATCGGTGAGGCGCACCGGCGCGCCGTTCTTGTAGGCGACGATGATGTTCTTGTAGTCGTCGGCGGTCTGAAGCTGGTCGTTGGCGTTGATGGTGTAGGATTGCGTCTTGCCGTCGAAACTGCCCTTGGGCGCGTTGGAATTGGCGTTGGAAATCGTGGTGCGCAGGTCGTCGAGATTGAGACCGTAAGCGGCGAGCGCATGGAGATTGGCCTGCACGCGCACGGCGGGCCGCTGGCCGCCATTGATGCTGACGAGGCCGACGCCGGGAAGCTGCGAAATCTTTTGCGCGATGCGCGTTTCCGCCAGATTCTGCACATCGGTGATCGGCATGGATTTCGACATCACCGCAATGGTCAGAATCGGTGCGTCCGCGGGATTGACCTTGGCGTAGATGGGCGGTGCGGGAAGCGTCTGCGGCAGCAGGCTTCCCGAGGCGTTGATCGCGGCCTGCACTTCCTGTTCGGCGATGTCGAGACTGAGCGACAGATCGAATTGCAGGGTGATGACCGACGCCCCGGCCGAACTCGCCGAGGTCATCTGCTTCAGTCCCGGCATCTGACCCAACTGGCGTTCGAGCGGCGCGGTGACCGATGTGGTCATCACGTCCGGGCTCGCGCCGGGCAGGAACGTCTGCACCTGGATGGTCGGATAATCGACTTCCGGCAGTGCCGAGAGCGGCAGATAGGTGTAGCCGACGATGCCGATCAGCATGATCGCGATCATCACCAGCGAGGTCGCGACGGGGCGCCGGATGAAAGGAGCGGAGATGTTCATGTCGTCCGCCTGCTGTCGGATGCCGAACGCAAGGCCCTGTTACCCGCCGCGATTGCGGCGGAATTCTCCGCGATGTTCCTGGAACCACTGACGCCGCTCGGCGGGCGTCATCTTCTTGAGCTTTTCCTGCTCCTCCGGCGGCAGGCGTTTCAGCATGCGCTGGAAGCGGTCCACCCGGTTCGCGGGCGGCGGCGCTTGTCCGGCCGGCGCTTCGCTGGGCTTGGCGATGTTCGCATTCGGCGCTGCCGGAATCTCGATCAGCGAACCGTCGCTCAAACGGTCCGCGCCATCGACCACGATGGTGTCGCCCGGCTTCAATCCCTTGGCGATGACGGTGTGCTCGCCGTCGGTGGCGCCCGTTGTGACGCTGCGCATCGCCACCGTCTTGTCGGGATTGACGATGAACACGAAGGTGCCCTGCGCGCCGCGCTGGATGGCGGCGGTCGGCACCAGCGTCTGGTTTTCTAGCGTGTCGATCAGCAGATGGATGTTCACGAACTGGTTGGGGAAGAGTGCGTTGTTCGAATTGTCGAACATTGCGCGCAACTTCACCGTCCCCGTCGTGGTGTCGATTGTGCTGTCCACCGCAGCCAGCGTGCCGGTCGCGAGTTTTTTGGTTTGCGCGCGGTCGTAAGCCTCGGCTTGCAACGAGGCCCCCCCGTTCATGCGCGCCATGATCCGATCGACGCTGTCTTCGGGGATCGAGAACAACACCGACATCGGGTTGATCTGGGTGACCGTGACGATGCCGTTGGCCTGCCCCGCCTGCACCAGATTGCCGACATCGACCTGGCGGATGCCCGCGCGCCCATCGATGGGCGAAACGACTTTCGTGTAGCTCAGGTTCAACGCCGCCGCTTCGACATTGCCCTGATCTGACGCCAGAACGCCTTCATCCTGCTTTACCGCCGCGCGCTGCGTGGCGAGTTGTTGCTGCGAAATGGCCTTCTGATCCCAAAGATTCTGGTACCGTGCGAGATCGGCTTTCGCATTGGCGAGTGTGGCGCGGTCCCGATCGAGCTGGCCTTGCGCCTGCTGGAGAGCGGCCTGGAACGGACGCGGGTCGATCTCGGCCAGCACATCGCCCTTCTTCACCATCTGGCCTTCGGTGAAGTTGAACTTCACCACCGGCCCGCTCACCTGGGGGCGCACGGTGACGGTGGCAAGCGGCGTAACAGTACCAAGCGCATTGAGCGTGATCGGCATGGCGCCACGGCTGACCTTTGCAATGCCGACGGGCTGGGCTTCGCCAAACCGGCCGCGCTGCTGCGTGGGCTGGTTGTGGGAAAGAAAATAGATCAGGCCGATCAGCAGCAGCGCGGCCACGATGATGACCACGAACCGGACCGGGAATTGCCGGATCCATTCGCGCGCGCGCATGCCCAGGCTTTCGCGCGGCGGCGCCAGGTGAGGAGTGGCATCAGTGTTCTTATCGGGACTCATGACTTACGGCCTACCTGCTACCCACTCCTGAAACGCGGGACTTCCCTATCTGGGAAAGTTCATACCAGAGCACCCCCCTCAACATTTGTCGGAATTGTCGCAAGAATGCGTCCATGTGGGTCCGGGTTCCCGGAACTGGGCCCGGCTAGTTCATCTGGCGCAGTTCGGCGACATCGTGGGCCGTGAGGCGGGAGCCACCGGCCCCGAAACGGGCGGTCACATAGTTGGCGACGGCGGCGATTTCGGCATCGGAATAGGCCGCGCCAAAGGCGGGCATGAAGACCGGGCCTTTCGGGGTTTGCTCGCGGGTACCGGCAATCACCATCTGGGCGACGTTTGTTGCCCCCGGATCGTTGACGGCGCGGTTGCCGGTGAGTGCGGCATAGGCCGTCAGAGATCCCGAACCGTTCCAGTCATGGCAGCTTGCGCAGGCGCCTTCGAAGATGTGCTTGCCCATCGGGTCCACGCCCGCGACGACGCCTTCTTTCGGCGCCGCGGGCGCGGGAGTGATTTTGGGGGCGGGTAGCCCTGGCGTGGCCATGGCTGGAACGGTCTTGAGATAGGCGACGATGGCCTTGATGTCTCCGGCAGTGAGGAAGCGCAAACTGAGATCGACGGCTTCGCCCATCGGTCCGCCGGCGACGCCGCGGCCCAGCGCATGACCGGTCGAGAGGAATTGCGCGATCTCATCGTCGCTCCAAGCCCCGATGCCCGCGGTCTTGTCGGCGGTGATGTTGTAGGCACGCCAGCCGGACGTTAGGGCACCAGAGAACTTGCGGCGATTGTCGGTTGCCTGCAGGAGATTGCGCGGCGTGTGGCATTCGCCGCAATGCGCGAGACCTTCGGCGAGATAAGCGCCGCGGTTCCATTGCGCTGTCTGCGCCGTGTTCGGTTCGAAGCGTCGGTTGGGATTGAACATCGCCGACCAGATCGTCATCAGCCAGCGCTGGTTATAGGGAAACGACAATGTGTTTGCGGGCGTCTCGCTGCGCACGGGCTTGAGGCTGAAAAGATAAGCCTTGATCGCAAGCGCGTCTGCATCGGTGAGATAGGTGTAGGACGCATAAGGCATCGCTGGATAAAGCGGCTTGCCACCACGGCCGACACCCTTGTGCAGAGCGCTCAGGAATTCCGCATCCGTCCATGCGCCGATGCCCGTTTCCCTGTCGGGCGTGATGTTGCTGGAATAGATCGCGCCGAACGGAAGCTTGAAAGCGAGACCACCCGCGAACGGCACGCCGCCCTTGGCGGTGTGACAGGATTCGCAGTCGGCGGCGCGCGTCAGATATTCTCCGCGTTCGAGCAAGCTCGCTTTTGCGAGTTCTACGGGAACGCCGGTCGGATCGGCGCCTTTGTAAGCGCTCAGCTCGACATGACCGCCTTGCGCGAAATCCATCGGCCCGGGCGCAAACACGAACCATGCAAGCACGCCGAGCGCGATCACCACGGCAACGCCGATGATGGTGACGAGAGTGCGGAGAAGCGCGCTCATGCCTTCTTCCTCACCGCAAGGGCCTCGCGATCGATGGGAAGACGGCGCAGCGCTATGCCCGTGGCGGCATAGATGGCGTTGCGCAAGGCGGGCGGGCCCGCCGTGGTGCCGGTCTCGCCGATGCCGCCGGGCGGTTCCGCGCTTTTGATCAGATGCACTTCGATATTCGGCACCTGGTTGATGCGCAGCATCCGGTAATCGTTGAAATTGTTCTGCTGTACGCGGCCCTTATCGAGCGTGACCTCGCCATAAAGCGCGGCAGTGAGACCGAACACGATGCCGCCCTGCAACTGCGCCTTGATCGTGTCCGGATTGACCGCGATGCCGGTATCGACCGCCGTGTTGATGCGGCGCAGATAGACTTCGCCGTTCTCGTCGACCTCGGCTTCGACCACCGTGGCGATGAAACTGGCGAAGGACGGTTGGCAGCACACGCCGCGTCCAACACGCTTCGGAAGCGCCGAACCCCAGCCGGATTTTTGCGCAACCACATTGAGCGCATTGAGAAGACGTGGGTTTTTTCCGAGCATGGAGCGGCGGAAGTCCACGGGATCTTTTCCGGCCGCGTGTGCCAGCTCATCCATGAAGCTTTCGACGGCGAAGACATTGTTGTTGGGGCCCACGCCACGCCAGAATCCGGTGGGCACGCCCGGCGGCTCGCGGCGCACGACCTCCACCCGCATATTGGGAATCGCGTAAGGTTCGTCGATCGCGCTGTCGACTTCATCGAAATCGATATTGTGGTTGCCGATGTAAGCGGGCGTCAGCCAGCGCGCGACAACGGATGAACCCGCCACGCGATGCAACCAGCCGTCGATCTTGCCGTCTTTCAGCGTCGCCCACATCTGCGTGTAATAGGCGGGGCGATACACATCGTGCTGAATGTCTTCTTCGCGCGAATAGATGACCTTGACTGGGCCATCGACCTTTTGCGCGATACGCACGGCTTTCTCGGTGGCGTCCGTTTCCAGCCTGCGGCCGAAACCGCCGCCCAGTAGCTGGTTGTGGACGATCACCTTTTCGAGCGGGAGGCCCGTGACCTTCGCGCCCGTTTCCTGGGTGCGTGCGCAGACCTGGGTGCCGAGCCATATCTCGCAGGAATCAGGCGTGACATGCACAGTACAATTCATCGGCTCCATCGGCGCGTGCGCGAGGAACGGAAGCTCGTATTTCGCTTCGTGCTTGTCGCCGCTTGCAAGCGCCTTGTCCGGGTCGCCTTCCTTCTTGGCAACGAGGCCCGGACTTTCCGCGGCCTTGCGCAGATCGTCCCACACAAGCGCAGTGGTCACCTTGGCGTTCGCGCCGTCATTCCAGGTGATGTCGAGACTATCGAGCCCGCGTTTCGCAGCCCAATAATGATCGCCGACCACGGCAACAAGATCGTCGAGCACAACGATCTGTTTCACACCGGGCACGGCCATTGCCGCATCCTGACCCGCGACGTTGCCGACTTTCCCGCCGAATACGGGACAAGACGCAAGCGTGGCGAATTTGACGCCCTCGGGCATGATGTCGATGCCGAATTTGGCGGTGCCGTTCACCTTTTCCGGCGTGTCGAGACGTTTGAGCGGCTTTCCGATCAGCTTGAATTGATCGGGTGTCTTCAATGGAGGATCGGCGGGACGTTGTTCTTTTGCCGCCGCATTGGCGAGCGCGCCGTAAGACAGTTTGCGTCCGCTCGGGCTATGGATCACCTGACCGTTC
>DASZYI010000067.1:0-8592 GCA_035545475.1 Rhizomicrobium sp.
CAAACTGCCGAACACGCCGCCCTTCACACTGTCGATCGGTGGGCAATACTCCATGCCGCTGAGCGAGAGCTGGGCGGGCACCTTCCGCGGCGATTTCTACTGGCAAGGCAATTCCTTCGCCCGCATCTTCAACGACAAGCCATACGATCAGCTTCACGGCTATACCAACCTGAACTTCGCCCTGATATTCACCAACCAGGACGGCTGGCAGGCGATGGCCTATGTGAAGAATGTTCTCGATACCACCGCCATCACCGGCGCGTTCCTGAACTCGGACGACACCGCGCTGACGACCAACGTGTTCCTCACCGATCCACGCCTGTTCGGATTGCGCGTCACCAAGAACTGGTAGTCCTCTCCCTTTGGATTGCCAAAAGGGCGGCGACCCCATTCGCCGCCCTTTTTTTGTTGCACATAGTCGCAACATTCTTGCGCCCTCCACAAAATTCGCATCCCACCCCCTAACAATCGCCGCGCTGTTTCGTCGGAATAGCCACGCGGGGCCCTGTGGCCCGGCGGATCGGTCTGGGGATGGTCGAAAGATCGGACAATTTCGGGAGTGCGGGCTTGGCGCCTGCGGACACCAACGACGCGGTTGCACGCGCCGATGCGTGGTTTGCGCGCGAAATCCTGCCGCTTGAGGTTTCGTTGATGCAGTTCCTGCAACACAATTGGCGGCTGAAGAACGAGATCCCCGATCTGCGTCAGGAAGTTTACACCCGCGTCTATGAAAGCGCGGTCAAACGCATCCCCGAAAAGCCCAAGCATTTTCTCTTCGCCACCGCGCGCAATCTGCTCATCGATCGTGCCCGCCAGGCGCGCGTCATTCCCATCGATGCGGCGTCCGATCTCGACACGCTCGATCCCGCCTCCGATGCGCCCGGCCCCGACCAGATCGTGATGGCGCGCGATGAGTTGCGCCGCCTGCAAGCCGCTCTCGAAAAGCTCTCGCCGCGTTGCCGCGAAGCCGTCGTGCTCGGCCGCATCCAGGGGCTGTCCCGCCGCGAGATCGCACAGCGCATGGGCGTCACCGAAGGCACCGCCGCGCAATATCTGGCCGAAGGCATCTGTGCGCTCGTCGAACATCTGCAACGCGAGGGCAGGGCGAAATGAGCACCCTCGAACCAACCGAAGACATCGCCGTGGATGCGCTCACGCGTGAAGCCGCCCAATGGATCGAACGCCGCGATTTCGGCAATTGGAACGAAGAAGACCGCGCCCAATTCGACGCCTGGCTTGCGCAATCGCCCGCCCATCGCGTCGCCTTCATTCGCCTTGAGACTGGATGGAAGCGCAGCGAACTTCTAAGCGCGCTGCAATCCTTCCGGCCCGTGCGTGCCGCGCCCGCGCCGCGCCGCTGGTGGGCCATTGGCGGCGCCGCCGTGGCAGCAGCCATCGCGATTGCCGCATTCGGGCTTTCCGGTGCGTTCGATCTCAAGAAGCCGGAATACCAAACCTACGCCACCACCATCGGCGGCCGCGAAACGCTGGCGTTGGCCGACGGTTCCGAAATCGAACTCAACACCGACACGGTCTTGCGCATTTCCAACGCTGCGCACGGCCGCAAAGCCTGGCTCGACAAGGGCGAGGCCTATTTCAAGATCAAGCACGATGCCGCCCATCCCTTCGTGGTCATCGCGGGTGCCCATCGCATCACCGATCTCGGCACCAAATTCACCGTGCGCGACGAAGGCAACGGCATCAAAGTCGCGCTGATGGAAGGCCGCGCGCGTCTGGATGCGGCAGGCAAAACCGGCCCGCGCTCCGTCACGCTCACCCCCGGCGATGTCGCGCTTGCAACGCCCACCTCGCTGTCGGTGAACAAAAAGCCCGCCGAACAGCTCAAGAAGGATGTGGGCTGGGAGCACGGCATCCTCACCTTCGATCACCTCGCGCTGTCCGACGCCGCGCGCGAGTTGAACCGCTACAACACGCGCAAACTTATCATCGCCGATGCAGAAGCAGGCCGTCTCACCATCGGCGGCACGTTCGCAACGAACGATGTCGACGCCATCGCAAACGTCGCGCACGAAATCTTCGGCCTGCATGTCGAAAACCAGGGCAACAACATCGTCATCTCGCGCTGAACCGCGCAAACGCATCATCGGGGGGCAAATGCCAAACAGTTTCAAATCCACGCTACTCGCAGGCACCGCAGCCATCATCGCCAATTCCATGATTGCTTTGGGCGCCAACGCCGCCGATTTCAACATCCCCGGCGGAGACCTGAAATCCGCCCTCGATTCCTATTCCCGCCAAACCGGCGTTTCGCTCCTCTATTCCGATCAAGCGATCAAGGGCGCCCACTCCCGCGGCGTACAAGGCGAAGTTGGCGCAGACGAAGCGCTCTCGCGCATTCTTAGCGGCACCGGTTTCCAAATCCGCAAGCACGAGGGAAGCGCCATCACTATCGTGCGCGGCGACACGCAGTCTTCCGAAAACATCGCCAATTTCCAGATCGCCCAAGCCGCTCCCTCGCGCTCTGCCGTTGAAACGGTGACGGTCACGTCTTCCAAACTCGGCGGCGCCGATGTGCAATCGATTCCCATCGCCATCACTGCGCTGAGCCAGGAACAGCTCACCGCCAGCCAAACCAATGGCGGCCCGGACCTGATCAAACAGGTCCCGAACATGAGCTTCACCAAAACGAATTTCTCCGGCTACAGCATCCAGTTGCGCGGCATCGGCACCCAGGCGATTTCGGTGACCACCGATCCGGCCGTTGCTGTCGCGTTGAACGACATGCCGTTCATCCGCAACCATTTCTTCGAGCAGGAATTCTTCGATCTCGGCCAGGTCGAAGTGCTGCGCGGACCCCAGGGCACGCTCTACGGCCGCAACGCCACTGCCGGTGTGGTGAACCTGACGACCGCCAAACCCACCGATCAGTTCGAAGGCATGGCATCCGCCGAACTCGGAAATTATCACCAGCGCCGTTTCGAAGGCATGGTCAATCTTCCCATCGTGGACGATCGCCTCGACATCCGTCTTGCCGGCGAATGGACCAAGCGCGACGGCTATTCCTTCAACGAACTGACCGACAAGGATATCGATGGCCGCGACCTGTGGTCGGGCCGTCTGAGCATCGCCTTCAAACCCACATCGAACTTCCAGGCCACGCTCGTCTGGGAGCATTTCTCCGAAGATGACGATCGCCTGCGCAGCGGCAAGCAAACCTGCAAGACCGCGCCTTTGCCCACACAGGTTGGCGGAGTGCCCGTTCCCGATCCTTCAACCATTCCAGGTGGGGGCGGCAACACCTTCAGCCCCATTCCCTATCTGACGCAAGCGTGCCTGCCGGCCTCTCTCTATTCGAAAGAAGCCTTCGGAGTCCCAAACGGTTTCTCGCTGCCGTTCTACGGCCCGCTCAGCAATCTCGGTACGCCGGTCAATCCGCTGATCGATCCCTACGCACGCACGGTGCAATCGACCGATCTTCGCCACATCGAATCCTCGCTTGAGCCTGTCTACAAAGCCAAGAACGATATTCTGCAATTGAATGCCGATTATCAGGTCACGCCGGAACTGACCTTCACGTCGCAAACCGGCTTCAATCACGATTTCCTGTTCTCGGCGGAAGATTACAACCGCTTCAACACCGCACCGGGCGTGTTCGTGTGGGCCGATCCAACCGATCCGATGACATTCGGCATCAATCAGCGCGGCCAGGTTCAACCCGACGGCACGTTCTGCGATCCGCAGCTTGGCTGCAGCGACCGGCTTGTCGCCGAAGATCTCGTTACCGAACATTCCTGGCAAGCCAATCAGGAATTCCGCCTGGCCTCGCATTTCTCCGGGCCGTTCAATTTCAGCGTCGGCGGCAACTACATGCATTACGAGACGGAGGAGAATTACTACGTCTTCATCAACTCCATTACACTGTTCTCCGTTCAACCCCTCCTCGGTAGCAGTACCACGCCATGGGTGGGGGGCGTGTCGAGCAACGATGAATGCCTGGTCAATGGCCATCAATTCTTCGATCCCACCAAGGGCTACAGCGTCGAACAATGCCGCTATATCGATCCCAATCCGATCTCCAGCCTCGACAATGAAGGCCACAACTACTTCCTCAGTCAAAATCCCTATCTGCTGAACTCTTATGCGGGCTTCGGTGAGGTCTATTACGACGTCACCCCCGATTTGAAATTGACGGGCGGCGCACGCTTCACTATCGACAAGAAACACTTCACGCTGATCCCAAGCTGGTTCACGGCTGCGGGTTATGGTTATCCGGTCGCCGGCGTCGTCGATCAAAGCTGGAGCGAATGGACCGGCCGTTTTGCCGCTAACTGGACGCCGAAACTCGATTTCACCGATCAAACGCTTTTCTACGGATCATATGCGCACGGTTACAAAGCGGGCGGCGCCAATCCGCCGCCGCCGATCATTACCGATGCAGTGAGACCCGATCAGGTCACGGTATCTCACTTCGCCCATCCGCTGACGTTCAAACCCGAATTCATCGATGCCTTCGAACTCGGCAGCAAGAACACGCTGCTCGACGGCGCAATGACGTTGAACGGCAACGTGTTCTACTACAACTACGAGAACTACCAGATCTCGCAGATCGTCGACCGCACCTCGGTCAACCTGAATTTCGATGCGCACATCAAGGGCGTCGAAATGGAAGCGACTTACGAACCGCTTCCGGGCTTACGTTTCAACCTGAGCGGCGGTTATGAAGATGCCCGTCTCGCCAAAGGCGCAAAGGCCATCGACCTGATGGATCGCACGGCGGGCAATTCGGATTGGGTAATCTACAAACCGTTCCCCACCAATCCGTCGAACTGCATCATCCCGGCTTATGTGGTGGGCGGCCTGCTCAATCACACCACGCATTTCGTCGGCCCCCGCGAAAGCGGCTGGCCGTGTGAATCGCTTTACGTCTATGGAGACATTGCGCAGGTCGATGGCAAGCCGGATTTCGATCCCGCCACCGTGCCCGATATCAACAATGGCGAAGGTTTCTACAAAGACCTGAGCCACAACCAGATGCCCAATGCCCCGCCGTTCACGCTGTCGGCCGGCGCGCAATACAGCCTTCCCATCACATCGGATTGGGCGGCCACCCTGCGCGGCGATTTCTACTGGCAGTCCAATTCCTATTGGCGGGTCTTCAACGATCTCGATTACGACAAGCTGCGCGGATACAACACGCTCAACCTCACGCTCATCCTGACCAACGAGGATGGCTGGCAGGTCATGGTCTACGACAAGAACGTGTTCAACACGACGGCCATCACCGGCGCGTTCCTCAACAGCGACGATTCCGGTCTGACAACAAACGTCTTCCTCACCGATCCGCGATTGATCGGTGTGCGCGTGACGAAAAATTGGTGAGGGGGAAACGATGAGCGAATTGATTGCCTACCGCACAAGCAATGGCCGCGTGGCATTGCTGGCGACCGTGTCTCTTCTGGCGCTGTCCTCGGTGGCGGCTGCCGCCGAAGAGGGCGACCCTCCCAGCGTGTGGATCGAACTGGGCGCGCAACTCGAACGCATCGATGGAAGTCAGGCGCCCTTCGATCCTGCGTTCCTTTCGCCCATGCCGTCCTTCATCACCACCACGCCCGTCGAACTGCAACGCCCCGCGCGCTACGGCATCGGCGGCGAGGGCAAGCTCTCGTTCCAGCCGGAAGGTTCGGATTGGATGTTCTCGGCGGCGGTGCGTTACGGCCGCGCCAACGGTCAGAAATATCTGCACGAACAAACGCCTGGCCAGAACATCACGATCCATATCGGCAGCGCCGTATTGCAAACTGTAGCGCCATACCAGCGTTTCGCCGAAACCCGCACCTCCAACAAGGAAAGCCACACGTTTCTGGATTTCCAGGTCGGAAAGGATGTGGGATTGGGCTTCCTCGGCCGCCACACGACGTCAAATTTCGGCTTTGGCGTCCGCTTCGCACAATTCACCTCCAAAACCGCCGCGCATATGAGTGTGGAGACGAATCTTTCGTTCCCCTCCACGATTTTGGGGACCAAATACAAAACCATCTTCAGCTTCGAAGGCTCCAGCGAGCGCAGCTTCCACGGTCTCGGGCCGTCGCTCTCCTGGAACGGCTCCGCCGATCTTTTGCGCGGCGCAGACGATGCCGCCGTTACCTTCGACTGGGCCGTGAACGGCGCCATCCTGTTCGGCCGCCAAAAAGCCGATGTCGATGGCATCACCGTCGGGCGTCACACCACCGGCAATCTGATCGGTAGACACGTTACGGTGCAGACCAATCCGCCGCCGCTCAATGCCAGCCGTTCGCGCTCCGTCACCGTCCCCAACCTCGGCGGCTCGGGCGGCATATCGTTCCGCTTCCCCAACGCGAAAGTGAGTGTCGGCTACCGCATCGACTATTTCTTCGGTGCGATGGACGGCGGCATCGCGACCGCCAAATCCTACGACAGGAGCTTCCACGGGCCTTATGCCACCATCAGCGTCGGACTTTGATACCAAGCCAGGCTCGCGCATGAGCGCGATGCGGTTTTGATGGATGCCGCCGGGAGGCGATTGCCCTAAATAGACAGGGCAAGCCCTCCCGGTCGATTCCTTGTCGGCACCGCAAATCCGCACCGCTCTTACCATCCCCCACGCCATTCTCACGCTCGCCGTCATGCTGGTGTGGGGCACGAATTTCGTTGTCATCAAGATCGCGCTGGGCCATCTGCCGCCGCTGTTCTTCGCCACCTTGCGCTTCTTCTTTGTCGCGTTTCCGCTGGTGTTCGTGCTCAAGCGCCCGAACCTGCCGTGGGCGCGGCTGGCGGCCTATGGCGTTCTGATCGGTGCTGGGCAGTTCGGGCTCCTTTTCATCGCGATGAAATCGCAGATCTCGCCGGGTCTTGCGTCGCTGGTGGTTCAGGTGCAGGCGTTCTTCACCATCGGCCTGTCGATGTGGTTCACCGGCGAAAAGGTGCGCACCTTCCAGTGGGCGGCGCTGGCGCTCGCCGTGCTTGGCCTCGGCGTTATCCTCGAACACACCGGCGGCGATGCCACGCCCTTGGGGCTGGCGCTGGTCGTGCTCGCGGCACTTTCCTGGGCGGGCGGCAACACGGTGCAGCGCGCCGACAATCCGCCGAACATGCTGGCCTATGTCGTGTGGTCGGCCGTGTTTGCGATCCCACCACTCTTTATACTGTCGCTCGCTTTCGAAGGCTGGCCCGCGATCCATCGCGGTTTGGAAAACGCCGATGCGCTCACCTGGGCCGCCGTCATCTATCAATCGGTCGGCAACACGATGTTCGGTTACGGCAGTTGGGGCTATCTGCTGTCGCGCTATCCCGCTGCCACGGTTTCGCCCACGGCGTTGCTCGTGCCGGTGTTCGGCATGGCCGCCAGCACCTGGTTCCTGGGGGAAGCCTTGCCCTCGTGGAAAATTGTCGCCGCCGCACTGGTGATGGGCGGCCTCACGCTGAATGTGTTGTGGCCCATGCTGCGAAGGCCCGCGCTTGGCTGACGGAACCTTCGGCGTGCGCGCGCGCTTTGTTTCCCGATGGCCGATCTGTTCGACGCGCCCGATCTCGATATCGCCTCGCTGAAGGCCCTGCGCGAAGCCGAAGCCCATTGCCGCCGCTGCCACTTATATAAGTATGCAACCCAGGTGGTTCCCGGCATTGGCGCAGCCCATGCCCGCCTCATGCTGGTTGGCGAACAGCCCGGCAATGATGAAGATCTCGTGGGCGAACCGTTTGTCGGGCCTGCGGGCCGCACGCTCGATCGCGCGCTGGACGATGCGGGCATCGATCGCAAGAAGACCTTCGTCACCAACGCGGTGAAGCATTTCAAATTCGAACAGCGCGGCAAGCGCCGCCTGCACAAGCGTCCCGATCCGAACGAGATAGATGCCTGCCGCCTGTGGCAGGAACTCGAACGCAAGCTCGTGCGGCCGAAACTCGTGGTGGCGCTGGGGGCCACGGCCGCGCGCAGTCTCCTGGGCCGCGTGACGACCATTTCCAAGGTGCGCGGAACCCCGCAAATCCTGCCCGATGGCGGCGATTGTCTTGTCACCATCCACCCGTCTTATCTCCTGCGAATGACGGACGATCGCGACGCGAAGGCAGAATACGTGCGCTTCGTGGCAGATTTGAAACAGGCCGGAAAACTGGCGGCGGCCGTCTAACCCCTTCGCGACGTTCAACGAATGCCTTGGCTGACGCCGCCGTCACGCTTATGGCTGTTGCATTAATAGCTTGTCAGAATCGAAGGCGGCGCGCAGGATTCCGGCAATCATCGGCCAAAGGCCGAAGGAGGTGCGCGAAATGCTGGTCAGACATATTCTTCTCAACAAGGGGCGCGAGATCATCGCCGTGAATGCCGACGCCAGTCTGTCGGACGCCGCAAGGTTGCTGGCGCGCCGGCGCATTGGCGCGGTCATCGTGCTGGGCGAAGACGGCAGGCTTGCGGGCATTCTTTCCGAACGCGATGTGGTGCGCGCTATTTCCGACGAAAGCGTGGCCGCCCTTGCCCGTCCCGTCAGCGGATTCATGACGCGCGAACTCACCACCTGCAGCGAAGACGATACGGTGGACGGGCTGATGGAATTGATGACCAACGGCCGCTTTCGCCACATTCCGGTTGTCACGAATGGCCGTCTCGTCGGCATC
>DASZYI010000068.1:0-2337 GCA_035545475.1 Rhizomicrobium sp.
GGCACTTCGAAGAAAAAATATCCGAGAAAGAAAATTCCCGCGCCGATGCCGAACGCTTCCGCGCCCAGGCCCAGATCGCGATTCATCGTCAGTGCTGCAAAGCCGACATTCACGCGGTCGAGAAAATTCACCACGTAAAGCAGGCCCATGAAGGGAATCAGCCGCCACGCGATTCTCGTGAAGATATTTTCCATGCGCCCCGACTCAAGCCCCGCGCGGAACATGACGCATTCGTCAGCGATGCGGAACTCCGATCACGATTTTTCGTCAGCGATTGACCACGCGCGCGAACGGGTTTTCAATTCGCCTTGCCCATAGCTTCGGATCCCGAGGCAAGAGGGGCAAAGGACGGGCCCGCCCTGCGGGCCGGTCGGCCCAGGTGAAGGAGGCTTTCGAGCTGAACACTGATGGGCCACACAGAGGGCGCTGCCTTTGAAGGCAGCGCCCTTCGTTTTTGGTGCAGCGATAAAAAGCGCTACGCACTTACCTCCCCTTTACGGGGGTTCGTAGCGGCAGCGTGCGAACGGCGTCGTGCATCGGCACGACGACGGGTGGGGCCTTCACGCACTGCGTTTGTTGCGACGGCCCCACCCGCCGCGCTGTCGCGCGTCGACCTCCCCCGCAAGGGGGAGGTAAAAGCGTTATGGAGTCACGACAGGAAAATTCGGCGTCAGCGGTTCAATCAAATCCACCAGCGCACCGTAAAGTGCCTTGTCGCCTTCGATCAAAATATCGCCCGACTCCACGCGCGGCGCATAGGGAACGCCCGCTAACAACGTCATCAGCAAATCCGGCCGCGCCATGCGGACCGTAGCGCCCGCTTTCGCATCGCTCACGCCATGTTCATGCACCAGCACGCCGTTCTCGACCGAGATCAGAATCTTCTCCTTGCGATCGGTCAGTTCGATGTTGAGCTTGAACGCGCGCGCCGCCGCCTTCTGCGGATTGACGCGCACCGCCGCGAAATCGAGCAGCATCGAAGTGGTGGTGGCCGAAAGCACGTCCGGATTGAAACCGCCCACCGGCAATTGCACCGGCCCGTTTCGCAATTCCTGCGCCCCGGTGAGATAGATGTTGCGCCACGAACCGGCTTCCGCTTCGAAGCCGAGCCGGGTGTAGATCGCCGCCAGTTGTTCGCGCGCGGCCGTGTTCGTTTCATCGGCGAACACGACATGATTGAGCAGCATCGACGCCCAGCGCAGATCGCCCTCTTTCACCGCCTCGGCCGCCAGCGCCATCACCTTTGCCGCGCCGCCCATCGCCTCGACATATTTCTTGGCGGCAGGTTCGGGTGGCAGCGGATTGAGATTGGCGGGATTGGCGTCGTACCAGCCGAGATAACGCTGATAGATCGCCTTCGAATTGTGGCTCATCGTGCCGTAATAGCCGCGATTGAACCATTGCTTCGCCAGCACTTGCGGCAACGCCAGCACCTCTGCGATCTCCGTCGGCGTCAGCCCATTGTTCATCAGCCGCACGGTCTGATCGTGCAGGAATTTGTAAGCGTCGCGATGGCTCGTGAGGAACGCCACGATCTCGTCCTGTCCAAAGCGCGGGATTCCGTGAGCGGCAAACATCGTCTCGCTCTTGTCGCCGAACAGCCGGATGGATTCGGTGAGATAATCCGCCCACGCCTTGCAATCGCGCACCAGGGCCCCGCGCGCGGGCAACAGATTGTGCATGGTGAGGTTGGCGTTCTCTGCCATGAACACCGCACGGAATTGCGGCAGATAGAAATTCATCTCCGCGGGCGCTTCCGTGCCCGGCGTCAACTGGAACACCATCGTCACATCGCCCACGACAATTTCCTGTCCCGTCTTCGTCACCAATTCGTTCGGCGCGATCAGCGTGAGCGATCCGAGCGAAGGCCGCGGCCCCAATCCCGATGTGATCTCCGCTTCCGGTCCGTGGCCCAGGGTGATGCCGAACTGATACCGCGAACGCCTGAGCATCGCGGGCCCCGCGATGATGTTCTCCGACACCGCATGTTCGAGGAAACCTTCGGGCGCGATCACCTTCACCTTGCCCGAAGCCGCATCCGCCGCGGAAATCACCCCACCGACGCCGCCATAATGATCGACATGGGAATGCGAATAGATGACGGCGAGCACCGGCTTGTCCGCCACATGCTCGCGCACAAGATCGAGTGCCGCACGCGCCACTTCTTTCGTCGTCAGCGGATCGACAACAATCCACCCCGCGCCCGCATCGATGAAGCTCACCGTCGAAACATCGAAGCCGCGCACCTGATAGATGCGCTCATGCACCTTGAAGAGGCCGTGCTTGGTCAGGATCTGCGCCTGCCGCCACAAACTGGGATTGGCGGTCGAAGGGGCC
>DASZYI010000069.1:0-59008 GCA_035545475.1 Rhizomicrobium sp.
CTGCGTCGGAGGGTCGCTGGAGGGTCAGTTCCTGCACCGCAAAGCCGCGCTCGTCGGTACGGCGCGCCTGATATGTTCCCTCGAACATGGCGGGCGGGAGCACGCGCTGCCGATCGAAGCTCTGGTCCAGATATTCGAGCAGGCGCTGCGCCGCCTGCCACGGCGGCACATGTTCTTCCAGCTCGCCGGGGGACAGGAGCTGTTCCTCGGCCACGAATTTGGCAATAGCTTCCAGCGACTGAGGCTGCATCGACTGGAATTTCCGGCCCGTCCCGTCCTTGGTCCGGTTGCCTTCCACGAATTGACGCAAACGCTCGGGCGGCACGGTCACGTCCGTCGCGAGGCTGATCGCCTCGCTGACATCCTTCCAATTGAACGGCCCGAGTTCCTCTGTGGGCGTGTACGCGTGATAGGCGCGTAGAGCGTCCCGCAAGCGGTTCAATTGCCACTCGGAATAGGCCATTGCCCCAAAATCCCGAAGCTGCGCCCGCGAGGCTGGCGCGAGGAAAGAACGAAAGCGGGAATTCTACATAAGCCTTGTCGGCGGCGAAACCGCAGACAGCGGCAACATCTCGTTTGGTCAAGGAATCAGGACAATGGCCCCCAAAGCCCGTTCGCCCTTCGCCGGATTCCCGGCTGCCTGGCAGTCTTTCGACCGCAGCGGCAACCCCGTATTTCACATCGAACCACGCATCCTGACACCCCTTCGGGCCGTCACCCTTTGGCATCTAAGCGATCTCGCTATCTTCGCTGCGATCGGGGGCGGCCTGTGGGCCGCCTTTACGGCGGAAGACCCCAACGTCTGGATGTTCGCGGCGGCGATCTTCATGCCAATGGCCTTAGAGCGGGTCATCTACAAGACGCTGGAATTTTTTATTCGCAAACGTGTCAGCATCCGCATGACGCTCGACCGATTCAGTATCAGGCGCTGGTACGGCTGGCGGCATTTCGACCGGCAATTGCCGCACCGCTTCGCGGTCCTGCAGCACGACTGGACGCAGGCCGAACAGGACTTGGAAGAGCTGCGCCAGCAGGAAATGCAGCTCAAGAAGGAACCGACCTTGCGCTACCGGCTCTACGGCGAGTCATTCCATCTCTCGTTCGACTATCTCGGCCAGCGCAACGACCTAATGACGGTGTACGGCCAGAAGGATGTCGTCGCCGTCGCCATGCGGCTCAAAGCCTGTGATGACGTGCTGGACGCCCTTATGCAGCGCGGTCACGGCACACCGCTCGATCCCGGCAAGGAATGGTCTCAGCAGCCGGGCGCGATCCCGGAGGAGGTTTAAGCCATGCCCCGCGACTCACATCAGAACCTGCGTCAGCAAGCCGAGGAACGGGTGGAACAGCGCTTCGCGCAACAGCGCGAGGCGCTGTTCGCCCAGCATCGGGAGCAGCGCGAGCGCGATCGGCACGCACAGGAACAGGCGATAAACCGCGTCTTGCAGGAACAGACGCGGCTTGCCGAACAAAAGCGTCAGGCGCTGGAAGATCATGAGCAGAAGTGGGACGGAATACGCGACCGCATCGCGTACAAACCGGAGCCGACGCCGAATTTTGGATGGACACCACAGCGCGACATCGAGCGCGAATATCGTGAGATGCGCCGCCAGTGGATCGACGTGAAGGAAACCATCGAACAGGGCTTCAACGAGCGCATCGAGAAATGCCAGACGGCGAAGGACGACCTGCGTTTCGCCTTCGATGCCGCCAATGACATACAGGCGCAAAAAGACCGGGAGTCGTACGAGCAACTGATGCAGACACAGGATCGTAACCGCTGGACGGCAATCGAACGCGAGCAAACGCGGCTTGAGCAGTCGGTGACGCATGAATTCGAGCAACGCAGCCGCGAGGCTGCGCCGGAGCGCGGCATGTAGCGGTGTGATATGATTTTAGCATGAAGGGAGATCGTTATGCCGATGGATGAAATGACTGCCGACGAGTTCAAGCGAAATCTTGATTCGCTCTTGAACGAGGACTGGTTTCCAACCATCGGCATTACGCGCGATGGCGAGCGGCGCATGGTCGTCATTCCCGTCGATGTCTTCCGGTCCATGCACCGGGCATCGCGCAGGGTCATACACGTCTCCGAAATGTCCGAGCAGGATTTAAAAGAAATAGCTGAATCGAAAATGCCCGAAGGCTTTGAGCACCTCGACGAGGAGCTCAAAGCCGATAAGGAGTGATAGGGTCACGCTTGGATGTAGCCGTGCTGACGCGCTTCATCCGCATAGATGGAAAGCATCTTCGTAGGATGGAAGTGCAGATCGCGTTCGACCGGAAGGCCGAGCTTGCCGCGCACTGATTCAAGCTCTGACAGGCTGACCGAGCCGAGTTCAGGGCAGTTCATGCCAAGATCGCAGAGGCCGAAGGCGATATCAGGGTCTTCGGGATCGATTTCCGTCAGAAGCCAAGTGCAGTGGGCATCGGGCGTGAACAGCTTCACCACCGGCAAGAAGTCCGGCCCGTCCTTCCCTTCCGACTGGCATTGCAGGCGCAGCTTGCCATTGCGCAGCAAGCGTTCGCGATTTTCTTCGGTCAAGAGTTTCATGTGCGTATCCTTTCGCTGAGGTTTCTCAAGACGCGGAAGGAAAAGGCCGGGCGAAGGAGCGCCGGGGTCACCCAAGATTCTGTTCGTTTCGGGAGGGTCACGAAGGGAAACCCGCAAACGAAAGAATCTCTGGATTGATGCCGGTGCGCGCCCGGCCATGCTGAAGCGTCAATGCTTGGGAAACAGACGAAAGGAATGACGCGCGGAAATGATCGGAAGCGCGATCAGGAGCGCTGCTGCACCTTGGCGAGCAGCGCCGCGAATTCCTCGGGGGAAATCAGGCGGGAGTCGTACGCGTCCCGAACGTCGAGAGTAAGCGTGTCGTCGCGCACGAGCGCGCGCTGCTGCGGATCGTAGACCTCGCAGCTTTCGGGAATGTCGTGATCGTCCAGCACAATTCGCGCCGGACGGCCCGCATAGTCGAAATGCGCATACTTCATGGCGTCTATCCTAGCCGGTACGAGTGCGCTCAAGCAAAGTCGGGCTATTGCTGTCTGCCTGCTCCATGATGCGAAGCAGGCAATTGAACAAGGTCGGCTCCTTGTACCGCCCGGCAGCGGTGCGGTCGGCCTTTGGGCGGGTATCCGCGACCAGTGGAAACAAGGCTGGTTGTTCCGGCCTTGCTGCCTTCCACGCCGCGATTTGCTGGCGGCGCATTTCCAGAATGTCGCGCCAGCGATAGGCGCGCCCCGCGATCACGATGGTATCGGGGCGGCTCATTCTGCCGCCTCCTGCACTGCGCCCGGCTGCAAGGCGTGCAGGAAGTCGGCGGCGCGCTGCGCGTGGGCGGCGGCGGTGAAGATCGCCCGCTTGTCATCCTTCAGCACCTTGAGCCAATTGGCGATATAAGAAGCGTGGTCCTCGCGCGGCTGCGGGGTCAGGTCGAGGTCAGCGGACAGGAAGGCCGAACCAAGCTCCGCGACAAGTTCTTCCATCGCGTAGCCTTCATCGCCCCAGCGCTTGCGCCCGAATTCGCGCTCAAGGCGTTTCGGATGGCGAGTCCAGTGCGTTACCTCGTGCGCCAGCGTGGCGTAATAGCTTTCCGCGTCTTGAAAGCTCTCGAAGGGCGGCATCTGCACCCGGTCGTCGGCCATAGTATAGAAAGCCTGATTGCCGCCGTGCTGGATGGTGGCACCTGTTGCCGCGAAGAATGACTCGGCGCGGTCAATGCGCTGCACGGTATCGAGACGCGGTTCGGCCTTCGCGTAATACTGCGCTGGCAATCCCTCGATCTGCTCGACGTTGAACACGGTGTAGCCGCGCATAAAGGGGATTTCGCGCTCGACCTCGTTGCCGGTGTCAGTGTCCGTCTCGGTGCGGCTGATGCTGGACGCATAAACGACAAGGCTCCCCTTCTCGCCCTTCTTAACATGGGCGCTGAGTTCCAGCGCTTGCTTGAACGTCATCCAGATCGGCGCGACATAACCCTTTGCCATCGCTTCGGACCACAGCATCAGAACATTGATTCCACGGTACGGGATGCCGTTGCCGCGCAAGGGCCGCGTGATGCGCCCCGCCGCATGCTCCGCGTTCCACGGCTTGAACCAAGGGCGGACTCCCTTCTCCAATTCGTTCACAATGCTTGACGTGATCCGCTCATAAACATCGGATTTCATAATCTTCCTCCTAGCCTTTGGGTTGCGCATGCAACCGACTAGGCCCGCGCCAATGAGCGGGGGTTCGGCCGTCACAGGCCGTCGCGGGGAGAGGGGGATCACCCTTTCTGCACGACCGAAGGGAGGAAGAATGGGGATACGCCCCGCGACGCCCCTAAAGGGCTTGGCCTTGACGGCCAGGGGGCCGCAGGCCCCGTACTACTAATGGAGAGAAAAGAACGTCAGCCGAAGGCTGGCCGAGTCATCTTGCGCGAGGGATCGTTACCGCCTGGACAAGACGCGGATCGTGGCTTGGGGAATGCAGTCTGTTCGCATGAGTAGAGCCCGATCCGGCAATTGCCGGACGCGCCATCTAAAGAACGATCTTCCAGTAAGCCAGCGCGGCCCTTACTTCGTCACGCGGATAATACTGGCCGGCGTGTTCGAGATCGCGACGGATAGCGGCCTTTCGCTTTTCTGCTGACGCTTGAATCGCAGGGGTGAGTGGGGCGATCCCAAGAGGAAGTTTCTCATGCGGCTTTCTCGGCCAACTCGCTGGGTAGGATTCCCAATCCATCCAGCCATCAAGCGCCGTATTGGAATCCGTCAAAATGTCATGGTCGCATTGCCAGCCGTAAAGATTGCGCGCGCAAATGCGCAGCATCGCTTTCACTTCCGGCATGGTATCCGTAAAGGCCTTCAGCGGCGTCGGCAGCAAAACCATATTGCCAATACAAGAAAAGAATCGCCGGTCCATGACCACGACATTGGAGAGCTGATAGCGGGCGTCGTCCACGCCCCAAATGTGGCAACAGGACCAATTGGGCCGGAGTTTCTTTCGCAGTCCGAGCGCGAGTGTCAAAGCCTCGTTGGCGTACCTGTTGCCCTCGGCCTTATGAACCGAATTTCCGGTTTCCCTGTTCTTGTTCATCTGCGGTTCTGACCAGTTGGCCTTGTAGAATGACCCACGGCGGGCGTGCTCGGGATACCAAAGCGGCAATAGTTTGAACGTCTCGGGGGAAACCCAACGGGCTGTCCGTTCGATCAGTGAAGCAATCTCACGCAAACCGATGACACTGCGCAGCGTTTCCAATCCGTCGCCAATTTCCGGAGCGGTCTTATTCACGGACCCCTACTGATCTTTGAGGGCTTTTGACGCCGCTGTCGTGAATTCCTGAATGGCCGTAAACCAAGCATCCGCATGGGCGAGCAGCGCGTCTATGGTAACGTACGTCCCACCCTTCGCGACGTACCACGAAGTCGGCTTTGCGTGTTCCTTCACGTTCGCGCCGGGTACGGCGGCCGCGATCCGCTTGAGATAAGCGTGGCTCAACTCAAGCAGACCTACCGAATCGGCCTGAGCATTTAAAAGCTCCGTCCAGACTTTGCCGGCGGTCGTTATGGAGCCCAAATTCCACGCCCGCTTATCGTCGGGACGCCATCTGAGGATCATGGAGCCCTTGCCAAACTCCGTTGCGACACCAAGCGGCTCCAATCTGACGGTGAACTCCTTCAGCCGCGGAATGACGGCAGGATATGCGCGGGCCAGTTCCTCGTAGAACTTTTCTTCGGTAATAGTGGTCGCCTTGCCGATCGCGGCGGCAGGCACCGCCTGCGCCGCGGGCGGCTTCGCGGTGATCTTACCATTTTCGATGCTGACGATGCCGCGGTCTATGTTCCTCGTGCGCGCGAGGACGCGCGGCTGCACGAGATAGCCGCCCATATCATTGGGCAACTCAAAAACAGCAAGCTCCACCAGGCCAAAGGTGAAGTGCATGCCCGCGTGCTGCTGGAGAAACGCCGCGATGTTCTCCGTGCCCTGCTGGATACCGTCGCCAATCACAAGAAGAAGAAAACGGCCGCGCTCCAAATTGCGAGAGATAGCGTCGATAAAGCGCTCTTCAACGAGCTCCTGTTTACCGACCGACTCTGCGACTATCTCGTAGAGACTCGCCGAAGGATGCCCGCCGTTTCCATCGGCCGCCTCCGCTTTGCGGATGGCCTCATTCAGCTTCTCGTAGGAGAGCGCGGACAAGTCCTTCGCATAGTCGATAATCTGCGCCACCACCTCTCGGCGAGCTTCGGGATTTCTGTAGAGCTTGGTTTCACCGACGATCAACTCGCCGTCTGGCGTGACATACAGGTTATCGACAAAACCGGAGGGAAGCGGCAGCTCCATGCAAACGGGGATGACGGGAGTGAGGGCCGGTTCGATCTGTTCGACGGGAAGTAGATTCGGATGGCGACTGACGAGTAGCTGTATCCAGCGCTCGTTGTATCCCTCGTCAGTACCCCTCTCAAAACGCACACGCTTTAATCCGCGGGCAGAACCCTCAGAGAGGTTGTCGACGATCAGCGGCAGTCCATATTGCGTTTCCCCCATACATCCCCCACGGCCACCAACGGCGTCTTAATTGGTGTCTTTGTCCAGCATGTCGTTCAGTCCCAATTCCCTTAGCGCACTGCGTGTCTCTTCGACCTTCTGCTCAGACACGCCACCATCCGGGGCTATCTCGATCTTGACGGTTACGCGCAACCCGCTTCCCGTCGCAAACTTCGACAGGACGCGCGTATAGAAATTCATCCACTTCTGCGAGGGGACCTCGCCGGTCCAGCGCAAGGATCGCAGGCCGCTTGCCGCAGTTTTGGGCTTACCGGGCTGTTCGAACGGCAATACATCAGCCGTTGGCGGCTCGCCAAATCCGGGGATTGCCGTTGAATCGGCGCCGACAGCCGCTGGAAGTTCACTGACAGCCGGCTTTGCCTGTGCTTCGCGGTAGGCCAGTGCCGTCTCCCTCGCAATGATGAATGTTTCGTCGGAAATTTCCACGTCGGCAGGATCAACACTCCGTTCAAACAGGAATGGTACATATCTGCCGTCACGCGATTTACCGACGTAAGCCAGAAGACCATCCTGAACGCCCCTCACGACGGTCTGTTTGATCGCATCCGCGTTGAGCAGTCGGGGAAACACGGGCGAGGCGTAGAAAGCATCCCTAACAGCGCGGGTGCTCCATTCCTTGAATGCCGGAGACCAATTGCGCATCAGGAAACTCGGGCTGATGCCGCTTTGGATTTCGTCTACCTGGCGAAGCTGGTTGACGATGAACTGAACCAAGGATTCTGCCGAGCTGCTGTGAACGAGACCGAGATCGATCGTGTGTATCTGGTTGTCCTTCCCCAAGAGCATGATGTTCTTGTAAGTGCGCCAGACAGTTTCCTTCAGGTCGCGCTGAGCCTTCTTGAGATTCTCGGCCAACTGGCTGCGTTGTGCGTCATCGACGCTGATTTCGGGAAGCTCGTTTTGTATCTCCTCCCACGCAAGTAGGCGCCGCGCGTCTTCTTTGATCTGCGCCGGACTTTGAGGAACGGCAAAAATCAAGGCGCTCTTAAACGTGCGACCCGATGTGCCGCTCTCGCGCAGGATAGAGTCAACGAGATTCTTGGTCTTCGCTTCCTCTTCGAGCGATTGTTCGGGAGCTACGACCACTAGGGTCAAAGCAGCCCGGTCTGGCACTTGATTGCTGCGCTCCGGGAAAAAGACCCGCTCGATGGGCGATTGGCCGGCAAATACCTTCGCGATCTCGGCCCTGACCCGCTCACTTATCGTGTCGCCCTTGATGTTAGCGCGGCGGTCCGCGTAGCGCTTGTTGAGATTTTCACGGAAGCTGAAGTGATAGCGATTGCGCTCGACGGTCAGGTAATAACAAGCATCCGTGAGAGCTTCGAGCGCAGTCTCGATATTCCCAATATCCATCTCGGTTTCGGCAACATCGAGCCGGATCTCCGGGGCTGACGCATCGGCCTTAGCAATTCCTCCATTCGACTCAAAGAAGATCGATGTTGCGACCTTGCGATGGACACGATGCCTCTTGATCGCATCGACGGCTTCGGCATCCAGCCGGATGGCATGGCTATCCTTCTTGCCGCAGATGTCAGTGGTGACAGCGGCCTCCAGCCGGTGCTCACCCAACTGCTCGAAGAGCGCAGCGCGAAACTGCGGGTCTTCCAGCGGCGCAGTGCCCAAGCCGATGACGGCATCGGGGTTCGCGTTCTTGAAGCCGGCCTGATAGGACTTCGCGACCCACAAAGCCAACAGCCGCAGAATGCCGCGCGTCTGCTGAAAGCGTGGCAACGCCTGCCATTTCCGTTCAAAGACGGACAGCACGGTCGGGTGGAACGGATAGGTCGAAGCAAAGGCTTCACGCGCGGAATCGATGGGGAACCAGTCCGGTATCTGCTGGCGATGCTCGCGCACCCAATCGCCGTATTCATTGCAAGTCGCCAACGCATCGCGCGTCAGCATGATGCGGCCGTCAGGCGTTAGCTGGCTTTCATCCCACTCAAACAGGCGACGGCGGATGATCTCAGAAGTCTCCGAATCCGCCGCCATCATGACGGCCTTGCCGACGCGATCGAGTAGCTTCTTGAGCCGGTCGTAGTCGGAGAAATCCTCCGCGGTCATCTCCAGCTCTGAGGCCGGGATCGACACGGCGAGCACCATATTTTCCCGGCCGCGCGCTTCCTCGGATAGATTGTGCAAGAAATTATAAAGCTGAGCCGCCATGCCGCTCTTGCGGCTGCGGCTGACGAAATTCATCAGCTCATCCATGAGGATGAGGACGGGCTTGTCCTTGGGAAGAAACTTGCGGATGACATCGCCACCCGGTGCGATGCGCTGCTGCTCGTGTTCCTTCAGGACTTCTAGCGCAGCATCGCCGCCAAGCTGGTACGCGATCTCTCCCCACGGCGTCTGGCGAAGGGGAGTGCCATCGCTACCGCCCCGACCACTGATCGGATCGAATTCGGTGCCGACGAAGACGGCCACTTTGGCCTGGGGCAAACTCTTGAGCGCCGCGAGCTCGCGTAGGCGGCCAACACCCTGCCAGTCGCGGGCTGCCTCGCCACTTGAAGCGAGGTGGTAGAGGAGCAACAGCGAGTGCGTTTTGCCGCCCCCGAATTGGGTTGTCATATTGAAGACGGCAGACGTTTCCGTCTTCACACCTGAAAGACGGCGCAGCACTTCAACGGCCAGTCCCGAAAGGCTCTTGGTCAGAAAGGTGCGTTCAAAGAAGCGGGCGGGATTTTGATAGACATCTGGAGCGCGGTTGTCCCGCACTTGGTCAAGATGGACCGCGAATTCGGACGCGTCGAGAGGTTTATCCTCGCGCAAGTCTTCCCGCGGCGTTACCGTCTTATACCAAGGTTTCAGTGTCATCCCCTTACCCCCATCACCCTTGCGCGCTCAAAATCCGAGGCCCTTCTTCCGAGCCAAGACACCATCAATCCAACGCTTCTCTGTAACAATTGTGGGATACAGCGCTGAAAGAGACTGAGCCAAACTCCAGAAACGTGCATCTCTCCCGACGCCTTCATCTACGAGGAACCGTTTGAGAGCGTCGCTGCGTCCTGCTGCGAAGAGAATCATGCTCTGATGAATGCGGTCTAGAACAGTATTACCTGGCCGAGCTAATTCAGGATCGGTGAAAATGGGCTCTGACCCTTCGGTCTGTTCAAGCGTCTTAAACATATCAAGTTGGGGCACTTTCTTCTTTTTCACCGGCGAATTCACTACGTCGGATTTTGCAAACAGATGAGCGGCACGCTCAGCAACGGGCAAAAGCCGTGCCGTTTCACCGTTGACCTCGACAAGACTTCTTAGGTCCTCAAGACGAGCACCTAGTCCCTGTGCAATTTTGCGTGCCGCGTCATATTCGAGAGCAAAACCTGTACCGTTTGTCTTTTCTGTATCCGCATCAGTTTCGTCGTTCCCATCGTCATCGTCATCGCTCTCACCGTTTCCGCTAAGGCCAGCGTTCATCGTCCATAGCCACATAGCCGTGACGCGAGCGTCTTCCTCAAATGCTGTCGTGTCCGCGCCAGTGAAAATCATGGTCAGCGCTTCCTTCGCGACAGCCGCCCACACGTGCTCCAGATATTCCCGGAGCGTAACGGCATCCCCACTGGCTTTCTCCACGCGGGAGTAGCGCGAGAAGATTTCAAGCGCTGGACCTAAGCATGCAAAGATCGCATCAGCGCCCACAACCCCTTCTGCATCGAGGCGAGGCATCCAGTCGTGAATCCGCCGAGGCAGTTCCTGTAGTACGTCTCGCCAGTCGCCGATGGATTCCGCGCCAGCCGTCGCAAATTGCCTAGGGCGGCACACAAGCTGTATGGAAGAGGCCAATACTGCCGAATCCATTGCCCGAAGCCGTCCCTCTCTTTCTGTGGCGAGGGGCCATGAGCCAACAATTGTCCACCCCGCGTTTATCATCGCCTGCAACTGGGTTTCCCATGCGGCCGTCCCTTTATGTGCAAAGAAGACAACACCCACGCCATTAGGATTCAGAACGCGGCGACTTTCCGCCATCGCGAGGCTCATCAAATGCTCGAAGTTCTCGCGCGTCTTATAGGCGTACGCGCGGTTTCGCTCCGCGAGTTGAACAATCTCCTGCTGCTTCGGTGAGAGCTGTTCGTCAAAAAGCGGGCTGTGTAGATGACCAACAGAGCGCTTTAACCAGACGTAAAAGAAATCCGATAAGTCCGCGTATGGCACCAAATCGTAATAGGGAGGATCAGTGACAAACGCAGCGGCGCATTGGTCCGGAAGAGCTTGCTGCGTGGCGGATGCCTGCTCGACATGCCCTGTGTGATTGATAGTGGCAATATGATCGACGACCTTGGCTAAATAATCGATACAACGATCCCATGAACCGCTCATATCAGCGAAGGGATTTGCTTCGGCATAATCCCAAATAATGCCCAATGCCTGCCGGCCAAACGTGTTTCCAATTTTCTCGCCGAGATAAATCCAGCGGGTCAGGCTCGTGTGAAAATCTGCCATCTTGTCGAGCGCCAGCCCCATGCACGTCGCCGCCGCGAGGGCGAGGTCGCTGTTGGTCTGTTTTTTTGAATTGTCTTTGATTAGTTGGGCGAATGTTGTTAGGAGGACCGCTTGGCGCGGCGTCAAAAGCTGACCCCACTCGGTCACACCGAGCAGGTTGATGTTGAAGATGCTCCGGAGGTAGGGAAGCGGCTCGCTGGGTACTGATGTTTCAGCCCCACTAGCCGATTGGGACTTAAGCCGCTTCTGAGCTTGCGCAACGGCCTCCAAATCACTTGGCTTAGCGCTACGGTATGTCTTCGTCGATCCTTCGCCTTGCGAAAGGACGACTGCCAACAGACGTGCATCTGTCGTTCCGCCATGCCGGGTCACGAACTGTTTGCGTACGTTTGCGGCGGGCGTTGTATAGGCACAAATCGGGCAAGTGACTGAGCTTCTGCGAACGGTGCCATCAGGTACTGGCGCTGTTTTCGGTTGCTCGTCTACGACCACGGTGACGAGTTTTCGCTTTTTGTCTGTATCGCACCGAATCACTATGTTGGTATTCTTTCTGTGCGCGAGAATGGTCTTAGTAATGATGGGCACTTCAGCGCCACACCCGGGACCCTCACAAGTGACCGTCCGCGACCAAAGGTAAGCGAGAGGAATTTTTCCATCAGCGTCGGCGGGGTACAGGGGCGATAGACTTTCTAGAGCGTCCTTCTTAATCACTTCACCCAGACGGCGGACCTCCGCCGAAAGAGATTTCCCATGCTTTGGTATGTATTCGAGAACAACTTTGTTTAAGAGCACAGGAATCGGATTCAGATCGCTTGCAAACGCATCAGCTCCCACCCGTAAAGCCTCAAGGGGTATAGAACCACCGCCTGCAAACGGGTCTACAACAAGCGGACGGGTGCCCGCCGCTCCGCCGAGCGCTTCATGGGCAGCCTGCGTCAAAGCGCTGCTGGTATCGGTATATTCTCGAAGCGTTGAGTTATCCCAGTTTGCGAAGTCGGCAATGAAGTCGAGCAGAGCACCACGTAGCTCCAAACCGTCCTTCAAACGCTCCGGCGCCTTCTGAAGTGCGATAAACCGCGGAAAGCTATCCTCGCTAAGTTTGGCTAGATATTCTGTTGCCCATTTCGACATCCAATTGCGGGCGATTTGTCGAAACGACTCTGGACACATTGGATCCGCAGGATCAGGCCACAGCGATGCACATATCACTGCTCGGCACGCGGCTAACGGCCGGCGCGCCCACCAGATGTGCATCGTTGAAATATGACCATGTCGGATTGATTTCTCACGGCGCGCGTGAGCCGAGATACGCTTTATCGGCAGGTCAATTTCAATCAGTCGTTTCGCGTATTCTGTCATATTCCCTCAAGACCCCTTTAAGTCGCGGCGTCCAAAATGGCTTTGGGGTTGACGTGGTAATGTTCAATTTTCACCAACGGCTCCCAATCGAGTGTCGAGGGGTCCTGAATCACTTTCACTTCAGGTACTGCGCCGCAATTGAAGACCACGTAGAGCCAGTAGTCTTTCCTGAGCCGTTGGGCAGTACGGTATTCGTTGGTCGTTAGGGCTACTTCACCAACAGCAACGCGTCCCTTCACTTCAATGAATCTGACTTCGATAGCCGTTTGCGGGTCCTCGGGATGCGGGCGGCGTGAAATAAGATCGAAGCCGCGATTGTCTGCTTCCACGCTGGTCACGACCCAGCCGCGTGCCTCCTCGTGCGCGATCACTGCCTCTACAGCGATACGCTCAATCTCCTCATCACGCACAAACGGAGCAACCTTCGGTGATTTCCGCTCTGGATGCGGAAGCACCCATGCGGCTCCGATGCGGCGTATGTCGCTGATGGTGCAGTGCCGCTCTTGGGCTAACTCTGTGCGCCGGCGCTCCAAGCGGCCATTGAGTTCGTCGAGTCGGTCCTCGACCTGCTTGATATTGGCAGCTACGGGAGAGCTGCTATCTGCATTCTCCTGTTGTTCGTACAAATCCGCCATGCGGAGCTGTTGACGGTTAATCAGTTCGTTGAGGCTGATTTCCATGTGCCGGGAAATCGTCTCGATCTCTCGTGTTCGTTCCTTGACGATGTCGTCTAGGAACGGCTGTAACGCTTCAGATACTAGGAATCGTTCGGCCAACTGGTCATCGAGCGTGACATTCTCGGGGACAGGCGTTTTTTGCGGAGCCGCCATGAGGTCAAGCAGATATGTCGGCTGTCTTAGCTCCATAGAGCCGTCAGCATGCTGCTGCACGATAAAGAGCCGCTTATGTAACTCGTTGCCACGGCCATCCCGGACGGCTGCCGAATAGACATTCAGGCGGGCCGGGTTGTCCCGGTTGAGGTCGAAGAAGACTGCTCCGCGCGCCATATCGTCGCGCACTTTCTCTTGCAGGTCTTCACGCACCGTCTCGAAAAGTGGGTGGCCGGGTGTGACCCATTCCGCCGTCGGATCGGCCTTAAGCTTCTCTTTATCGAAGACGATCTGCTTATATTCCCGGCCGAGTCTGCCGAAGCGCGGCTCCAAGGCCTCGCCTATCGGCCATAAATGTCGGGGAATTCTGCCGATACGGAATGTGTCCCGGCCGCGTTGCGGCTCGGTCAGTGCAATACCTGCAATTGGTGCCGATTGGACAAAGAAATCCTGAATGACTTCCGGTACTAGCCTGCGCTCGCGGGCCTCCGCGGACTTCCCAAGGATGGCAGACAAGTTGAGTTCGCGCTTTGCCAGCCCTTCGAGAGTCGAATTGGTGATACCCTTGAACCGCTCAGTGTCTACTTGCTCGACGATGCGCTGAAGAATCAAATCTTCGGTCATGTTGTTGTTGGCGTACATATCGCGCAACATTCTTTCGAGCTGATTGCCGGGGAATACGTCGCCAAGGACGTTGAACACCTTTCCGGTCCTATTCGGATCGAGGTCGTCCTCAATCTGCTCCACGCGTTCGAACAGCTTCTGAAGCACGCGACCTTCACGGGTGTTTGTTGTGACGAAGTTAAAGATCAGGCAGTTCTTCTCCTGGCCATAGCGATGGATACGCCCCATGCGCTGTTCGAGGCGTACGGGATTCCACGGGATGTCGTAGTTGACCATCAGCCAGCAGAATTGAAGGTTGATGCCTTCGCCCGCAGCTTCGGTTGCCACAAGCACCTGACAGTTTTCGCGGAACTCACGTTCCGCATATATACGCGTGCCCGGAGTATCACGGTCGCCGATCTTCATGCCGCCGTGAATCTGAGTGACGCTCAGATTCCACTCGCGGAGCTTGCCGAGCGGCCGACCGTCTCTGCCGTCACCTACCAGAAAGTCGAGCGTATCCTTGTGCTCGGTAAAGATGAGCAATTTCATGTTCGGGTCTTCGAACACGCCGCGCTCCGTTAGCAGCGCTTTCAAGCGGCGGACCTTGACCTCCGTCTCTCGCTTTTCGAGAGCTTGTGCCTGCCGTATCAACGCGCTGAGTTCGGCAATTTCCTCTTGTAGGTCTGCCGGGTTGTAGGAGACGACCTGATCTTCCGCCTCGGCGATCAGCTCCTGCTGTTCTTCGTCTGGAAGATCATCAAAGTCGTCCGGAAGACGCTTCGCGATCTGCTGCTGTCGATGGGCGGCGGGGTCGGCAAGAATTTTCTCGCGCTTGTCTTTCATGCGCTCAAGGCTTCGCCGGACGGCGTAAATGCTGGAGGCAAATCGCCTTTGCAGCATGGCCATCGTGAACCCGACAGCACGGCCTCGCGCGCTATCCTCGCCGGCAGCACGGATGGACTGATTTTCTACGTAGCGCGTGAGCTGGTCGTAAAGTTCGTACTCGTCGTCAGCGATTGCAAACTCGCTCGTCTTCACGATGCGTTTCGTGAAGAGCGCCTTTACTTTTCCGGTCTCAGGATCGGGGAATGTGACAAGCGCTTCCTTGACGCGCCGCAAGTAGAACGGGGCGTCATGGCGTTGCATTGCTTCCTCAAGGCTTTTCACATCGCCGTACACGTCCCGATCGAGGAGAGAAAGGAACATGCAGAAGTTCTGCGGGTTGCCTTTATGCGGCGTGGCCGTCATGAGGAGGTAGTGATCGGTCATACCGGAAAGAGCCTCGCCTAGCTGGTAAGCGAGGGTTTTCTTGTCCGCGCTGTTCGCGGACATCTTGTGGGCCTCATCCACGATGATGAGGTCCCAATGGCTGCGCAGGAGCGAATCCTTGGCATCCTCAATTCGGGACACCCATGAGACAGAGGTGATGACCTGGTTCTTCTCCTGCCACGGGTTCGATCCGTAATTGGCGCGCAAAACGTCGCTGCGGATAACCTCGAAATTTTCGCGGAATTTGTCCTTGAGCTCGCGCTGCCATTGGAATGACAGATTCGCCGGCGTGACGATGAGGGTGCGCTTGGCCAATCCGCGTATCTTCAGTTCCTTGATGAGCAGTCCAGCCATGATCGTCTTGCCCGCGCCGGGATCGTCAGCGAGCAGGAATCGGATGCGGGGAAGCTTCAGGAAGTAGTCGTAGACAGCTTCGAGCTGGTGCGGCAGCGGATCGACGCGCGCAATGGAGAGCGAGAAGTAAGGGTCGTATTCGTAGGCAAGCCCAAGGCGCATGCCCTCAACGCCCAATCGAAACCGAACGGGGTCGCCGTCAAAAGGTTCGCGCTCAGGCGATGCTGTAATGGAGTGAAGCTGGTTGTCGTCGAGTACCGGATCGTAAAACTTTTCCGTGCGAAGGCCCTTACCAATGACCTTAACAAGGTTCCCCATGTCATGTGTCATCATGACTTGGATGGGCTCGGGGAAGATCGGGCCTGAGATGATAAGGTTTGCCTTGAGCTCCTGGCGTTTCATCGAGCTCTCTCCGCAGTCTCATAAGCAGGTTCGAGGATGGCGGACGTAAGCCGCAGCAATGTAGCCATCGTCAGCCTCATGCGATTCGCTTCGATTTGCCAGAAAGAGGCGGGCGGAGCGGCGAATCGGTTAGTTTCCGGTGTCGCTCTAGGAATTCCGCCACAGCGCGCCGTACGAGCCAGGCCACAGTAGCCTCATTCTGCTCGGCGAGCGCCGTCAGAGCTGCGTGTTGTGGCTTGCTGAGCCCCACCGAAAGGCGGGCGGCGACCTTCTTACCCTTTGGACGAGCCATTTAATCCCCCGATGTAAACTGCACCAAAAAACACCGCTGAGCAACGGTGTGAATTCTGGTCGAGGCCTTCGTTCATATAGCCGCATGTTAGAAGCGGCGCCCTAGCTAGGTGGCTATTCATTTCCGCCACAAACTCGCCACAGCGTCTAAAAGATGTTCGCGGAGAATTGCGGAATCATGCGGGTTACCGAGGGGGCGATCTTTGTGGCAAAACTTGCTTCGAAACACCGCTTTTTTCCGTATTATTCGTGTAACCCATTGATTGAGAAATGGTGGGCGGTACAAGGATTGAACTTGTGACCCCTTGCGTGTCGAGCTATTTCGGATGCAGTTGCATCAATGCCTTATCGATCACGAGCCACAGATTTGCCACATCAACTGGCCCGCATCGCGTCCAGAAGCCCCGGCGTCCTATTGGATTTCGCTTCATTTCTTTCAATCAGGTGGCCGTAGACATTGAGCGTGGTGCGAATGTCTTCGTGCCCCATGAGATACTGAACGCGCTTGAGGTTGACGCGCTGCTCGATGAGCATCGAAGCGAAGAAATGCCGAAGGTCATACGGGCGGTATTTCGGGCGCACGACGTTCTCGCCGTCCTCTTCGGTCTCGACCACAAGCCCGGCTTCGATACACGCAACGTAAAACCCGCGCCGTAGCCAGTTCTTCGGGTCCATCCACTCGCCATTCTCCGTCGGAAAGACGAGATCGTATTTGTTCGGAACGGCGTGGTGCTTCGCGTAATGGCGAACCATGTCGAGCGTTTCCTTGCTCAGGTCGATGAAGCGGCGACCGGCTGGCGTCTTGGTCACGGAGATTTCTCCAAGACGCTCCAGAGCGCGGTCCACCTTAACGCCCTTGTCCGTGATATTGGCGTGCGGCACGACAATGTATTCCTGCGGACGCATTCCGGAGTCGGCGGCGAGATAGAGCATCGGTCGAAACCGCTGCCAGCTTCGCCGCGTTTGTGCGTTCTTGGAATTGGCGAGCTGGTCGGCGGCTTTCAGCAGCGCGTGAATATCGCGCTCGGTCGGGATCGTGACCGGCTCGTCGTAACGCGAGCTGGTCTGGATTGAAATCCCTGACATAAAATCATGGGCGACGATGCCGCGCGCCATCATCTCGCGCACCATCGAGTGAAGCGAGGTGAGAACCTTCTGCGCCATGTCACGGCTGTGATGGCGCAGGAGCCACGAACGGAATTCTATGGCATCGGGTCCGGTGAGCTCGTGCAGTGCCTTGGGCCACGCATAGGCGTTGATGATGGCCGCGCGGTATTGGTAATTTTCGAGCGTACCCGCTGTGACGGGATCGCGTCCGTTGCGGCCTTCTTTTTCGCAAACCTCCAGCCACTTCCGTAGCCCTTGCGCGATGGTGCGGATTTCGCTGGAGAGAGGAACGCTTTTGGAGCGGGCCAGCGAGTTCTCGCGAAACTCGCGCGCCTCTTTCATCGTCAAAAATGTTTTGTAGGCGTAGCCGGTCTCGGATGCCTTGTTCGGGTATCGGACTTGGTACGTTGTCCCCTTACTGCCTGTTCTTTTTCTGATGTCTGCCATAGCGAATAATGCAGTAAATACGGGCAAAAATGCAAGTTTTTAGAGATATTCTAAATTAGTGCGGGCGCAGGTTATTCCGCGCTTCCGCCTGCCGCTGGAAGTATGCGCTCAGCAAATCGTCCTTCTCGATCTTGAGTTTGTGCTGAATGGGATCGACGAAGAATGGCAGCTTGCGACGGCCATGAGCATCCTGCTCTGCCGCGCGCTGCATCTGGCGCGGCGACAGCTTCACGCCCATCTCCGCGAGCACCTGCCTGGCTCCTTCGAGATCGAGATAGCAAGGTTGTTTCATCGCCGCCTCCTTACAGGTGATAGTCCAGGCAGGCGGGGTGGTAGTGATGCGTATCGAGCTGCCTCACCTTCGCGCCGGTGGAGAGGCGCTTGATGACGACAGGATCGCCGAATTCGTTGGTGGCTTTGACCACCAACTTGGAGCCGTTGACGAAGGAAATGCCGAACTCGTCGTGCAGCGCCTTGATGTCTTCCCAGATCGCTTGCTCGAATTCCGCGAGTGAAACGGTGCCTATCTTTGCATAGCTAATCTCAAGAAAATTGTCCTTGTTCATAAATGCCCGCCGGTGAAATCGCTTCAAAAAATACAGTGCCCGCAATAATTCCCATACTACAACTGAAGGTATTAAATCCGTACAAAGACGAAATGTGACTCGACGCACGGCTGAACGCTCCTTGCCGTTGTTTTATCGGCATGATCGCGAAAACCCTTGCTGCCCTGCGGAATCGTTTTTCTCCACGGTGAATCCAGCTCGCCCTGCCTCTCTCCGATTCTCTCTGCGATGTGTTGCGCTTGCTGCGCCTAGACTTCACTGCTGCTTCTTCTCTGTCCTGCGCCTTGGGGTTGCACTCTCATCGGCAGTCGCCTCTGCGTCTGCCATTAGGCAAGCGCCGTAGCCATTCCGTTTCCTCTCTGTGCCCTCTCGCGTCCGCCGCCCATGGCGGGCCGTCTTTCGCTGCTGATTGTGACCTCGGGACCGCATAAGCGGCCCTGATGGTCGGGGCCGCGAGGACAACAGAGGAGAATTCCATGTCCACGGTCCTGACGATGGCAGCGCTGCAATCCCGCAGCGATTTAGAGCTGCAAACCCTGATGCGCGATGCGCAATACGAACTCGCGTGCAGCCCGAGAGGCTCGGAAGAAGCGAGCAATGCGCTTGCGACAATCGACAACATCACTCGTGTGATGCGCCAGCGCGCGCTGCGTCCGCGCAGGCCGGGCTTCTAATCCGGCTTACCCGTCCGGGCCTGTGAATATCGCAGGCCCGGATCGATTGGATAATGCGCAGCCGTTTTCGCGGTCTATGATAGCTCACGATGAAACGCACCTTACGCCGTCCCCGGCTTGCAAGATCGGCCTCCGAAGACGTGGGGCTCGCCAAGTACAATGTCGTCTCCGATCTGCCCGAGCGCTTGCCAATAACCGAATGGGAATTGGAGCTGCTCGAAGCCGAGCTTTCGGATTTCATAGAGGAACTACTGACTCAAGGCCGGTAGCGGGAATGCGAGGTTGGCGCGAGGAATGCTTGCGCGGCCTGCCTCGATATTGGCTCCATGAACGAGGCTATTCATGGCACTTGGACCGGCACACAGGTCCTGCTCTTGGATTATGAGGGCGCGGCAAAAGCCCTGTCCCTCTCTCGGGCTGCCCTGCGCGATCTCGTCTACAAAGGGCGCGGGCCGCGCACGACCAAGATCGGGCGGCGGACGTTTTTCGCCGTGAAGGACCTCGAAACCTTCATTGACGCTCACCGTGAGCCTGCTACGCAAAACGCGACGCCTTCAATCGAGCGCCCGCGCAAACCGGGACGCCCGACCATTGCAGAGCAAATGGCAGCGGGCAGGATTTCTCATCGGACGTAGCGGGGCGAGAGCAATCCTCTCACCCCGCTTTTCTTTGCGCCAACTGGCCCAGCGCCTCCGCCAAGAACTCACCCGTGAGATTTGCGTAGCGTTTCACAGATTTGGGGTCCCGGTGGCCTGTCTGCGCCATCACCTGAATCAGCGACCAGTTGGCCTCGAACAGGCTCGATATGCGTTCGTGTCGCGTGTCGTGAAATCGGAAATGCTTCACGCCAGCCTTCGCCCGCGCCCGATTAAAGGCGAGCCGGAACGCATTCGCGGTCATTGGAAACACCCGCGCCTCGGTGCGCGGCATGGCCTTCAAGATTTCGACCGCGCGCGGCGTAAGGCCGATGACATGGTTGATGATCTTCTCGGGACTGCGGCTATTCTTGATGCCGCGCAGGAGCGCCGTCTTGCGCCCAAGATCGACATCGCTCCACGCCAGCCTCAGAAGGTTGCCGCGGCGCGCGCCGGTCTCGAATCCCAATTCGACAAATGCGCGCAGCAATGGATTGCGGGCGTCCTCGCACGCTTGCAGCAGCCTCTCAACTTCCTTGTGCGAAAGCCGGACATCGCGCTCGTCGTTCACCGCCGGGCGCTTCACGTCTTCTGCGTTGACCGGATTTATCAGCAGGCCGAGCCGGCGCTTGCGGTGATCGATTACGCGCTTGAGCATAGTCAGCTCCCGCTTGACCGTGCCCGGCACGATGGTTCTGCCGTTCTTGTGTCGGTGCTTCAGGCGGCGGTCGCGGTAGTCCTCAAAATGCTCGGGCTTGAGATTGACTGCGGCGTAAGCGCACAGCGCCGGTTCATCACGCAGGAAGCGGTTCAACCGGGCGGCCTCGGCCACGCGCGAATGTTCGCTCGGGCGATTCGCCGTCACCTCTTTCAGGTAGATTTCGATCAGGTCGCGCAGCGTGGTTTCGCGTCCCGCCGATTGATCGACGAAGAGGCCGCGATCCATGGCGTGTTCGCTCTGGCGCGCCCACGCTTCGGCGTCTTTTTTCGAGCGGAAGGTTGCTGTCTGGAACGGCCAGCCTTTGCGGCGGATTTGCACCTGCCACTGATAGGGGCCTTTCTCGCGGATCGTCGCCATCTGACACGCTCGCCACAGTTCGAGTGCGCCAAGAATGTGCCAAGAACGACTCTTGGCTTTCCTTGCGGAAACCTCGCGATGGCTAAGGTGCCGATTTCATTTAAGAAAAATGGCGCACCCGACAGGATTCGAACCTGTGACCTCTGCCTTCGGAGGGCGGCACTCTATCCAGCTGAGCTACGGGTGCGGATAAGGGTTGCTATAGCGCGGAAGCCTCGCGCCCCGCAAACCGTCAGGCAAGTGAGGCAAGCGCCGGATCGACCGTCTTGGTCGCGTGCTCCCAGACCTGATCCTTCCACTTTTCCGTGTCGGGATAAAACGCAGCGCGGATTTCGCTTTTGATGGCTTCCCAGCGCGGACGGTCTGGCTTCTTCTGGAGATGCAGCCAGTTGTCCTTTCTGAGTGCGTTGAAGACGTCGCGCATCGGCGCGGTGCCGACTTCCAGTGCTGCGAAGGTCAGTTCGGCGGTCCCCATGAATTTCGCCATGGCCTTGTCGATGGTTCCGGTAAGGGGCGCGGACACGGATTCGCCCGCTTCGCTCGATTTAATGCGCTCGCCCCAGATCGTCTTCTGCCGTGTATAGGCAGGTGACCCTGGAAGATCTTCCGTGATCATTTCGGCTGCGCCGCAATCGCCCAGTCCCGTGTGATAGTCGATCACCACGAGCTTGGTAATGCCGCGCAGGTGCTCGACGATCACATCTTTCAACATCATCGCCGACCAGCTTTCGCGTTGACCCCCGAAATATACGCCGTCGGCGTGCGTGTACTGACCCGCGCTGATCGCAGTCTGCAATGCGAAGGGTCCATGCTGGCCTGCATATTCGCCAAGCTTGCGGTTGGCCTCCTTCATCGTGTCATCGGAAATGTCCTTGGGCGCTATCCAGGGGGCCAAGGCGTCATAGGCGGGGTTGGCGGGAAGCTTCCGGTAATCGACGAAGTTGCGATTGATGTCGGCGTTATCTTCGTTGACCCGGCGATCCCACGCGAAGCCGAACGGATTGAGCGCATGCAACACGACCAGCTTTACGCCCTTGGGAATGCGTTTGACGATGCCCTCGCGCAACAATCCCGTCTGCACGCCGGAGCCGAAATAGCCTTCCACACCATGGGTGCCGGAGATCAGCATCAACGCCCGCTTGGCGGCGCGGTCGCCCGCGCAAGCCACATCCATGAACAGTGGGCGTCCGCGTGGGCCTTTGGCCCCGGGATGGACGCGGGTGGTGATGTCCATGCCGAGCTTGTCGGCCGCCTTGATGAAGGCGGCCCTGCCCTCGCGGTAATTGGCGGGAAAATAACTGCCGGCGCCCATGGCTTATGTCTTCATTTTCGTGTCCGCACCTTATACTCGATTTGCCCCGGACACGGCGAGACATGACCCCTTTCGGCCCGCTCGAAGAATTGAGACGCCGCCCGATACCCGATCAGGCGTCATTGCGCGCGGCCAAGATCGGGTTTCGCGCCCATCCCCTTGATTGCGCATCCAATGTTTTCAATGAGCCCCTTTCGGATGCGCGCGCGGCCGGGATTGCCGGGGAAAATTTTTACCATGGCGAACGAAACCCGCCCTATTGGCGGCGCATCGACGGATCGATCTCCGAACTCTTCCTGCGCAAGGGCGTGGTTGCAAAACTTTCGCGCGTGAACGAACGGCTTGCGGCAGCGGGGTTGGAACTTTTTCTGTTCGATGCGTGGCGGCCCAAGCAAGTGCAGGCCTATTTCCACGATGTCTGGATGCCTGCCGAGTTGAAGGCGCGCAAACCTTCCTTGTCCGGGGCAGATTTGCTGCGCGAAGTCGAAAATTATTGGGCCGCGCCGACAACGGATGAAAATTCGCCGGCGCCTCATGCAACGGGTGCCGCCACCGATCTCACTTTGCGCTGGAAGAATGGCGAGCAGCTCTGGATGGGCTCGTTGTTTGACGATGTGACGAAAATCGCTCATCGCGATCATTTCGAACGCGAAATCGAGATGTGCTTTTCGGACGAAGAAGCGCGCGCCAATCGCCGCCTGCTTCATTGGGTGATGGCAGAGGAAGGTTTCATTGGCCACCCCGACGAGTGGTGGCACTTCTCGTATGGCGATCAGTTATGGGCGAGGCTCGCAGGTCATGCCGCCGCGCTTTACGGTCTTAGCTCGCCTGCCTGAGCGGTTCGCGCAAATCGCGCCGGCGATAGAGTTCGTAGAGCTTCGCACTCGCCCCCGACAGTTGACTTGCTTGCGATATGAGCGTCGCGGCTTCCTTTTGATCATGCGCGTCGAGCGCGGCGAATATCCGCTCGTGATAAGTCGCCAGCGCGCGGAAAGTCGGACTTGCACGCATGCCAGGGTCTCCCAGCAGAGCATGAATCGCAGAGGTTTCATCTGTTCCGCGCGCAGGCCTGTCGATTTCCAGAAGCGCGAATTGTTGCGCCTGGGCAGCGGTTTCCGCATCGGTGAGCGCGGCAAAGCCATATTCGGCGCAAGCTGCACGCAATTCTTCTGCCCGCGGCACGCAGGCACCGGATACCGAATAGACGCCGCCAAACAATCCGGCGGTCGCCGGCCCCGTGGCCAGTCCGATAGCCAGTTGCAGCGGCGGCGTCGGTATCTCGTGACGTACCACCGTCATCGCGTTCTGCGTGCGGATCACGCTCATCATCCGCACGGCGGCGGCAACGGCATGGGCGCCATGTTCCTTGTCGTCGAGCGGTGCGTTCCAATAGGCGGCAAAGCCGGCAGAGCCGAAGCGTTCTACCGTGCCGCCATGCGCAAGCACCGCTTCATAGAGCGCGCCCAGCCGTTTTTCGAAAAGGCGGATCAACTGCGCAGGATGGGCGCGTAGCGCCTGCTCGATCTCCGGCGCATTGGCGAAGCGGCACGACAGATAAGTGATGGTGCGTGTTTCGCCGCCCAATTTCAGCAGCGAAGGTTTGCGGATCAGCGTGGCGCGCGTGGTGCGCGGCAATGCAAGAAAGAGACGCGAGAGCTTTCCGCTACGTTGGATATAAACAAGAAGACCCGCCGCGGTCCCCGCAGCAATCACGATCAGCGCGTAAAGGACATAAAGCTGCACCGCGAATCCCTCGACTCGATTCGGTATTTTTAACACGCAGCATCGGTTAGGACCGCCTTTTGCTGCAGTGCACGATAATGCCGCGAGAATTTTTGCATCTGCGAAGGCCTTTAACCGGATGTTCCACCTACCGGACCTGATTCGGTGACGGCACCGTCATTTTCCTTGCGAGAGCTTGGAACGAGGCGCATACTTTCTATCTGACGAGAAGTCATTGGAGGCGCGCACCATGGAAAACATCACCAAGGATCCTGCTTACAACGCCGTCGATCCCGACGATTTCCCCGCGATGCTGGAAGTGGACCGTTACGGTCAGCGCTCTACCGCTTTCGACAAGATCATCTCGGCGACCCACGACCACTTCTGGGATCCGCTCGACAAAAAATACATCGACTTCTCCGAGAAGTTCGACATCGAAAACGAATACATGGTCGATCCGCAGTTGAATGCGGATTTGCGCACCGCCATCGGCGAAAAGCTCGACGAAAAACAGAAGATCAAGCTCGTCAATCTCGACACGTTGTGGAGCTTCTCCTCCATTCTCCACGGTGAACAAGGCGCGCTCGCGCTGTCGGCGTCGCTGTGCCACATCCTGCGCGATCCCGGTGCGCAGGAATACGCCGCCAACCAGACGCGCGAAGAGGCTCGTCACGTCACCGGCTTTTCGAAATTCATCCAGGCACGTTGGGGCAAGCCGGTTCAGGTGGGGCCTGCGCTCGGCAACATCCTCAACGAGCTCGTTTCCTCGAAGCTCGTGTGGAAGAAGCTCGTCGGCATGCAGATGCTGATCGAAGGTCTTGCCATGGGCGCATTTGCGACCTTCTACGAATTCGGCAAAGACCCGTTGATGGTGAAGCTCTGTCAGCTCGTGATGACGGACGAGGCCTTTCACCACAAATTCGGAAAGATCTGGGCCGACCGCACCATCCCGCACCTCTCCAAATCCGAACATGAGATGATCGAGGATTGGGCGTGGGAAGTGTTCATGGTGCTGCTCTTCAATCTCGGTTCGCCGAACCAGAAGGAATGGATCTATCGCGAAGTGGGCTTGGACCCCGAATGGTGCCAGAGCGCGTTCATGGAAGCGATGACGGATTCGAATATCCGTGAGGAGATGAAGCAGACCTCCAACATCTTCCGCGTTCTCATCAAGACGCTGCTCAAGGCCGGCATCATCACCGACCGCACGCGCAACAACTATGCGGCCTATATCGACATGGCCGAGTTGCACAATGAGGGCGACAAGATGATCGGCGACGAAATCGCCGAGCAGGGCATCAAATATCTGATCCAGTTGAACGGCGGCAAGATGATCATGCCGACAACCCTGGCCGCGGAGTAGCTACAAAAGGCGAGAAGAACGCGATGGACCGGAATATCACAAAGGATCCGGCTTACGACGCAGCCGATCCGCATGATTTCCCCGCCATGCTCGAAGTGGAGCGTTACGGCAAAAGGTCCACCGCCTTCGACAAGATCATCTCGGCGACCCACGATCATTTCTGGGATCCGCTCGACAAGAAATATATCGACTTCACGGCGCCATGGGATCTCGACCGCGAGTATCTCATGCCGCCGCACATGAACCTCGAACTGCAGACGGCGATTGCCGACAAGCTGGACGAGCAGCAGAAGATCCGTTGGGTCAACGACAGCGTGCTGTTCTCGATGTCGTCGATCCTGCATGGCGAGCAGGGCGCACTCGCGTTGTCCGCCTCGCTCTGCCACATCCTCAAAGATCCCGGCGCACAGGAATACGCGGCCAACCAGACGCGCGAAGAAGCCCGTCATGTCACCGCGTTTTCGAAATACATCCAGGCACGATGGGGCAAGCCGATTCCCGTCGGGCCGGCACTCGGCAATCTTTTGGTCGAGATGGTGGGTTCGCCCTATGTCTGGAAGAAACTCGTCGGCATGCAGATGCTGGTCGAAGGTCTCGCCATGGGCGCCTTTGCGACCTTCTACACCTATGCCAACGATCCGCTGCTGAAGCGGCTCTGCCAGCTTGTGATGACGGACGAGGCGTTCCACCACAAATTCGGAAAGATCTGGGCGGACCGCACGATCCCGAAATTGTCGCAAGAGGAACGCGACAAGATCGAGGATTGGGCAGCACAGGTGTTCTCCGGCCTGTTGCGCAATCTCGGCAGCCCCGACCAGAAGACCAAGCAGTTCATCAAATTCGGCATCGATCCGGCCTGGGCGCAAGCGGCCTTCATGGAAGCCTTCACGGACGCGAAAATCCGCAAGCGTCTGGAAGATTCCACCTCGATTTTCCGCGTCCTCATCAAGACGCTGTTGAAAGCCGGCATCATCACCGACCGCACGCGCGCGACTTATGCCGCCTTCGTCGACATGGCCGAACTGCACAACGAAAGCGATCGCATGGTGGGTGACGACATCGCCGAAGAAGGCATCAAATATCTGATGCAGTTGAACGGCGGCCGCACCCTCGTCACGCCGACGAATTTGGCGGCCGAATAACGCGCTCAGGCCGTTCTGGAGCGTCTGGCAAACGCCAGCGCGAGCAAAGCTGCGCCGACCGCCAGCGAAATCCAGGCGAACACATCGCCGATGCGCGTGTAAAGCGTATGCCCGGCACCCTCGCCTATCGGCAGATCGCCGACCAGGGTCATGGTCGCGTCGCCCATGCTGGCACGGCGGTTCACAAGGCGCCCATAGGGATCGGTCAGGGTCAAAAGGCCTCGCCGCGCCGAGCGCGCAACGGCCACGCCGTTTTCGATGCCGCGCATGATCGCCACGCGGGCGTGACCATAGGCATCTTCCTCAAAATCCCAGGCCGGCACGGCAAGCACGCGCGGATGCAGCGTGGAATCGGCCCGGAGCATCTTCTCGAAATCCATGTCCTTGCAGATTTCGATTCCAATGCCGTTCTTGAGCACCAGCGGTTCGGTGCCCGCGATGAAGTCATTTTCCAGCCCGGGAACGAGCTTGCGCTTCACATAGGTTGTGTGTGTGCTGCCATCCGGCCGGAACACCAAGGCGATGTTGCGTTTGCCATTCGGTGTGATGTCAGCAAAGCCCGCCACGACGGTCGCTTTCGCCACCTTCGCCGCATCCGACATTTTCTTCAGCACCAGCGCCCGCCATTGCGGCTTCAGCACCGTGAAACGCTCCGGCAGCACGATCAGTTCGGGATTGCGCTCCACGAGCGAGCCGATCAGCGAGGCATAGTCGTCAATCGCCGCAACAACCTCATTCGTATTGTTCGCAAACGCCGCATCGCTCACTTCTTCGGAAGCGATCAGCGCCACACGCATCGTCTTGGCACTGTCCTGGATGTGCCAATGGCCATAGAGCGCATTGGCGGCAAACACGAGCAGTGACAGCAGCAAGGGCAGCATCGCGCGCGTTTGATAGAACAGCGCCAGACCCGCCGGCACGACGCACAGGATGAAAGTGACGCTCCAGATACCGAACAGAGAAGCCGTCTGGGCCATCACCGGCACACCGACCAGTGCATAGGCGATGGACGCAACCGAACCGTTGGGCCCGAATGCAGAGAGATATTCGAAACCGGTCCACAACGCGGCGAATGCGATCATGGCCGCGATACCACCGACGCGCCGCTGCACCAGCCGTGCTGCCAGCACGCATCCCGCGAACGCGACGCCCGCAATGATGATCCCGATGGCGAACGGCACCATCGGTAGAACGTCGTAATAGGCGGGCAGAAGATTGGTGTTGCCGATCAGGAAGGCCGCGAAGGAGGCAATGGCAACGGTGCGCGTGCCGGTGTGCCCAAAGGCCAGCCACAGCACCGGGGCAGGCGCCAGCCACGCCAGCGGCCAGATCACCCCAAGACCCGTCGAGGCAAAGTAGGCAAGCCCGCTCAGCGCCGCGCAAAGGGCTGCAATCATTGAAAGAAATCCCGAACTCGTCCCATCCCGGCTGGACCATGGCCGAGTTCGCGCCGCCAGGCCAGACGGGACTTGCAGCACCATCAACATCGAATTATGAATGAACATTCATTCAGTCAGGGAATGATGACTCCCCTGTCCCGAAAATCCCTCGAACCCGACGACAAGCGCGAGCGCCTGCTCGACGCGGCATTGGAGCTGTTCGAACTGCGCGGCTTCGACAGCGTGGCAGTGCCCGAGATCGCGCAGATGGCACATGTCGCGACCGGCACGATCTATCGCTATTTCGAGACCAAAGAAGCCCTCGTCAACGCGCTCTACCGGCGCTGGAAAGAAGCCTACAACGCTGCGGTGCTTGCCCCGCTCGAAGGCGCGCAGACCCCGCGCGAGATGTTCGGTATTTACTGGCGGCGCATGGCGGATTTCGCGCGCGCCCATCCACGCGCGATGCGCTTTCTCGATCTGCATCATCACGCAGCCTATCTCGATGCCGAAAGCTGCCGCGCACACAACGCCTATCGCGATGCGGCGGCGCATTTCATCGCAGCGGCGCGCGAAGCGGGGGGCGTCCGCGACATGCATCCGGCATTGGTGGTGGCGCTGATGTGGGGCGCGTCTGCCGGTCTTGTGAAATTCGCCCATGAAGGCGTGCTGCGTTTCGATGAGCGCGCGGCGGAAGAAATGGAAGAAATGCTCTGGCGCGCTATCGCCAGCGACGAAGGAGGGCAAGATGGCAAACGCAAGAAAAGGTGACGGACAAACCGCGCTCATCACCGGCGCATCGACGGGGATCGGTTTGGGATTTGCCGAATGTTTCGCCAAAGACGGCTACAATGTGATCATAGCCGCGCGTTCCGAAGGCGCGCTGAAAGAGATCGCGGGGCGGCTCTCGCGCGAGAACAACATCCAGGCCACACCCATCGCAGTTGACCTCGGCGTTCCCGGCGGCGGCGGCAAGCTCGCCGCCGAAATCCGCGCGCGCGGCCTCGATGTCGATGTGCTGGTGAACAATGCCGGTTTCGGCATCGCGGGCGCGTTCGACGCCAAAGACGCAGATGGCCAGATGGGCATGATTGATTTGAACAACCGTGCGCTGGTCGAACTCACCCATCAATTCTGGCCCGGCATGTTGAAGAAAAAGCGCGGCGGCGTGCTCAACGTCGCGTCCACAGCGGCGTTCCAGCCCGGTCCTTATATGGCGATCTATTGCGCGACCAAGGCCTTCGTCATGTCGTTCTCGGAATCGCTCTGGATCGAAGGGCGCGGAAAAGGCGTGTCGGTCACCTGCCTTTGCCCCGGTCTGACCTCCAGCAAATTCCACGAACGCGCGGGCACGGGCAATCTCCGGCTGCACGCATTGGGGTCTTCAATGACACCGGAAAAAGTGGCCGAACAGGGCTATCGCGCCTTCCAGCGCAACAAGCGCGTGTTCGTGACCGGTTTCGACAATCGGCTCCTTGCGCGGCTCGTTCCATTCATGCCGCGCCGTGCGGTATTGAATCTCGCAAGTTTTGTTCTGAGGGCTGCATAGGATGGCGCCGATGGTGCCGTTTTTTCCGCGCGGCATGACATTGGGACTCGTGCGCTCGCTCAATACGCGCTAATCCGACAAGGCATGAAGCTCGGCAACTTCCTGACCATTGAAAAGGAAGGCGGCGTCGCCACCGTCACGATGGATCGCGGCGATGGCCGAAATGCCTTGTCGCGCGAACTGATCCTCGATCTCACGGCAGCGGCAAAAAGTTTTGCCGACGATCTTGAAACCCAGGTCGTCATTCTCACCGGCAAAGGTACCTTTAGTGCGGGCGCCGATCTCAAAGATCCCGGCATGGATCGCAGGCGGGCAAGCGGTCTGCTCGAACGCCGTCACATGGTGCGCATCGGTCCTGATCTGTGCGACGCGTGGGAAAAGGTCGAACAGGTTACGATCTGCGCCATCGAGAAATATTGCATCGGCGGCGGTGTGGCGCTCGCAGCGGCTTGCGATTTCCGCATTATGGGCAAATCGGCAACGATGCGGCTGCCGGAAATTCCACTCGGCATGAATATGAGCTGGCATGCCGTGCCGCGCGTTGTTTCGCTCATCGGCCCTGCGCGCGCCAAACGCTTCATCATCTATGGCGAGGACATTGGTGCAGACGATGCGCTCGCCTGGGGTCTGGCGGACGAAATCGCGGCCGATGGCGAGGCGTTGGCTGCCGCGCACGCTTGGGCAGAAAGAACGGCCAAACTGCCGCCCAACGCCGTGCGCATGTCCAAGCAATCGGTCAACGCGGCGGCGAATGCGCTGCACCACGCCACGACCTTCATGGACCTCGACCAATACGCCCTGGCCACCACCAGCGAGGATTATCGCGAGGCCATCAAAGCCTTCCTCGAAAAGCGCGAGCCCAAATTCACCGGCCGCTAACGGCCTTGCGGGCGCTGGCCCGATGCGCGACTGTTTGCCTTCGCTATCCCGGAGGACATCATGGCAGGCCGTGTCGAAGGAAAAATCGCGCTCATCACTGGCGGTGCGCAAGGCTTGGGCGAAGCCGCTGCCCGCATGCTTGCGCGCGAAGGGGCGAAGGTTGTCATCACCGATGTGAATGCAAAAGGTGCGGCATCGGTCGCTGAATCGATCAACGCGCAGCGCAAAGGCGCTGCAATCGCGGTCGCCCATGACGTGACGCAGGAAGAGCAGTGGAAAGCCGCCGTCGCGGAAGCGGAAAAGGCGTTCGGCGGCCTGCATGTTCTGGTCAACAATGCCGGTATCGGTCTGACCAAAGACCTGCTCGACGTTTCTCTGGAGGAATGGCGCAAGGTTCACGCGATCGATCTCGACGGCGTGTTCATGGGCTGCAAGGCGGCGATTCCGCTGATGGCGAAGACCGTGAAGAACACGGGCCTCGGCGGCTCCATCGTCAACATCTCGTCGATCTCGGGCATCATCGCGGGCCACAATATGGCGGCCTACAATTCGGCCAAGGCGGCGGTGCGCCATCTGTCGAAATCGGTGGCGCTTTATTGCGCCAAGCGCGAAATGAATATTCGCAGCAATTCGGTGCATCCCGTCTTTATCGCCACGCCCATTCTCGACGGGTTGGTGCAGCGGTTCGGCAAGGAAGAGGCCTATGCCAAGCTCGGCCGTCAGGTGCCGCTCGGCAAGATTGGCGAGCCCGACGACATTGCTTATGCCATCCTCTATCTCGCCTCCGACGAATCCAAATTCGTCACCGGTGCGGAGTTGAAAGTGGATGGCGGAATTTCCGCGATGTAGCGGCCCGAAGCGGGTTGATTAGCGGGAAATCCGCATCGCGACCTGGGCGAGCAGCACGCGCGCGCCTTTCTTTTTCAAGGCGCGGTCGGTGAGGTGTTGCAGCCGCTCGGAGATCATATCGACATCCGGCTGGCGCCAGGGACGCACAGCAGTCGCAGTGAACGACAGCAGGGTACGCACATAAGCATCGCGCAACACAGGCTGAGAGCGTGTGGTTTCGGCGCGCAACGCCTCATTGGGGATGTCGAGACCGAAATGCACCATCAGCATCCCGCATGGCCTGCCAGCATCGACGATGGTGGCGTAGATCGGCTCGAATGCGACATAGCTTTCGGATTGGGTCACCTTGTGCTTGGGCGCAGCCGTTTCCTCCTCGGCCAGCGCGGGCGCGGCGAGCAGGACGGCCAGGAAAAGGGCGACAGGAACCCGCATCCGGCGGTTTTAAGCCGCTCGCGGTAAACCCCGGGTTGACGGGAACAGCCGGGGTCTCGCGCTTGACACCTTTGGCCCCGCCTCCCTACAACCCGCGCCTGTTTCCGGCGCCCCAACTCCCATTTTTCGGGCGCCTACCCTTTCAGGGGCTGTAGCTCAGTTGGGAGAGCGCCTCGTTCGCAATGAGGAGGTCAGCGGTTCGATCCCGCTCAGCTCCACCAGGCTTCGCTGCGCAGCAGCGGAGCCTGCCGCGGCGTAGCCCGCAGGGCGAGGCCGGGCCGGTGCTAGGTTCGCGCAGCTGCGTCCGGGCAAGCCGGAGATCATTCTTCGAACAGCCTTGCCCCTCCGGAACCCGCGCCGCTAAAACACCCCGTCTCCCCGAAAGGCCGCACATGCTCAATCCGATTGCCTGGATCATCGTCGAAATCATCGACATCTACGTCTGGGTCGTGATTGCGGCCGTGGTGGTGAGCTGGCTGATCGCGTTCGGCGTCATCAATCTCTACAATCAGACCGCGCGCCAGATCGTGCACATCCTGGAAGTGCTGACCGAGCCGTTTCTGCGCCGCATCCGGCGCATTGTGCCGCCCATAGGCGGGCTCGACCTCTCGCCGCTGATCCTGATCCTGATCCTCTATTTCATTCGGTACGCGATCATCTGGGCTTCCGTGCAATACGGCATCTGATGAGCGGTTGGCGTACAGTTTCCGGTGGCGTGCGCTTTCAGGTTCGCCTGACGCCGAAGGGTGGCCGCGATGCTGTTGAGGGCTGGAACGTTTCCGCCAATGGCGAACCGCATCTGAAAGCGCGCGTCCGTGCGGTTCCCGAAGATCGCGAAGCGAACGCGGCGCTGGTGAAATTGCTGGCGGGCGTGTTGGGCGTCGGCAAATCGGCGGTGCGGATCGCCGCGGGCCAGACGGCGAGATTGAAGACGGTAGAGATTTCAGGCGATATCCGGTCTCTCTCGGAGCGTCTGGAGCAGTTGAGGACCGCGAAATGAGCGCAAAAGTGATCGACGGCAAGGCGTTCGCGGCAGGCCTTAGGACGCGCATCGGCGAAGCATCCGCAAAGCTCAAGGCCGAACATGGTCTCGTGCCGGGACTGGCGACCGTGCTGGTCGGTAACGATCCGGCAAGCGAAGTCTATGTCCGGAACAAGGGAAAGGCGGCGCTCGCACTCGGCTTTCATTCGGCGCATGTCACACTGCCGGAAGATGCAAGCGAAGACGCGGTGCTGCGCGAAGTGCGCCGGTTCAACGACGACAAATCCATTCATGGCATCCTTGTGCAGATGCCATTGCCCAAACAGGTGCGCGAAGCCGCCGTTCTCGATGTGCTCGATCCCAGGAAGGATGTCGATGCGCTGACGCCCTACAATGCGGGACTGCTCCTCAGCGGCCGCGCGAAACTTGTTTCCTGCACGCCGAAAGGCGTGATGCTGATGCTGGAGCAATTGCACGGCGACATTGCAGGCATGAACGCGTTGGTCATCGGCCGTTCCCTTCTATTCGGAAAACCTGCCGCACAGCTTCTGCTAGCCGCGAATGCCACCGTCACCATGGCGCATTCCAAAACCCGCGATCTGCCCGCACTGGCACGCCAGGCCGATATCCTCGTCGCGGCAATCGGCAAACCCGAATTCGTCAAGCGCGACTGGATCAAGCCGGGCGCGACCGTAATCGATGTCGGCATCAATCGCGTGCCGGCCGCAGACGGCAAATACAAGATCGTTGGAGACGTGGCCTATGACGAAGCGGCGGAAGTCGCCGGCGCCATCACGCCCGTTCCGGGCGGTGTCGGCGCCACCACCATCGTCTGTCTGATGCGCAACACGCTGATTGCGGCCTGCGATCAGGCAGGGCTGCCAGCGCCTGCGATCTGAGCTTTGAGTCTAGCCGCCAAAGCATCGGGACCGATGGCTTCATCGTAGTGAGTCAGAAATTTCCCGTTCGGTCCCATCAGATAGATGGTATTCGAATGGGTCATCGCATAACCGCCGCCCTGCAACGGTTGCTTGGCGGCGTAGACCGCGTATTCGTGGCTGACCTTTGCGATGGCATCCGCACTTCCGGTGAGGCCTACGAAACGCGGCCCAAAGCTCTGGAGATAATCCTTGAGCACTTTCGGCGTGTCGCGCATAGGATCGACGGTGACGAAGATCGGCGTGATGCGCTCAGCCAGGGGCCCGAGCTTTTCCATCGCGCCACCCATCACGCTCAACGTGGTTGGGCACACATCCGGGCAAAAGGTGTAGCCGAAATAGAGAAGCCGATATTGTCCGCGAAAATCCCTGTCCGTGCGTTCCTTGCCGTTTTGGTCGATGAGCGCGAACGGTCCCCCGACAGCAGCTACCCCCTCCTGCGGGCCGAGGGAACGGTCTCCCGCATAGGACAACAGCCCGCCAATGACCGCGGCCAGCGCTATCAGATAAGGGACAAGGGCAAGCGGCGTGCGGATCACGGGCGGCTGTGGAAAGTCGGCCCTCTATTGATATGCTCGTCTGGTCCGGCTCCAAAGCGGCGAAAGGCCGCTCGAGCGAGGGGTGAAGGTTGGAACTGACCACAAACGAACTGGCGCCGGACGAACAACCGGCCGACACGCCGCGCTTCTGGCAGCAGCAGGTGGGCTCGCGCACCGCGCGCGGGCGCGTCCGTCTTCGGACCTTGTCAAATCTGCGCTGGCTCGCCATTGCGGGCCAGTCGATTGCGCTGTTCCTCGTCTATTTCGGCTTTGGCTATCACCTGCCGCTGGTCAAATGCATCGCAGCCATCGCGACAAGCGCATTCCTCAATCTGGCGCTCACCTTGCGCTATCCCGCCTCGCATCGTCTGAGCAGCCGCGATGCCACGATCTATCTCGGTTACGACATCCTGCAGCTTGCGGCGCTGCTTTATCTGACCGGCGGCATCTCCAATCCGTTCGCGTTGATGTTCATTGCGCCGGTGGTGATCGCGGCGGGCACGCTGGATCTCGGCAACACGCTGATCCTGGCAGTGCTGGCATTTCTTTCGATTTGCGCCATTGCGGTATGGCACGCACCTTTGCCGTGGTCGCCGAGCGAGCACATGGAATTGCCGCCGCTCTATCAGGCCGGCATCTGGTCGTCGCTGGTCATCGGTATCGGTTTCACCTCGATTTATGCGTGGCGCATCGCAAGCGAAAACGCACGCATGTCGGCGGGACTTGCCGCCGCCCAGCTCGCGCTGGAACGCGAACACCGTCTGTCGGCCATTGGCGCGCTGGCGACGGCCGCTGCACATGAGCTCGGTACGCCGCTCGGCACCATTGCGGTCGTGGCCCGCGAATTGGAACGAGCGCTTCCGCAAGGCTCACCCGAATATGACGATGCCAAACTCCTGCGCGAACAGGCTGAGCGCTGCCGTGCCATCCTTACCAAGCTTTCACGCCCCGAAGAGGCGATGCTTGAGGAAGCCCAGCGCCTGCCGCTTGGCGCGCTGCTCGATGACATCGCGAGTCCCTATCGCGGCGAGGATGTTGAGATCGCCATCGAGATTTCCAAGAACAATCCGCCGCCCGAGCCCCAAGTCTGGCGGGTTCCCGAATTGATGCACGGGCTTGGCAACATCATCGAGAACGCCGCCGATTTCGCCCGCACCAAGGTCACGGTCCATCTGCGCTGGGACGAGAACTGGCTGCGGGTTTCGGTGGAGGACGACGGGCCGGGCTTCCTGCCGGAGATTTTCGAGCGGATCGGCGAGCCCTACACCACCTCACGCCCCGGTCATCACGCGGTCGCCGAGACCGAAATCGCCCCCGAAGACGACCTCGCCAAGCACGAGGGCATGGGGTTGGGCTTCTTCATCGCCAAGACGCTGATCGAGCGCATGGGGGGCAGCCTCACCGCCGGAAATCTGGAATCCGGGGGGGCGCGGGTGAGTGCCGTATGGCCGCGCGGGGCCATCGACGGCGAGGCGCCCATCCGCCCCGGTTCACCATAAGCCGCAACAGGCTTGCATTTGACGCCTAAGCCGCTTTAAGGAGGCCCCCTCATGGCCACGCGCGACACCCCCATCCCGGAAGAAAAGACGCTTTTGATCGTCGAGGACGACCGTCCCCTGCGCGAACGTCTGGCCCGCGCCATGGAATCGCGCGGCTTTACCGTCACCGTCACCGAAAGCGTGGCCCAGGGCATGGCGCGCGCCAAGGAAGCCCCGCCGGCCTTCGCCGTGGTGGACCTCAAGCTGGACGACGGCAACGGTCTCGATGTGGTGGAAGTGCTTCACCGTACGCGTCCCGAAGCGCGCGTCGTTGTGCTGACCGGCTTCGGCAATATCGCCACCGCCGTTGCTGCGGTGAAATATGGCGCGATCGACTATCTGCCCAAGCCTGCCGATGCCGATGACATTCTCGCCGCATTGCTGGCGGCGCCCGGCACCAAGCCGAAGCCTCCGGAAAATCCGATGTCGGCGGATCGCGTGCGCTGGGAACACATCCAGCGCGTCTACGAACTCTGCGGTCACAACGTCTCGGAAACCGCGCGCCGCCTCAACATGCATCGCCGCACCCTGCAGCGCATCCTCGCCAAGCGCTCGCCGCGCTAACGCGTTTTCTTCTTCTTTTTTGGGCTTTTCTTCGTCGCGGTTTTTTGCTCCGCGGGCTTCAACAATTTCTTAGGCGCAATCGCGCGGAAGCGGCGATCCAGCATCGCGCGCAATTCTTCCTTCGTGATGTGCGACAGCCGCACCAGCACCATCGGATAATCTTTGTAATGGTCGGTGATGAAATAGGTGTCGGGATCGAGTTCGAGCATCATGTCGCGCTGCTCCATCCCGCCTTCCACGCCCATCACCAGCGATGCGTCTTCGTTGCGGACGCGGGTGAAGAATTTTTTGGCGACGAAGAATGCAGGTCGTCCGTAAGACGGCTTCTCGTGCGCTTCGGGAAACGACAAGGCGATCTTCTTCACGTCGGCGGCGCTGACGCCTTTGCCTTTTGGTGAGGTTTTTTTCTTCATTCGGGTAGCACCGTTGGTCCTCTTGGATCGGCAGCCAGCTCGATAACGGTTGCAAGCCGTTCCGCCGCGACCTTGGCGAAGCGCAAGGTCACCGCCTTCCTGCGGCTTGCATGAATCTGCGAGACAGGCGACGGCCGCACGATAGCCCCGCCATAACGATCCGCGACAATGAGGCCGGTGCCTGGCGGCACGAATTCATCGGGAAAGTCCGGCGGGATCGCGAAATAAAAGAGTTCGCAGAACTCCAGATATTCGGGCCATTTGAGGTCGCCTTTGAGATCGCCCAACGCCACCTTGATCTCGACGCCCACCACTGTCCCGTCCGGCCCGAGTGCCGCCACGTCGAGCCTGCGTCCGTTGGCGAGCGTAAATTCCAGGATGGGGTTGAACCCCTCCTGCATCAAAAGCCTGCTGACCCCGCGCGCGACCTGTTGTGCCGTCTCCATGGCGGCATTGGAACATTTCGAGAACACAAGATCAATGCGACGGCTTCTCCGGGCGGCGCAGCGTCATGCGGGTGCCGTTGCCTTCGCGTGAGAGGTTCACGAATTCGAATCCCTCCTGATGGCACATATGCGGCATGTCGATCGGGGCCATGGGATCGTCCGTCACCACGATGAGGGTTTCTCCGGGGCGCGCACGTTCAAGCGCGCGCCTGGCAAGCAGCGCAGGCATCGGGCACTTCAATCCCCTCAAATCGAGCATTGGCGGTCACCTGCGGCTATTGACAGTCTTGACGATACGTAGCGGCGCTCCAATTCTCGGTCAAAATCGAGCGGGTGGAAACGGATGAGCCTCTTCGCGGGCATCAAGCGCGAATACAGTTACATTTCCAGCATCGCCCGCACCTTCTACCGGATGCGGCATGTGAAGCCGGATTCGACGCGCATCATCACCACCATCGTCGCCGAACAGGCGGCCAAGACGCCCGATGCGATTGCCGTCATCTGTCCCCATCGCACCTACACCTACCGCGAACTGAACGAGGGCGCGAACCGCCACGCCCATTGGGCAAAGGCGCAAGGCGTGCGCAAGGGCGACGTGGTGGCGCTACTGATGGAGAACCGCGCCGAATATCTGATGGCGTGGATGGGCGTGGTGAAGCTGGGCGGCATCATGGCGCTCATAAACACCAATCTGCGCGGCACGCCCTTGGCACACTCGATCAACATTTCCGACGTCAAGCATGTGATCGTGGGTCAGGAACTGGCCGCCAACTACGTCGAAGTCGCCAACCTGATCGACAACAAGCCGCGTGTCTGGAGCGCCGGTGGACCGGCTGCGGGCTGCGAGGATCTGGATGCGGTGACGAGCACGTTTCCGGGCACGCCGCCCAGCATCGATGAAAAGGTCACCTGCAAGGACCGCGTGTTCTACATCTTCACCTCGGGCACCACCGGCCTGCCGAAAGCGGCGAATATTAGCCACACCCGCATGCTTTTTATGATGTATGGCTTTGCGGGCGCACTGAACGCGAAAAGCACCGACCGGATGTATAACTGCCTGCCGATGTATCATTCGGTGGGCGGCATGTGCGCGCTGGGGCCCGCGCTCCTCACGGGCGGCTCGGTCGTTATCAAGCGCAAATTCTCGGTCTCCGAATTCTGGGAGGATATCCACAAATACGAGCCGACGCTGTTCCAATATATCGGTGAGCTGTGCCGCTATCTGTTGAACGCGCCACCCTCGCCGCATGAGCGCGATCACAAGATCCGCGCCATTACCGGCAACGGTTTGCGCCCCGAAATCTGGCCCGCCTTCCAGAAGCGTTTTGCGATTCCCAAGATCGTCGAATTCTATGGCGCCACCGAAGGCAATGTCTCGATGATCAATTACGACGGCCATGTTGGCTCTGTAGGGCGTATTCCCAGTTATATGCGCAACATCATCGTCTGCCGCATCATCAAGTTCGACGTCGAAAGCGAAATGCCGGTGCGCGGACCGGATGGGCGATGCATCGAGTGCGCAGATGGCGAAGCGGGCGAAGCCATCGGCAAGATCGTCGACGAGCCGGGCCGCAGCTTCGAAGGCTACACGCAGGAAAAAGATACCAAGAAGAAGGTCCTCAACGACGTGTTCGAAAAGGGCGATAGCTGGTTTCGCACCGGCGACCTGATGCGCCGCGACGAGCATGGCTATTTCTATTTCGTCGATCGCATCGGCGACACATTCCGCTGGAAAGGCGAAAACGTCGCCACCAGCGAAGTCACCGAAGTGCTGGGCGTCATTCCCGGCATTCTCGATGCCAATGTCTATGGCGTGCAGGTGCCGGGACAGGACGGGCGCGCGGGCATGGCCTCGCTCTCGGTCAGTCCGGAATTCGATCTGGGTTCATTGGGCGAGCAATTGAAAGCCAATCTGCCTGCTTACGCGCGGCCGATCTTCATCCGCATCCAGCCCGAGCAGGAAATCACCGGAACCTTCAAGCTTCGCAAGGTCGAATTGGTGAAAGAGGGATTCAACCCCGAGACGATCAAAGACCCGCTCTTCGTGCTGGACCCTATCACCTGCCGCTACGAAAAGCTCGACAAGGAAGGCTACGACGCCATCGTGTCGGGCCGGGTACGGCTGTAGCTATTCCGCCGCTTTCGGTGCCTTCTTCGCCTCGTCCTCGTAGTGCTTCTGGATCGTCTGCATCGCAGCCGTCATGGCAGCGCCGATGAAGCGTTCCTTGTTGTCCCTCGCCCAGTTGAGTGCCGTTTCGCGCGCGGTATTGGCGCCGTGGATGACCGGCGTCACATAGCGCTGCCACAGTTCGTAGGACTTCTTGGTGTTGTCGAAATCCGCCCAGTTGTGCGCGAGCTGGAGGAAGCAGCCGAACTCGCCCTGCTTCTTCTGCAGGCGCTGAATCTGCGCAATCGCGTCATCCGGTGTGCCGACCACGGCCACACCTTCCTCGACCAGCGATTCCAGCGGACGGTTCTCCGTCGTTTCGCGTCCGGCCACCGCGCTAATGCCGGAGAAATAATTGCGCCATTGCTCGAAACCGAATTTGCAGTTCTCGAACGCCTTCTCGCGCGTCTCCGCGATATGCACGGGGCCGACGAGACGCAAGCGTTCCGGGTCCATCGTGCGGCCATGTTCGGCGGCGGTCTTGTTAGCCACTTCCCAATTCACGGCCAGCGCATCGTAGCCGCCCGCTTGCGTGGCCGCCACGCACAGCATGCCAAAGCCATGCTTGCCCGCGAGCTTGCCGCCCGACGGCGTCACGCTCGACGCCACGCAGATTTCCGGATGCGGCCAGGAATAGGGTTTTAACTGGCAGGTCGCATCCTGCAGCGTAAACCATTCCGATTCGTGCGTAACGCGCTCGCCTTTGAACAGGCGCAGGATCACTTCGATGGATTCCACCATGCGGTCGCGTTGCACACTCGGATCGATGCCCATCGAGAAAGCGTCTGACGGCAAAAGGCCCGGCCCGACGCCGAACATCACGCGGCCGCGCGTCTGGTGATCGAGCTGGATGATGCGGTTCGCCGCCATCAAGGGCTGGTGATAGGGCAGGGACACGACTCCGGTGCCGAGCTTGATGCGCTTGGTGCGCTCGGCGACCGCAGCGATGAACAGTTCAGGTGAAGGAATGATCTCGAACCCCGCCGAATGATGTTCGCCGATCCAGGCTTCTTCGTAGCCCAGGCGATCGAGATGTTCGATCAACTCCATATCGCGCTGGATGCACAGCGTCGGGTCTTCGTTCACCGGATGAAAGGGCGCAAGGAAGATGCCGTTGCGAAGCCGGATGGTCATGGTCGTTTCCCCTTTGGCGATAGCTGTGGTGACATCTTGTCAGTGGGAACGCGGCGCTGTCAAAGCGGGGGTTATCAATCCGAAGCCCGGCGCCGTTGGGAGCAAGGCTTCATATCGAAGGTGGCGAAAACCCTCCCAACGCCTCCTCCGCGGCGAGTCCAAGGTTGAGGAGCCCGCCTTCCCCGTCTTCCGGCGCCACAAGCTGCAATCCCACCGGCAAACCTTCGCGGGTCCGGCCCGCCTGCAAAGCCAGCGCCGGCGCATGCAGCGACGTTGCAAGCGAGATCCAGTTCAACATGCTCATATAGGGCACGGGCTTGCCATTCACCGTGATGGTGCGTGCATTGATCGGCGATTGGTCGTGCACAAAGGCGGGGATGGTGGTGATCGGCATCAGGATCGCATCGTAATCGTCAAAAAATCTTGCCAATGCATCTTTCTGCGCCTGCCGGATTTCCTGGGCCGCCGCGATGAATGCCGGTGTCGCCGTGGCACGCAGCCGGTAACGCGCTTGTCCCGACGTGTCCTTTCCTTCGCGCACAAGCGCCAGATCGGCTTCGCGCGATTTCGCCATCTGCTGCAGCAACGCTTCGGGAAATCCCGCGGCAATGATGGGCGTCAGAAGATCGAGATAGGTGTCCATCAGTTGCGTCATGTCGATGTCCGGCTTGGCGCGGGTGACGTTCATGCCCGCTTTGCCGAGTGCCTGCGCGGCCGCGTCCACGCGCGCCTTCACGGCATCGTCCAAAGACCAACTCGGCTCCGCATCCCAAACAGCAATGCGCGCCCCTTTGGCGTCGCGTCGTTTCTGTTCCGGCGTACCGCTCAACACCGACCACAAGAGCTTCAAATCGTCCACATTCCTCGCCATCGGTCCGCCGACGCCAAGATCGGCCTCGGCATCGAATCCGGGCGGTGGCGGAACATGTCCGCGCATCGGCAAAACGCCCCAGGTGGGCTTGAGCGAACAGACGCCACAGAAATTCGCCGGATGCCGGAGCGACCCGCCAATGTCCGATCCGATTTCCAGCGGCGTTATGCCTGCAGCAAGTGCGGCAGCCGCACCGCCGGAGGAGCCGCCAGGCACGCGCGCAACGTCGTAGGGATTGTTCGTCGTGCCGTAGATTTCGTTGTAGCTCTGGAAATCGCTCAGCATGAACGGCACGTTCGACTTGCCCCAGATCACCGCGCCCGCTTTGCGCGTGCGCGCGACGAGTTCGGCATCCGCACAGGCCTTCGGCCGGTTCGCGAAAACGGGATTGCCCGCAGTGGCGGGGAGGCCCTCAACATCGAAGCCGTCCTTGATCGTCATCGGCAGGCCTGCGAGTGCCCCAAGGATACCGCCTTTTGCGCGTGCATCGTCGATGGCGCTTGCATCCTTCATCGCGCGAGGGATGTCGGTTGCAACGATTGCATTCAGTTTTTTGTGTAGCGCATCGTTTCTGGCCAGATGCGCATCCAGCAATTCGCGTGCGGAAATTTTCTTTGCCTGAAGGTCTGCCAGCATTGCTCGGGCGGTTTTGTAGGTATCGGCCATGTTTCTCTCCCACTTGCCTTGTGGCGACTATGGCATAACCTCGCCCGACCGATATTTGAAATTTTAGAGGAGTTGACATGCGCGCAGCCGTATTCAAAGAAATGGGAAAGCCGCTTGCGATTGAGGCTATTGCCGATCTCGAAGCTGGGCCGTCCCATCTCATCCTGAAAGTGAAGAATTGCGGCATCTGCGGGTCCGACCTGCACATGACCGAACCCACCTCCGTCATGCCGCTCGCGCTTGGTTCGGTGATGGGACATGAATTTGCCGGTGAGGTGGTCGAGGCCGGAAGTGCGGTCAAGCATCTCTGGAAACCGGGCGACCGGCTCGCCGGCTTTCCTTTCATGTGCTGCGGCGACTTTAGCCCTTGCGCGAATTTCGGTGGTCGCGGTGTGTGCGGCAAAGGCATCAGCATTGGGCTGGGCCAAAGCCATGGCGCCTATGCCGAATACGTAAAGATCAATGCCTGGGGCGGACACCGCCTGCCGCAAAGCGTTTCCTTTCGCGAGGGCGCGCTGATCGAACCATTGGCCGTCGGTCTACACGCCGTCGACATGGCGAAGATGCAGCGGGGCGCGACCGTCTTGGTGATCGGGGCGGGCCCCGTGGGGCTCGCCGTGATGTTATGGGCGAATTTTCTTGGCGCACGCCATGTGATCGTCAGCGAACGCGCCGAGGTGCGCCGGGCGATGGCCGCCAAATTCGGCGCCACCGATGCCATCGATCCGAACCAGCCATTGACCCCACAGGTGGAGAAGATCGCAGGTCAGGCGTCCGACATCATCTTCGAATGCGTCGGCGCACCCGGCCTGATCAATTCCACGATGATGGATGCGCCGCGCGGCAGCCGCATCGTGATTGCAGGTGTCTGCCAGCAGCCAGACACCATCATGCCGCTGATGGGCATCCTGAAGGAGCTGGAACTGCAATTCGTGCTCGGCTACAAGCCCGCCGATTTCGACTATGTGATCGAGATGATCGCATCGGATCGCATCGACGTCTCCCACATGATCACTGACGTGGTCGACCTCGATGGGTTGCCGGGCGCGTTCGAGGCGCTTCGCAAACCCACCCATCAATGCAAGGTGATGCTGGAAAACTAATCCGCCATCGCCGTGAAACCCGCGCGCGGGAAATGCACCACGACGTCGCCCACCTGAGGGTCGGTGCGACGGATGGCGATTTCATGCGCATTGGAAAACACGATCTCGCCGGCCACGGGATCGCGGCCGTAATCGTCCGCGGCCACCTTCACCTTGTCGCCCGGTTTGCGTCCATTTGGATCGTGCGGATCGGCCGCTTCCTTCGCGTCCGATGTCGCGGCCTTGGCGACGGCAAGCGCTTCCTTGGCGTCCATCGGAGTGAACGTGCCGTGCCCGATGGCATTCATGCGCGCATACCACGCATCGACCTTCGGAAATTCCGCCACGATCGGATCAGCCGCTTGCGGCACGAAGCTTTTCGCGAACCACAGATTGAGATGGCAATGAAGATCGGCTGCCGTGGGCGAGGTGCCTTGCACGAAATCACGCCCGTCCGCCAATTGCTCGGCAATAAAGGCGGTGTGCGCGCGATATTGATCTTTTGAGAAAGGTGCCGCCGCCTTCAACGCCTCCACCGAAAACGCATTGCCGGACATCGCCGTTCGGTCTTTGCGGAAATCTTCCGGTGTCAGATGACCGATCTCACCGAAGACGACGCCAACGGTGGGCATGAAGAAGGCCCGGTCCGACCAGAATCCCAATCCATACGGCAGGCCCTTGCCATGCGGAAACAGGCTCGGCTCCGGAAAGCGTCGTTCCAATTCGCGCAGGATGATCTGCGTATCGCAGAAGATGTCGGCGCCGATTTGCATCACCGGCGTCTTGCGATACCCGCCCGTCAGCGGCAGCAAATCGGGCTTCGGCATCATGTTGGGGATTTCGACGGAACGCCACGAAAGCTTCTTGATGCCGAAGGCGAGCCGCACCTTCTCGGAAAAGGGCGAGGTCCAGTAGTGATGGAAGATGATTTCGTGCGCCATGGTCAGCTCAATTCGTTGGAAAAGCGGATATTGTTCGCGGCCAGCCCTTCCAGCACCACTTCCATGCCGCCGGACCGGATCATCCATTCCAGGCGATGGTCGCGGTATTCGCGCTTGAACGTCCCGCTTTTCACCGCTGCATCGACATTGGCCATACCGGCAATGGAATCGGCGGCGGCTTTGGCGGCCTTTATCACCGAAGGCCGCTCATTGGCGCGTGCAATCCATTTTCCCAGCGCAGAATCGATGTCGGGCCCGATGCCAAGCCCCCGCGCACCGTTGAGATACGGCACGACGGAAAGATCGGCCCATCCGAAGCTGTCGCCGTTGAACCATTGCCTGTCGCCCAACTGCCGCGTCAGCCATTCATAGAGACCGCGCGCCTGTGCGGAGGCGCGTGCTTCGATGGCGCGCGCCCGCTGGCCTTCGGCCCGCTTGAACCAGCGGATTTCGCCCATGCCCCAATTGATTGGCTCGAATGAGGTGTCCATCACTTCTTCGATGGTGCGGGCTTGCGCGCGTGCTTCCGGCGATTTGGGCAACAGCGCGGGCGTCGGCCATTTGTCCTCGATATATTCGAGGATGATGGTGGAATCGAAAACGCTCACCTCGCCATCGATCAGTGCAGGCACTTCGCCGCGCGGATTGGCCTTGAGGAATGCCAGATCGGGCTGGCCTGAACCGATGGCAACGGGCAGTTTCGTGGAATAGGGGATGGCTTTTTCGTCCAGCGCGATCTTCACTTTTTGTGCGTAGGGCGAGAGGGGATGCTCGTAAACGATCAAGCTCATTTGCGGTCCTTCCAAAGTTGCGCCATCCATCCAAACAGCACGCCCGCGTCGGTAGGGGCGTTTGTATCTCCGAATTCGCGATAGAGCGTGGCGACGTTGACGGCGATGCGTTCGGCATCGCCCCAACCCGCGAAATCGTCCAACGCGATGGAACGCGCCGCTTCCAGCGCCCCCATGCCCGCATCGTGACGCTTCTTCGCTTCATCGCGGATATAGGAAAGGTAATCGCGCACACGCTTCACGCCCTGCGCATCCGTTACCGGCCCATGACCGGGCACGATGATTTCCGCGTTGAGCGCCAGAATCATGTCGCACGCTGTAATCCAGTTGCCGATAGGTCCTGCCCACACAATCGGATGCCCGTTGATGAACAGGATGTCGCCGGTGAACACCGCACGATCGTCCGGCACATGCACAATGGCATCGCCGCCGGTGTGCGCAGGCCCCACCTCGATCAGATCGACCCGCTTCGAACCCACCGTCCGTGACAAGCGCCCGTTGAATGTGGTGTCGGGCAATTTTGGCGAAGCATGTTCGAAATCGTAACGCCCAAAGCAATGGATGAGGTATTCACCGGTGAGGCCAAGTTGCGGCGCCGCTTTCATCATCATGGCGAGCCGCTCGGGGCCTTCATGTTTCATGTCATGGGCGGCGCGCTCGGTCGCGATGATTTCGGCGCCCTCCACCAGTGCATTGCCGAACCAGTGATCGCCGTTCTGATGGGTGTTGACGAGCGTGCGGATCTTCGCATCCGTCGCACGCGCAAAACCGTCGAGCATGGCACGCGTGTGCTGCGTGTCGAACAAGGTGTCGATCAAAAGGGCGTCGTTGCCATCGCTTACCAGCCCGGCATTGGAAAGACCCCAGCCGCCGTCCGGTTGCAGCCAGGCGAAACTGCCATTGCCGAAATCGCCGAGATGCGCGTCCGTTCTCATCACAACCCCGCCAATCCGCCGTCGACCGCTACAACCTGTCCGGTGATGTAGGCGCTCTCGTCCGACAATAGAAATAGGGCGGCATAAGCCGTTTCCCACCCCGTGCCGTGCCGCCCGAGCGGCACTGGCGTTGTCGCGCGATTGGGGCGGCCGCGCGAGGCGAGTCGTCCGATGGAAGTGTCCATCAAGCCGGGCGCGATCACATTGGCGCGGATGGCGCGGCGCGCGCCTTCGAAGGCTACATGGCGGCAAAGGCCGGAAAGCGCGGCCTTGGTGGAATCGTAAGCCGGCAAGCGGCTTCCCGCCGTCATGCCCGCAATGGAGGAAATGAAAACAATAGAAGCCGCGTTTGCCAAATGCGGCATCGCATATTTCACCGTCAGCATGTGGCTGGTCAGATTGACCGCCACCACCTTGTTCCAGCTTTCCAGCGACGTGCCTTCGAGCCACGCTCCGCCCGCGCCCATGCCGACATTGAGCGCGATGCCGTCGAGGTCGCCCAAGCCTTTCACGGCTTCGTCGATCATGCGGCGCACATCGTCTTCCCTCGTCACGTCGGCTGCGATGGCAAACGCGCTGTTGTTTTCCTTTTCGATCAACGAAACGGTGGCGGCTGCGCTTTCCTCGCTGCGGTCGGCGACTGCCACCGCGGCTCCTTCGCGCGCGAACAACACGCTCATGGCGCGTCCGTTGCCGATGGGCGTATCGGTTTCGCCGATATCCATCTGGCCGCCGCCCACAACCAGAATCCGCCGGCCTTTCAGCCGTCCGCGCGACGGCGCCGTGCCTTGCGATTCCGCGGGCAGATGGACGATGCGTTCGCTCATGGTGTTCTTCTCCCTTGACGCATCCTGCGCGCACCTGCTTGTTCTGGGCAAGGACATTGGAGGCACAAGTGATAGAAGCTGTCATTTTCGACTTCGGCGGGGTGTTCACCTCTTCGCCGTTCGAGGCGTTCGCGAAATACGAGCGCGACCGGGGACTACCCGCAAACATCATCCGCAGCATCAACGCCACCAATCACGAAAACAATGCCTGGGCGCTGTTCGAGCGGGCAGAACTCGACCTCGACGGTTTCGACAAGGCGTTCGCGGCGGAAGCCAAGGCGTTGGGTCACGACATTCCGGGCCGCGACATCATCCCGATCCTTGCCGGCGCATTCCGTCCCGAAATGATCGCTGCATTGAAACGCATCAAAATCAAATTCAAGACCGGCTGCATCACCAACAACGTGCCGTCCAACCGGGTGGGTGAAACCGATGAGGGGCGCAAATTCTATGCGACCGAAGTGATGGCGTTGTTCGACCACGTGATCGAATCGTCAAAGGTTGGCATTCGCAAACCCGATCCGCGCATCTATCAGATGATGTGCGAAACGCTTGAGGTCGACCCGAAGAATTGCATCTATCTCGACGATCTCGGCATCAATCTGAAGCCAGCGCGCGCCATGGGGATGCACACGATCAAGGTGGAAAGCGGCCCGCAAGCCGTGGCGGCACTGGAGCACGCGACGGGACTGAATTTGTCTTAGGCGAAATCCTTCGCCAGCTCGCTGCGCACATTCGGCGGCACGATGGCGATGTGGCCGTAAGCCGCATGATTGACCGCAATCATCACGCGGCCTTCGCCGCTTTTGAATTTGGCGATTTGTTCTGGCGTAAGCACGAAGCGCACCCAGTGTACCGATGAGGTTTTGCCGTCGGGTGTGGTGCGGTCTTCATATTCGGTGGGCGTGGCCTTGACGATCTCGCCTTCCAGTTCGAGCGAAACGCTGTCCTCGATGCCCGCAAGGCGAAACAGCATGGTCTCGCGGCGCTTGGGATCGTCGATCTCCAGCATAAGGGTTGCGATCAATTCGTTGCCTTGCGGGATCAGCGGATTGTAGGCCTCAAGTTCGCCCGCAATCTGCCCTTCGCCGCCCTTTTCGATGCGCAGCATTTCCTGCACCTGCAGCCACATCGTCTGATAGTTCTCGAAATAAAAGGTCGCGACCGGCCCCACTTCGACGCGGCGGTTCTTCTTCATGGCGATGGCTTCGGCGCGCAATTCCTTGCGCCGCGCGGCGTAATCGGCATCTGAAAGAATATCGGCGGGCGTGATCCGGCGTTCGGCGGCGCTCACGACAAATGCTCCGTCAATCCAAAAGCGCGCGCCAGGATCTCTATGGGATGCTCGGCTTTTGCGGCAACCGTTTTACCGTCCTTGGCCGCCAGCGCTTTCGAATTCTCCACGATATGCAAACCCGCGAGCGGGCAATCCGATGCAATATGACCGCGCGCCTGCTGCACCACCTGGCGGTACACGGGGCGGCCCACTTTCACGGCCACCTCATGGGTCGGTTTCACCACGCCAAAAGTTCCGCCATGGCCGGAACAGCGCTCGATAACGTCGACGGGCGTTTCAGGGATCAACCGCAACATCTCGGCCGCCTTCGGTCCCATGTTTTGCGCCCGCGCATGGCAGGGAATGTGAACCGTCACGCCCTCCGGCAGCGCCGAAAGTGGCGGCAGACCTTCATTCTTCGCCACATGCACCACATATTCGTCGATGTCGTAGACGTTTTGGGAAAGTTTTTTCACGTCTTCGTTTTCCGGCAGGATCAGCGCCCATTCGAATTTGAGCATCAGCCCGCAGGATGCGGTCGGCGTGACGATGTCGTAGCCTTCGTCGATCAGCTTGACGAGTTCGGCAGAGACTTTCTTGGCCTGTTCGGCAACGCGCGCAATGTCGGCCTGTTCGAGGAATGGCATCCCGCAACAGCCGGGATAAGCCGCCCGCGTTTCGACACCGATGTGGTTCAGCACGTCGCGCGCCGCCATGCCGGTGGAGGGTTTGTTGTAGTTCACGAAGCAGGTGGCAAAGATCGCCGCCTTGCGCTTGCCGAAGGCTGGCGCATTCGTATTGGGCGAAACCGGAGTGCTGCGCTGTTGCGCCATGAAGGTACGGCTGTGAAATTTCGGCAGCGCCGCGTCGCGGTCGATATGGGCGACCTTTTCCATCAACGGCCGCGTCAATCCGTTGTCTTTCGCCGACGCCCAATTGACGACGGGCGAGGCAAGCCGTGCCAGACGTCCGTTGCGATCCATTTGTGCCAGCTGAATCTGGGTGAAGTCCTTGTCGCCGTTCTTCACCTCCACCGCGCGATACCGCAGCATCAGATGCGGAAAATCGACATTGAAGGGATGCGGCGGCACATAGGGACATTTCGTCATGAAGCACATATCGCACAAGGTGCAGGCTTCGACGACGGAATGGAAATCCTTGCTGTCGACCCCATCGAGTTCTTCGGTGGGGCTTGCGTCGATCAGATCGAACAGACGCGGAAAGGAATCGCAAAGATTGAAGCAGCGGCGGCAGCCGTGACAGATGTCGAAGATTCGCCGCGTTTCCGCGTCCAATTTCTCCGCATCATAGAATTCCGGATCGCGCCAGGCGATGGGTTCGCGCGTCGGCGCTTCGAGGCTGCCTTCTTTGCTCATGGGGATTGGTGAGTAGCGAGTGGTGAATAGTGAGTAGGTGGAGCGTGAGCGGCGGCAACCGCTGCTCACCACTCCCTATTCCCTACTCACCGTTGCTTACTTACCGAGCGTGTCGAGCGCTTTCTGGAAGCGGCCGGCATGGCTCTTTTCGGCTTTGGCCAAGGTCTCGAACCAGTCGGCGATTTCGTCGAAGCCTTCCTCGCGCGCGGTGCGCGCCATGCCCGGATACATATCGGTGTATTCGTGGGTCTCGCCCGCGATGGCCGACAAGAGGTTCTTGTCGGTCGGACCGATGGGCTGATCCGTCGCCGGGTCGCCGACCGATTCCATATATTCGAGATGACCGTGCGCGTGACCCGTTTCGCCTTCCGCGGTGGAACGGAACACGGCGGCGACATCGTTATAGCCTTCGACGTCCGCCTTCTGAGCGAAATAGAGATAGCGGCGGTTCGCTTGGCTCTCTCCCGCGAAGGCGGCTTTGAGATTGTCGTGGGTCTTGGAGTTCTTCAGGGACGCCATTTGGTCCTCCTTGCTTTGAAAAATTCTCGGGCGGCGCCGGGCTTCCAACGTCCGCCGCAGCCGCGAGGATGCAACTTGGGAAACCCCAAGTCAATGAATTAGAATCGTTCTAAAGAGAAATTCAGTTCCGCCGCAACCGGACAACGACGTCCACGCGATCCACCGTCATGCCCTTGGGCGCGGCCGGAACGCCGGCAACTTCTATGGAGGCGCCCGGAATGTCGATCAGCATTCCTTCGTCTTCCACATAAAAATGCTGGTGCTCGTGAACATTTGTGTCGAAGTAGGAACGGCCCGCATCGACCGCGACCTGTTTCAGCAGATGCGCTTCCGTGAACTGGTGCAGCGTGTTGTAGATGGTGGCCAACGATACCCGCACGCCCGCCTTGTGCGCCTCTTCATGGAGGGTCTCTGCGGTCAGGTGGCGATCCTCTTCCTTGAAAAGGAGGTTGGCGAGCGCCACGCGCTGCTTGGTCGGACGCAGCCCTGCGGCCCGCAGACGATCGGCGGACCTTCTATCCCCCTGTTTCAAGGCTGGGCGGGAACCGCGCATCTCTCTGAACCGTATGCCTTTCCGAAACCATTGGCGGCTGACACTTTATCGCCAAGCCTGCTAAGGTGCACCTGACGATGCTTCGTTAGAATGCTTCTAAATAACAGGTAAGCGGCGAAAAAGCCAGCCTTTTCCAAAGGCGGGATTCCAGGACAGGGACATGCAGGTAAGACATTCGAGTTTCGACCTCCAAGGGCTGTTGCAATGCGCCCGGGGGGAACTTTTCGGTCCGGGAAACCCGCAGCTCCCGCTGCCGCCGATGCTGATGTTCGACCGTATCACCCGGATCACCGAAAACGGTGGTTCAAATGGGAAAGGCGAGGTCGAGGCGGAACTCGATATCAAGCCGGACCTCTGGTTCTTCAAATGTCATTTCATGAACGATCCGGTGATGCCGGGTTGCCTGGGGCTGGATGCGCTGTGGCAGATGGTGGGCTTTTTCCTCGGCTGGATGGGCGGTCTGGGCCGTGGCCGGGCGCTCGGTGTGGGCGAAGTTAAATTTACCGACATGGTTCTGCCCACCGCCAAGAAGGTCACATATTACGTGGAACTCAAGCGTGTGATGATGCGCAAGCTCGTGCTCGGCATCGCCGATGGCATCGTGAAGGTCGACGGCAAGGTCGCGTTCGAAGTGAAGGACATGAAGGTCGGCCTCTTCAGCGACGCAGCCAAGCCCGCGCTCGCGGCGGCAACCGCCTAAGTTTCTTTGATCACGGAGGAAGTCCCATGAGACGCGTCGTCGTCACCGGCATGGGCATTGTCTCGTCCATCGGCAACAACACGCAGGAGGTCGTGGCGTCGCTGCGCGAAGCGAGGTCCGGCATCACTGCCGCCACGACCTATCGCGACATGGGTTTTCGCAGCCAGGTCGAAGGCAGTCTGAAAATCGATCTCGACGCGACAGTAGATCGTCGCGCGCGCCGCTTCATGGGCGATGGCGCGGCTTATTGCTGGATCGCAATGAACCAGGCGATTGCCGATGCGGGTCTGGAACAGAACGATGTTTCGAACGAACGCACGGGATTGATCGTGGGGTCCGGCGGACCATCCACCAAGGCAATCGTCGCCGCCGCCGACGCTGCACGCGATCCGGCGAAAGGCGTGAAGCGTATCGGACCGTTCGCGGTGCCAAAAGCAATGTCCTCCACCTGCTCGGCCAATCTGTCGACCTGGTTCAAGACCAAGGGTGTCAACTATTCGATTTCGAGCGCGTGTTCGACCAGCGCCAACTGCATCGGCAACGCCGCCGAGATGATCCAGTGGGGCAAGCAGGACATCATGTTCGCCGGCGGTGGCGAAGAACTCGACTGGTCGCTCTCCGAATTGTTCGACGCGATGGGCGCGATGTCGTCGAAATACAATGCAACGCCCGAAAAAGCCTCGCGCGCCTATGACAAGAACCGCGACGGCTTCGTGATCTCGGGCGGCGGCGGCATTCTGGTTCTGGAAGAACTGGAACACGCCAAATCGCGCGGTGCGAAAATTTACGCCGAACTTGTGGGCTATGGCGCGACCGCTGATGGGGCGGACATGGTGGCGCCTTCGGGCGAGGGCGCGGTGCGCTGCATGCGCATGGCGATCGAAAAGGTGAAAGCGCCCATCGATTACATCAATCCGCACGCCACCTCGACGCCCGTGGGCGACATTCCCGAAATCAATGCGATCCGCGAAGTCTTCGGCGAGAACATGCCGCCTATCAGCGCCACCAAATCGCTGACGGGACACAGCCAGGGTGCGGCCGGCGTGCACGAAGCGATCTACACACTGTTGATGATGCAGAACGGTTTCATCTGCGAAAGCGCGAACATCGAAGAGATCGACCCGGAAGTCGCAAGCGCGAACATCGTGCGCAAACGCATCGACAACGCGAACATCCGCACGGCTGTTTCTAACAGTTTCGGCTTCGGCGGCACCAACGCCAGCCTGGTTTTCCAAAAGCTGGACGCGTAGAAATCGGCACATCGCTGTACCAGAACGGCACAGAAGCGAGGATAGAATGGCAGAAGCCACACAATTGATGCGCGGCAAACGCGGCCTCGTGATGGGGGTCGCCAACGATCATTCGATTGCCTGGGGCATCGCCCGCACGCTCGCCGCCAACGGCGCGGAAGTCGCCTTCACCTATCAGGGCGACGCGCAAGCCAAACGCCTGAAGCCGCTGGCTGCGTCCATCGGCGCAAAAATCGTCATGCCCGGCGATGTCGAAAACGACGAAAATCTCGACGCGGTATTCGACACGCTCAAGAAGGAATGGGGCAAGCTCGATTTCCTCGTGCACGCCATTGCGCATTCCGACCGCAACGAATTGAAGGGCCGCTACGTCGATACCACGCGCGCCAATTTCTCCCGTACTTTAAGCATTTCCTGCTATTCCTTCACCGCTGTTGCCCAGCGCGCCGCGCGCCTGATGTCGACCGATATGGGCCATGGCGGCGGGGCGATGATTACGTTGAGCTATATCGGTGCCACGCGGGTGACGCCGAACTACAATGTGATGGGCGTGGCGAAAGCGGCTCTCGAAGCAAGCGTGCGTTATCTTGCGGCGGATCTCGGGCGCGACGGGATCAGAGTTAATGCGATTTCGGCGGGCCCGATGCGAACCCTTGCAGGTGCCGCTGTCGGCGATGCGCGCATGGTGTTCAAGTGGAACAAGGCGCATGCGCCGCTCAAGAAAAACATCGAGCTCGACCATGTGGGCGGCTCGGCACTCTATTTGCTTAGCGATCTGTCGGCGGGTGTCACAGGTGAGATTCACTTTGTCGACGCCGGCTTTAACGTCGTCGGCATGCCGCCGACGGCGGATTTGAAGGGCTGGATTGCGCCCGAGAACGGTTCCGAACCGGGCGAGGGAGACGGAAATGGGCAAGGGTCCGCTTCTTAAGCTAGCCGCGGCGCTGATCGTTTGTGCCACGCCTGCCCTTGCCGGCTGGCAGGATCGCGCTTCGTCGTACGACGCCGAACGGCTTTCACGTCTGGATGAAGCGCGCGCCAAAGGAATGCAGGAAGCGCAAGGGGCGTCCGAAAAAGATCTCGCCGCCGCGCGCGCCGTGCTCAACCGCAATTCACGCGCTGTGTCGCTTGCCTCGCTCAAAGGCACCTGGCGCTGCCGCACCATCAAGCTGGGCGGCATGGCGCCGATGGTGATCTATGACTGGTTCACCTGCCGCATCGGCGAAGAACATGGCCATCCTTATTTCGAAAAGCAAACGGGCACGCAGCATTTCGGCGGCTCGCTCTATCCGCATGAGTCGGGTGGATTTGTTTTCCTCGGCGGCACGAATTGGTCGAAAGACGAACAGGCATTCTATTCAAGCGAACGCACTTCGCTTGGAGCCGAAACCACGCCCAGCGATGCGGTTGGCTTGCTTTCATCTATCGGACCCAATGTGGCGCGGATCGAATTTCCCTATCCCGCACAGGAATCGACATTCGACGTGATCGAGCTTCGGCGCTAGCCCGCGAAAGCTTTTGCCGCTTTCGCGAAACGATCGAACAGGTAGTGGCTGTCCATCGGACCGGGCGAGGCTTCGGGGTGGTATTGCACGCTGAACACCGGCTTGCCGTCCAGGCGCAATCCGCAATTCGTACCGTCGAACAATGAGACGTGGGTTTCCTTCACGCCTTTGGGGAAAGTATCGCGGTCCACCGTGAAGCCGTGGTTCATCGAAACGATTTCCACCTTGCCGGTTTCGAGGTCTTTCACCGGATGGTTCGCGCCGTGATGGCCTTGCGGCATTTTCTTGGTCTGTCCGCCAAGTGCGAGGCCCAGCATCTGATGACCAAGGCAAATTCCGAACACCGGCACGTTTGAATCGACCAGACCCTTGATCACGGGAATTGCATATTCACCCGTCGCTGCCGGATCGCCGGGACCGTTCGACAGCAACACGCCATGCGGCTGATGACGCAACACGTCCTCAAGCTTCGTATCGGCGGGCACCACCGTGATGTCCGCGCCTTGTCCAGCGAGCAGGCGCAGGATGTTGCGCTTCACACCGTAATCGAGAACCACGCAGCGCCAGGAGGGAGCCGTTTCCTGCTGATAGCCCTTGTTCCAAACCCAGGGCAGTTCGGTCCATTTGTAGCTCTGGCGTGCAGAGACTTCTTTAGCGAGATCCAGTCCAACGAGACCGGGAAAACTTTTGGCCTGTTTGACCAGCGCATCGACATCGAACGTCCCGCTTTGCGAATGCGCCACCACGCCATGCGGCATGCCCTTTTCGCGGATGACGCTCGTCAGCCTGCGCGTATCGATGCCCGCAATCGCCGCGATGTTGTGCGACTTCAGCCAGCGATCGAGCGCGGAAAGCGCGCGATAATTCGACGGATGCTCGGCATCGGCACGCACGATCATCCCGCGGACTGCCGGTGTCAGCGATTCCACATCCTCGGCATTGGTTCCGACGATGCCGATATGCGGAAAGGTGAAGGCCACGATCTGGCCCGCATAGGATGGATCGGTGAGGATCTCCTCATAGCCCGTCATCGCGGTGTTGAAGCAGACTTCGCCCACGCTTGAGGTTTCCGCACCGAAACCCTGGCCCTCGAACACCGTTCCGTCGGCCAAAACCAGCAAGGCAGTCGGTTTGGCGCGCGAAAAGGTCGCCGCCGGCTTTGCGGCGGTGGGGGCGGTTGCGTTGGTCATGGGGGCCTCGAATTTGGCGGAAAATAGGAATGTGACCGGGTGGGGTCAAGCCGCGATTCTGCGGCAGATTTCCTATGCTTGTGGAGCGTTTGGAAACTCGGTGCGGCTCGCCTAAATTCGCGGCCCCCGACAGCAAAGAGGCAAATCATGGGCCTGCGCGAGAAATTCAACGAAGAGATGAAAACCGCCATGAAGGCGGGCGACAAGAAGCGCCTCGCGACCCTGCGACTCGTGCTGGCGGCGCTCAAGGACCGCGATATCGCCAACCGCACCGAAGACAGCCGCGATCTTCTGGGCGACGACGAAATCCTTTCGCTGCTCGCCAAGATGATTAAGCAGCGTGAGGAATCGGCGGAAACCTATGACAAGGGCAACCGCCCGGAACTCGCCGCTTCCGAACGCGAGGAAATCGCGATCATTCGCGAATTCATGCCCAAACAGATGGACGAGGCCGAAGCCAAGGCCGCCGCGCAAAAAGTCATTGCCGAGGTGGGCGCCTCCTCGATGAAGGACATGGGCAAGGTGATGGCGGCGCTGAAAGAGCGTTATGCCGGCCAGATGGATTTCGCCAAGGCGAGCGGGCTGGTGAAGGGCCTGCTGTCGGGCCAATAGACGATTCACAGGAATCGCGGCGAAAAGCTCCCCATTCGGGCCGCTCGAAGGCGTAAGATCGGCGAATGCGCTACGGCCAGGGCCTTCTCGATGAAATCCTCAGGCGGACGGATATCGTCCAGCTTGTGGGACGGCGGGTGAAGCTTGTCCGCAAGGGCCGCGTCATGTGGGGCTGCTGTCCGTTCCACAAGGAGAAATCGCCGTCGTTCAAGGTCGAGAATGAGCGGCGCACCTACAAATGCTTCGGCTGCGGCAAGGGCGGCGACGCCTTCAAATGGCTGATGGAAACCGAAGGCCTGAGTTTCCCCGAGTCTGTCGAACGATTGGCGGCGGAAGCCGGCGTCGAACTTCCCAAATGGACGCAGGAAGACGAAGACCGCGAGCAGCAGAAGAAATCTCTTTACGACATCATCGAAGCGGCTTGCGTCTTCTTCGAGGATCAGTTGCGCGCGCCCACGGCCAACGCTGCCCGCGACTATCTCGTTTCGCGCGGATTGAACGGCGAAGCGGCGAAACAATTCCGCATAGGTTATGCGCCGAACGGCAATGCGCTGAAAGATTTTCTGACGGCCAAGAATATAACGCTCGACGATATGATCGCGGCCGGATTGGTACGCCCCGCCGATGGCGAACGGGGCGCGCGCGATTTCTTCTACGACCGCATCATGTTTCCGATCACCGATCCGCGTGGCCGCGTGGTGGCGTTCGGCGGGCGTGGGCTTTCGCCCGATGCCAAGCCCAAATACGTCAATACCGGCGAAACAAGCCTCTTTTCCAAGGGGCACATGCTCTACAATTTCGCGAAAGCGCGGCCCGCGGCGATCAAGGATCAGAACATCGTCGTCGCCGAAGGCTATATGGATGTGATCGCGCTGGTGCGTGCGGGTTTCGAAGCAGCCGTCGCTCCTCTCGGCACAGCGCTCACCGAAGACCAGTTGCATCTGCTCTGGCGGGTCGCCGCCGAACCGACCATGGCATTCGATGGCGACGAAGCCGGATTGCGTGCGGCGCATCGCGCGGCGCGTCTGGCGCTGCCGCATCTGAAAGCGGGTTACTCGTTGCGCTTTGCGTTTCTTCCGGCAGGCGAAGATCCCGACAGTTTCATTCGCGCCTCCGGTCCGGCAGGCATGCGCAAGATTCTCGATAACGCCGAACCGCTCGCGCAGGTGCTGTGGCGTGCGGAAACCGAAGGCAGGGATTTCTCGACGCCGGAACGCCGCGCGGGTTTGGAACGCGCGCTGGCCGAAATCGTCGCCGCGATTGGCGACGGCAAGATCGCCGATTACTACAAGCGCGATTTCGACTCTCGTGTGTTCGAGGCCTTCAAGCGGCGAAAGTTCGAGCCCCGCCCCGAGAAGGCCGGCTTCCAACCCCGAAAGGGCGGCAAGTCCTTCCCGCCCCGTCCAGGGACGCTCGGAACCGGGCCTGCCGTTTCGGCGGCCGTGAAGAACAGCCTGATCGCCAAGGCGGGCAAAGGGGGCGCCCGCCGGCTCAAGGAGATGGAACTGGCGGTCCTGCTCTGGGAAAAGCCCGATCTAGCGCTTCTGCACGGGGAGGTTTTGGCCGAGCTTCCGTTCGCAGACCGTTCGCTTGACAGGCTCCGCCACGAACTTTTAAACCTCGCCGCCTCCGGCGGCAGGCTTGAAACCAGGGCGTTGGAGAACCATCTCGTGCGCGTAGGACAGTCCGAGCTTGCCGAGCAACTGGCCCGGCGCGCCTCCGGCGAAATTGCCTCCGCGACCGCGAGGGACGACGCCGACAGGGGACTCGCCGATGCCGAAGACATTGAGGCCCGCTGGCTCCGCGCCGCAACCCAACTTCGGGAAATTGCGGAACTGGACCCTGAACGGGCCCGAGCGGTGGAGCGTTTCCGCAACGAGGCAAGCGAGGAAAGCTGGCGCGATGTCCAGGTGCTCCTGGAACGCCGCGCCGCTCAGGGCGAGTGATCTGCGTTCTACACACATAGGATAGGAGACATGCCGATCGCGGTGGCGTTTTCCGCGGCTCGGCGCTTTTGAGAACGGACAGACCCCCAAGTGGTGACCAAGACAGCTTCCAAGAAGAAACCGGTGAAGGCGGCGGCAAAGTCCGCTCACAAACCTGCGCCCAAAAAGGCGGCCGCCGCGCCCAAGAAGCCCGCGCCCAAAAAGCCGGAGCCCAAGAAGCCCGAACCCAAGCCGGTGAAGGTTGCGGCCAAAGGCGCGCCTGCGCCTGCCAAGAAACCTGAACCCAAAGCCGCCAAGGCCACGCCCGCGCCTGCCCCCCAGCCGGAGAAGAAGACCATTCAGCCCGACGTTCTTGCCAAGCAGTTGGTCAAAGCCACTCCCCCGAAACCCGGCCTGAAGCCCGGTTCACAGGAAAACCAGCCTCCCGCACCGGATGCCGATTCCCCGCTTCTGGACATGTCGGATGTTGGCGTCCGCAAGATGATCACCCGCGCCAAGCAGCGCGGCTACGTCACCTATGACGAGCTGAACAAGGTTCTGCCGTCCGACAAGGTGTCCTCCGAACAGATCGAAGACACGATGGCGATGCTCAACGAAATGGGCATCAACGTCATCGAGAGCGAGGAACAGGAAGAACAGGCCGAAGGCGGATTGCCCGCCGTCGCCGAAGGCAAGCAGGTCGCTGTCACCCAGAAGGATGGCGAAGAAACCTACGACCGTACCGACGATCCCGTGCGCATGTATTTGCGCGAAATGGGCTCGGTGGAATTGCTCAGCCGCGAAGGCGAAATCGCCATCGCCAAGCGCATCGAAGCCGGCCGCGAATTGATGATCGGCGCGCTGTGCGAAAGCCCGCTCACCTTCGAAGCGCTCACGGTGTGGCGCGATGAGTTGAACGAAGGGAAAGTTCTCCTCCGCGACATCATCGATCTCGAAGCGATGTATGGCGCCGGCCCCGACGGCCAGCCCGCGACGCCTGCCGTCCCCGTCGACGGTACGGTGAATGCGAACGGTCACGACGCGCAGATGGCCGCGTTGATTGCGCCCAAGAAACCCGAACCGCTGCCCAAGCCCACGCCGCGCCCCGCGCCGCCACCGGCTGCCGATGGTGAGAATGTCGATCCGGGCGAAGCGGCCGCTGCCGCGGATGCGGCAAATGAAGACGATGGTTTTGACGATGAAGGCAATTTGCCTTTGTCGGCGATGGAAGCCGCGCTGAAACCGCAGGTGCTCGAAACCCTCGACAACATCGCCAATCTCTACAAGAAGCTCGGCAAGCTGCAGGACGCCAGCGTCGAAGCCGCGCTGGGTGCCGACGAACTTTCCACCAGCCAGGAACGCCGCTTCAAGAAGCTGCGCAGCGAGACCGTCGATCTCGTCAAAGGCCTCAAGCTCAACAACAACCGCATCGAAGCGCTTGTCGATCAGATGTACGGCATCAACCGTCGCCTGGTCAGCATCGAGGGCCGGCTGCTGCGCCTTGCCGAAGCGCATGGCGTGGAACGCGCGGACTTTTTGAAAGAGCATTTCGGCAACGAACTCGATCCCAACTGGGCGCGCCGCGTAGGGCGTTTGTCGCGTCCCGGCTGGAAGGATTTCGTACAGGACGAACGCGACAAGGTTCACGCCTTGCGCGAAGAGATACAGACGCTGGCGCAGGAGATGCGCCAGTCGATCGTCGATTTCCGCCGCGTGGTGCACACGGTGCAGAAGGGCGAACGCGAAAGCGGCCAGGCGAAGAAGGAAATGATCGAGGCCAATCTCCGCCTCGTGATCTCCATCGCCAAGAAATACACCAATCGCGGCCTGCAATTCCTCGACCTGATCCAGGAAGGCAATATCGGCCTGATGAAGGCGGTCGATAAGTTCGAATACCGCAGAGGTTACAAGTTCTCGACTTACGCGACGTGGTGGATTCGCCAGGCCATCACGCGCTCCATCGCCGATCAGGCGCGCACCATCCGCATTCCGGTGCACATGATAGAGACGATCAACAAGCTGGTGCGCAC
>DASZYI010000070.1:0-2700 GCA_035545475.1 Rhizomicrobium sp.
CGCGAGGCGGCAATGGCCGCGGCTTCGGTCACGCGAACGGCTTCCAGCGCGAATGCGCGATCCAGCAATTTGCTCATCTTATCCAGCTTCCATGGGAATCATGTTGGGATCGCCAATCACCTTGTCGGAGGCGGCAATCGTCTTCAAGGCGCCCGCCACATTGGGTTCCGGCGCATCATGCGTGATCATCACGATGGACACGGGCTCGCCCGGCGCGCGGCCGCGTTGGATCATGCTCTCGATGGAGACATGCGCGTCCGCCAGCTTGCGCGCGATTTCGGCCAGCACGCCCGGCTCGTCCAGAACGCGGAACCGCAAATAGAATGCCGAGCGCCGCGATTCGGGATGCGGCGGCTTCACATCTTTCATAGAGGCCGCGGGAATACCGAACGCCGGTCCCAGCGTGCCGCGCGCAATGTCCACGAGGTCCGCAATCACAGCCGAAGCCGTCGGATCGCGCCCAGCACCGCGTCCTTCGAAGAAGAACGGTCCCGCAGCGCCGCAATCCGCCACCACCGCATTGAACGCGCCTTCCACATCGGCAAGCGGCGTTCCCAGTTTCACCATTGCGGGTTGCACACGCTGGTCGAGGCCCATCGGCGTTTGCCGCGCGATGCCGAGCAGCTTGATGCGATAGCCGAACTCATGCGCGAAATTGATGTCTTCATAGGTGATGTGGCGGATGCCCTGCACGCTCATATGTTTGAGATCGGGCTTCACGCCGAAGGCAAGGCTCGAAAGCACGGCCAGCTTGTGCGCCGTGTCGCCGCCGCCGACATCGAGTTCGGGATCGGCTTCCGCGAAACCCAGACGCTGCGCTTCGGCGAGAACGTCCGCAAAGTCCTGTCCCGTCGCTTCCATCTGCGTGAGGATGTAGTTGCAGGTTCCGTTCAGGATGCCGCGCACCGCGTGAACGCCATGGGCGATGAAACTCTCGCGCAAGGATTTCACGATCGGAATACCTCCCGCTGCCGCCGCTTCGAAGCGCAACGCCACACCGTTCGCATCCGCAAGTGCTGCCAGTTCCGCGCCGTGTGCGGCGAGCAACGCCTTGTTCGCGGTCACGACATGCTTTTTCGCCGCGAGCGCACCTTTGCAAAGCTGATAGGCTGCGCCGTCTTCACCGCCGACAAGTTCGACAATCACGTCGGCATCGCAGGAAGCCAGCGACACCGCATCGGCAGTCCACGGAATGCCTTCCAGATTGCAGCCGCGCTTCTTCTTGGGATCGCGCGCCGAAACGGCCACGATCTCGAACTTGCAGCCCGCGCGTTCGCCGATTTCGGCGCGGCGTTCGGCCAGCGAATGCACGACGCCCGCGCCCACCGTGCCGAGCCCGGCAATGGCAAGTTTCAGCGGCTTCATTTCGCGACTTCCAACACCGGCTCGTTGGTGCGCATGGAAAGAAACTTCTTCACATTGCGCGCCGCCTGCCGGATGCGGTGTTCGTTTTCCACCAGCGCGATGCGCACATAACCTTCGCCATATTCGCCGAAACCGAGCCCCGGCGAGACAGCAACCTTCGCATGTGCCAGCAACTGTTTGGAGAATTCGAGCGAACCCTGCGCGCGGAATTTCTCCGGGATCGGCGCCCAGGCAAACATCGAAGCGGGCGGCGACGGAATATCCCAACCAGCCCGCGCCATCGTCTCCACCAGAACATCGCGGCGCGCCTTGTAGATTGCGCGGATTTCATCGGCGCATTCCTGTGGCCCGTTCAGCGCAGCAGCCGCCGCAACCTGGATCGGTGTGTACGCGCCGTAATCGAGATAGCTTTTGATGCGCGCCAGCGCACCGATCAGCTTCTTGTTGCCCGCTGCAAAACCCATGCGCCAACCGGGCATCGCATAGGTCTTGCTCAGCGAATGGAATTCCACCGAAATGTCGCGCGCACCCTCAACCTGCAAAATCGAAGGCGGCGGATTGGCGTCGTCGAAATAGACATCGGCATAAGCCAGGTCCGACAACACCCAGATCTCGTGCTTCTTCGCGAACGCGATCACGTCTTTGTAGAAATCCAACCCGACAACCTGTGCCGTCGGGTTCGATGGATAGTTCACCACCAGCGCCGTGGGCGACGGAACGGAATGACGAACCGCGCGGCCGAGACTGGAGAGATAATCCTCCGGCGACGTTGCAGGCACATGACGGATCGCGGCGCCCGCCAGAATGAACCCGAAGGCGTGAATGGGATAAGCCGGGTTCGGCACCAGCACCACATCACCCGGCGCGGTGATGGCTTGCGCCAGATTGGCGAAACCTTCTTTCGATCCGAGGGTGGCAATCACCTCTGTATCGGGATCGACCGTCACGCCGAAGCGCCGCTGATAATAGGCAGCCATCGCTTTGCGCAGGCCCTTGATGCCGCGCGAGGCCGAATAGCGGTTGGAGCGCGGGTCGCGCGCCGTCTCGATCAGTTTGTCGACGATGTGCTTGGGCGTGGGCATGTCGGGGTTGCCCATGCCGAAGTCGATGATGTCCTCCCCGCGGGCGCGGGATTCGGCCTTCAGCCGGTTGACCTCTTCGAACACATAGGGCGGCAACCGCCGGATGCGGTGAAATTCGCTTTGCATGACACCTGAAACCTTCGCGGGCGCCGAATCACCCTAAGGCGCACCTCAAGGCAATTCCCATTTTCCGTCAATGTTAAGGCAGACCTAGCCCTGAACGAATATCTCCGCCTTGGCGACCGAGGCTGTC
>DASZYI010000071.1:0-15155 GCA_035545475.1 Rhizomicrobium sp.
GACGCAGCCGTACTTGCCCTTCGCCATGTCTGGCTGGAGGCAGCCGCCAGTACGACAAGCAAATCCTATCGTTCGCCGTCCGAAGACGACACGACCATCACTCCGGCCGGAAGATTTCACAATTTCGGATACGAGCGCGACTTACAACCCACCTCGCTAGAGGCGCGGTGTACCCGGTTTTTCGATTCCCCTCCGCCGGGATGGACGCAAGATCACGTGCTGTTTTCCAGCGGACAGGCCGCCATGAACGCGATCCTTACCTTGCTCAGTTCGCGGCAAAGCTGGGCGCCTCGATTGCGCCATGATGGATGTTACTTCGAAACGGTCGACCTTCTCGATCTCTATGCGGGGCGTTTCCAGATTCAATCGCATGGAGCTGCGGAAATCGTCATCGCCGAACCGGTCTGGTGTAACGGCGAAGCCTTCGGTGCCGAACCATTCCGCGCACTGGCGGAGCGAGCCGTTTCGGACCGAACAAAAAGTATCGTCGTCGACAGCACACTTGCGGGCCTCGATGACGGATTGAATGAACTGCTCGCCGCGCTCGGCGGCACGACAGAAGTCTTTCGCCTTCATTCCGGCCTCAAGCTTTTCCAGGCAGGGCTCGAACTTGCAGACGTGGGAATCGTTTCGATCTACAACTCGGCGGCGGCAGACGAGCTTCGCCGCATCCGCACGCTTCAGGGGACGGGTCTCCGTTTCGCCGATGTCGCGGTACTGGAGCTGCCCGTCTTTCTCGATTCGGCGGCTACGCGGCTCTATGAAAGCGCGATCTTCGAACACAATGCGGCACTAGCACATGCGGCCCGTAACAACCCTGCACTCGTCACATCATATCCCACCGGCCAACATCGAGCGCCCTTTGTCATCTTCAATCTCGCTTCGATCTATGCATATGACGGACTTGACGAAAAGATCGCAGCCGATGCAGCACGAAACTGCGTTCAATTTACGAAAGGGGGTAGCTTCGGCTTTCGCGGCCACCGCTTCGAAACGGTGCGCCCAGAAGGCAAGTTCCCATTCCTGCGCGTCGCTCTGGGCAAACGCGCGGGGCCATCCTTCGAAGGTATTCTGGAGATCTTCAAAACGCTGGCACCTTGATACCGCCAAGAAGCAACGCCATGACCGTTCATTCGTACGGACAGCGCAGCGTCTCTGAATGCCCCGTGCAGAATCAGTGCGACGAAAGGCGGTTGCTCTGGATCACATTGAACTTGGTACCGTTTTCCGACTATCAGGATGCCTTGGTAAGGGGTAGGTCGAGAGTTCAATTCTCTCCTCCGGCACCAGTTTTTATGAGCCAAAACAGTGCCTTCCTGAACGACGCGTCAACAGGACGAGGTCGTTGAAAATTAAGGCGTGCACCTATATCATACCCAATATGGGGTCGAACGAACCCAATATGGGTACAGTGAGCAGTCCAGCGACAAGCCTTGCCAGCGCCCTCTTCTCAAAGGTCCAGCAGCAGCTGCTTGCCCTGATATTCGGCCGCCCCGATGAAAGCTTTTACACGCGACAAATCGTGAAGACGTTGCGTTCGGGAACGGGTGCGGTCGAACGGGAACTGGCCAAATTGGAGAAAAGCGGGCTGGTCTTGACCGAGAAGATCGGCAACCAGAAGCACTATCGGGCCAATCGCAAAGCGCCGATTTTTCAGGAACTGCAAAGCATCGTTCGAAAGACGGTGGGCCTGCACGATCCTTTGAAAGAGGCGCTCCGGCCCTTTTCGAACCGCATTAAAGCAGCGTTCGTTTACGGCTCGGTTGCCAAAGGCAGAGATACGGCGCATAGCGATATCGACCTGATGGTGATCGGCGACGAACTCACATATTCCGACATATTTGCCGCCCTTCAGGAAGCAGAAAAAACGCTTGACCGCCCTGTGAACCCAAACATCATGGATATTGCGGGCTGGACGAAAAGACAGTCGGGCAAGAATGCGTTTATGACGGCAATCGATAGCGGGCCAAAGATTTTCATAATCGGTTCGGAAGAGGATTTGACCAGTGAGCGAAAACCTCGCCAACCTGGCTAAAATCGGAAAATTAAAGACCGAAACATTCTCGGAAACCGAATTCAAAGGTCTGGTTGTCTCTGCGGGTAGACGTCTGACTGACGCCCGAAACAGCAACCTCGCAAAGGAAAGCCGGTTCGACCTGGCATATAATGCTTCACATTCACTGGCGCTGGCAGCGCTCAGACGGCACGGATATCGTTCGGAAAATCGCGCAATCGTGTTCCAGGCTCTTCAGCATACGGTCGGTATGCCAGCGGCACAGTGGCGCGTACTCTCCAAATGTCACGATCTTCGCAATCTCGCCGAATATGAAGGTTTCACCGAAGTGGATACCAAGCTTCTGGATGAGCTTATAAACATCGCAATCGAACTCGAAGCGCTGGTTGTGGCGGGCAAATAGTTTCGCGGAAGTTCGGCATGCCACCAAAAGCGTTCATTTCATGGAGTTCGGGCAAGGACAGTGCGTTTGCACTGTGCGAGGCGCGCCGCCTCGGGCTCGCCGATGTCGTGGGCGTGCTCACCACGATAAATGAAGTCTACGACCGGGTCGCGATGCATGGCGTGCGCGACAGCGTGCTTGACCGGCAGATCGAAGAATTGGGGTTGCCGGTCATCAAAGTGCCGATCCCCAGCCCCTGCCCCAACGATGTTTACGAAGCGCGCATGGCCGAGGCGACGGCGCGTATCAAATCTCAAGGCGTGCGTCACGTGATCTTCGGCGATCTGTTTCTGGAAGACATCCGCGCCTATCGCGACCAGAAACTTTCCGCTGCCGGAATGGAGACCATTTATCCGCTGTGGCAGCGCGACACGCGCATCCTGGCCGATGAGATGATCGCAAGCGGGCTGGTGGCGCACATCGTCTGCCTTGACCCGCGACGGATAGACCGCACATTCGCGGGCCGCTACTTCAATCGCGATCTGCTGCGCGAATTGCCGCCCGGCGTCGACCCGTGCGGCGAGAACGGCGAGTTTCACACGGTCGTTTCCGCCGGGCCGATGTTCAAGGCGGCAATCCCAGTGACCATCGGCGAAACCGTCGAGCGCGACGGCTTCGTCTTTACCGATGTGGTCACAGCCGGGCCGTCAGCGTAGCGCCGAAGGTGCGCGGCGCGCCGTAAGCGGTGGTCTGCAGCACGCCGATGGAAGAGCGATTGTCGGAATAGACGATATAAGAGTCGTCCGTCAGGTTCTGCGCCCACATCGTGACTGCGTATTTGCCAAAGTCGAGGCCCGCACGCAGGTTTACAAGGCCGCGCGCATCGCTTTCATACGCTTTCGAATTCATCGCGTCGAAATAGACCGGCGACTGGAAATTGTAATCCACGCGCGCGATCAGGGCCGCATCGCCGAGCGGGCGGGTGTATTCCAGCCCAACATTGCCGGTCCACGCGGGTGCTGCGATGATCTGGTTGCCGGAACAATCCGCGCCGAACGCGCAATCGGGATAGCTATCGTAGCGCGGATCCAGCGCGCCGATGCCGAGATCGAGGCGCAATTCCGGCAGGATCAGCGCCTGAACTTCCAGCTCCGCACCGTCGATGGTCGCGCGCCCGGCGTTGCCGAGCGCAATGGCCACGCCCAGCACCTGCTGCACCTGCATATCGTTGTATCTGGTTTTGAAGATCGAGGCGTTGGCACGCACCCGGTTGTCGAGCCAGCTTGTCTTCAATCCTGCTTCGTAAGTGGTCGCGCTTTCCGGATTGGCGTTCAGGCCAACGTTCGTGCTCACGAGATCGACGTTGAACGCCGCACTCTTGTAGCCCCGTGCGATGCGCACATAACCCATGGCATCGGGCGTGAAGCGGTAGGACAGCGAAAAGGTGGGCGAAACGTCGCTGTCCGAAACCTTGCGGCTGTAAGCGATGTCGGGGAAGCCGATGAAACTGTAGAAGCCCGTCACATCGTCCTGGAAGAAGTTCACATCCTTGTCTTCATAGGTGTAGCGAAGGCCGAGCGACGCCGTCAGCGCATCGGTGATGCTGTAGTCGACATTGCCATATGCCGCGAAATCGCGCGTGCCCACATGGCCGCGCGTCGTGAGCAGCGGCTCGCCCGGCACGCCGAGATCGGCGCCCAATGCGAACAACCGATCGGTCGATGCCGATTGGCCCAGATAGAAAAGTCCGGCGACATATTTCACGTCCGAACCGATTTCGCCGTTCAGGCGGAATTCCTGCGACCAGAAGACGGTGCGGTCGCCCCATTGGTCCACTGCCATGTAGTCGATCTGGTTCTGATCGTCGTCGAGCGAGGCGCGATAAGCGGCCATGCGATAGGCCGTGATCGACGTCACGGTGCCGAACGGAAGATCGAGCGTGCCCGTCAACGACACGCCGTAATTGTCGCGGCGCAGATAATCTGGGCGATTGTTGTCGACGGTGTGCGGCGTGGTCGTTTCAGGCGACTGGAAGAATGCGATTTGCGTCGCCTGGAAGAAGCTGGGGCGTCCGCGGTCGTGCAGGCCGTCTACCGTCAGCACGAAGCTGCTGTTCGAGGCCGGCGTATAATACAGCGACGAACGATAGGAAAGCAGGTCGAGGCTATCCGCGTCCGGTCCGCCGCTCAGATGTTTGGTGTAACCATTGCTCGTCACATAGCCGAGCGAAAGTTTGCCGCTCAGCGTATTGTCGATCATTGGCCCCGTAACGTATCCCGCGAACCGCTTCAAACCGTAATTGCCGAATTCGGCGGAAGCCAGCGCATTCACCTGATCGTCCTCAGGCTTGACCGTCGTGATGTTCAGCGCGCCCGCAATCGTGTTCTTGCCGAAGATCGTGCCTTGCGGCCCGCGCAATACTTCCACCTGCGCCGTGTCGATCAGTTCCTGATTGTAATTGTCGGGACGCCCCTGATAGACGCCATCGACATAGATACCGAGACCGGATTCCACGCCGATATTGCGGATCAATGTCGAGATTCCGCGAATGCCGAACTGGCCCTGCAACACGCCGCCGATGCCGCCGCTGGCCGAGACATTCGGCACGCGGTTGAACAAATCGCTCGTCGTATCGGTGCCGGTCGCGCGCAAATCGTCCGCCGTCAGAACCGTCAGCGAACCCGGCACGTCCTGCATGTTTTCGGACATTTTTCGCGCCGTCACCGTGACGGTCTCGATTTCGCCGGCGAAAGCCGCGCCGGTCAAAAGGAAGAACGCTGCGCCCGCACAAAAAGCCGAACGCACAGACAGGATTTTCCGCGACACCGGACCACTCTTTTCGAATTGCGAGTGGGGAAAGTGCCGAATGTTCGTTTCTTTTGGGTAACCGGTTTTTATTGCCGCAAAACCTGCGGAAATGGATCGGTTCGGCTCACCATGGCGGGCAAACCGGACAGATTCAGTCGCCCTGCCAGCCAGGGCGCCATGGCGTTCAGCTTGGCGAGGTCGTAGCCCGTCTCGAAGCCCGAGCGGTGCAGCATATATATAAGGTCTTCGGTGCCGATATTGCCGGTTGCGGACGGGGCAAACGGACAGCCGCCGATCCCGCCCACGCTGGCGTCCAACCGGTCCACGCCCATTTCGGCGGCGGCGAACGCATTGGCAAGGCCTGTGTTGCGCGTGTTGTGAAAGTGGCAACGCAGCGGCATACCCGGAATGGCCTCGCGCAACGCCGCGATCATCTCCTTCACCTGCGACGGCACGCCCACGCCCACCGTATCGGCCACCGCGATCTCATGCGGGCCTGCTTTCGCAATGGCGCGCGCCATTTCGACCACGCGCGCAAGCGGCACTTCGCCTTCAAACGGGCAACCGAACGCCACCGAAATCGTGGCCTGCGCGCGCACCCCCGCTTTCTTCGCGCGCTCGATGATATCGACGGAAACCTCCACCGACTCGCGCCACGTCTGTTTCTGGTTGCGAAGGCCAAACGAGTCTGTGGCAATCGCCACCGCTCCCACTTCATCTATCTTCGTCTGCAACGCGCGTTCGACACCGCGCGCGTTCAGCACCAGCCCGATATAGGTGACATCCTTGCGATCCGGCAGGCCCGCGATCACGCCTTCCGCATCGGCCATCTGCGGCACGCGCGCGGGGTTGACGAAGCTTGCGACCTCAAGCCTGCGCGCGCCCGCATCGATCAGCTTTTCGATCATCGCCACCTTGTCTTCGGTGGAAAGGATCGCGCTTTGATTTTGCAGGCCGTCGCGCGGCCCCACTTCGATGATTTCGATACGCTTCGCCATGGCTCAGTCCGAGGTCGCAACCCCGATAATATGCCTCGCCTTGAGATCGTCGAGGGCTGCGTCATCCAGTTTTGCGAATTCCCGCAAAACCGCCACCGTATCCTGCCCCACCAGCGGCGGTGCCGTGTAGGTGTCCTGATAGGTTTCCGACATTTTGATCGGATTGCCGGGCTCGCTCACGGTTCCCCCGCCCACCAGCGGCACATCCACTTTCATGTTGCGCGCCAGCGCCTGCGGATCGGAAAACGCATGTTCCAGCTCGTTCACGGGTGCTGCCGGAATGCGGTATTTGGCCAGCGCCTCCAGCCAATATTCGCACGTCTCTTTCTCAAACGCCGCCTGCACGCGTTCCTCGATGAACGCCTTGTTGGCGAGGCGGCCAGGCTGCGTTTTGAATTCCTCGCGACGCAACGCATCGTCCTTCAGAAGCTCGACAAGGTTCACCCAGAAATTGTCGGTGATGACGGCGATGATGAGATAGCGCGTCTTGGTGCGGAATGTGTTGTAGGGCACATGCACGAAATGCCCGTTGCCCGAACGTCCCGGCGAAGTGCCCGACATCAGATACATCGTCGCCATGTAATTCAGCAGCGACAATTGGCAATCGAACATCGAAATATCGACATGCTGGCCGCGCCCCGTACGATGCCGCGCTTCCACCGCCGACAGAACACCCAGCGCGCCGAACAATCCACCCGCCAGATCGCCGATGGGAATGCCTGCGCGCAACGGCTCGCCATCCGCATAGCCGGTGAGCGACATGCCGCCGCCCATGCCCTGCGCCACCAGATCGAAGGCAGGCCGGTTTGGGTCCGGTCCCGTTTCCCCGAAGCCGGAGATCGCGCAGGTGATGATGCGCGGGTTGATCTTCGACAGATGATCGAAATCAATCTTCAGCCGCGTCGTCACGCCCGCGCCGAAATTGCTCATCACGATATCGGCGTGCTTCGCCAGTTCGTAAAACAGCTTCAATCCTTCTTCGGATTTCAGGTCGAGCGCCACGCTTTCCTTGTTGCGGCAGAGCGTGAGGAAATACGCCCCCATGCCTTCGCGGGAAAAATTGTGCGATTGCTCCAGCAGCCGCCGCGTGCCCTCGCCTTTTCCGGGCGGTTCGATCTTGATGGTGCGTGCGCCCATATCGGCCAGCAGCATCGTGCCGTAAGGCCCCGCCAGCATGTGTGTCAGGTCGAGAACGATAAGGTCTTCAAGCGCGCGCATAAAATTCCTGAGTCAAATTCAAACCCGCTCCACCAGCCTGCCGGCGGCGTCGCGGGGTGCGTGGGAAATGTCCTGCGGCCCCAATTCGCGGGTCCATGCCGCAAATTCGAGCCGAATACCATCCGGATCGTGGAAATAGATCGAACGCACGAAGGTCGTTGGGTCGGTGTCCTCGCCCATGGAATGCGTCGTGTCGCCGTGGTTCTTCACGTCGGTGACCTCAATACCCTTGTCGATCAGCTTCTGGCGATATTTCAAAAGCTCCTTGCCGTCCACATCGATGGCAAGATGGTTCATCGAACCATGCGCGGATATTCCGCCGCCATGCTTGGCCTGCACCACGCCGGGCTGTGCTTCCGGCGCATTGGGAAACCAGAAGAAAGCGATGGAATTGCCGTTGCCGCAATCGAAAAAGAAATGCTGACCGCCATTGTTGGGCAATTCCAGCGTCTTGATCAGTGGCATTCCAAGGACGTCGCGATAGAAATGCACCGTCTTGGCCATGTCCTTGCAAACCAGCGCCAGATGATTAATGCCGCGAAAGCCGAAACCTTCCGTGTTCGTGCGGTCCATGATCAGCCTCCTTTCGCCCAGGAGGTGCTCAACCAATCCTGAATCTTCTGGGTCGTCGGCGCCGGGATTTCCACAATGCGATCCGGCACGTCATCATATTCCAACCGCAGCGCGCGCCCGGTGACGGCGTGCAGCGAATACATGTTCACCTGATAGGAAAGGATCAGGATTTCCTCTTCGCTCAGATGCGTCTTCAACGCTTCGAACAGCTTGTCATGCACGCGGCCGTCTTCCAGCATCATCGCATCGACATAGGCGAGCACCGCGCGTTCCGCATCGCTGAACACCTTGGCAATGCTCCAATAGGGAATGGCCGCAATCTTCTCGTCCGAAAGCCCGACGCGGCGCCCGCCCTTGCAATGTTGCGAAAACACGAACTGGCTGCCGCGCACATAGCCGGTGCGGATCAGCGCCAGTTCGCGCAACTGCGGATCGAGCGGCGCATCGCGATAGGAATAGGCGCTGAACGCTTTCAAGATTCCCGGCACGCGCGCCCAGATCGTCCACCAGTTTCCGGGCGTTCCGGTCAGCGTGCCGTTCTTCAACCCGTTGCTGCCGAAAATCTCTTTCAGCCGGTCGGCGAATTCGGCGGGTATTTCGTTTTCGTTCAGTTCGCGCACTCTTGGCATTTTACGTCTCCGTCTTGTCCGCCCAGGCTTCCGACCGTTTCAGGCTTTCGCGATACGGCCGCAATCCCAAAGCGAGTGTGACCGCCACGACCGGCAGGATCAGCGCCACCGCCGTGGACAGCGAATAGCCGACCAGATGTTCGTTCTTGTAGAAATAGTCGGTGATCATCGCGACGAAGGTGGGGCCCAATCCAAGGCCCAGAATGTTCGCGGTGAACAGGTAGAACGAAAGCACCTGCCCGCGCATCTGGTTCGGCGTCACGATCTGCAGCGAGGCAATCGCCACGGCCACCGGAAAACTGCTCAACAGCGTGCAGATGCCGAGCAAAGCCAGGGACAATTCCGCTGTCGGCATCAAGGTGCAGAGAAATTGCGGCACGGCAATCACGATGGTCACGATCAGCGGCGCGCGAACATAAGCATCGGTGTAGCCGCGCGCGGCAATCCATTCCGCGAAGCGTGCGCCGAGGATGACGCCCGCGGTTCCCAACACGCCCACCATCATTCCATAGACGTAACCGATGTCGTGCGCCTGCCAGCCATGCACGCGCACGAAATAGGACGGCATCCACGCCACGGTGCCGAAGCCAAGGATCGCGTGAATGGAGAACGCGCCATAAATCGCGCCGAACGTGCCTTTGTTCAGCTTCAGGAACGCCCACAATTCGGAAAACGGCACGCCGCCATGGCCGATGCCGGTTTCGATCACGCCGCGCCGCGGCGGCTCCTTCACAAACAGCATCGGAATGAGAACGAACATGCCGAGAAGACCGACAGCGAGAAACGTCATCTGCCACGGCGCAATGCGCCCGATGCCCGGAATGACGGGTGGCGACAGTTGCGCGACAAGCTGTATCGCAAAACCGCCGACCACCAACGCCAGGCCTGCCCCAAGATATTGCGCACCCGTATAGATGCTGAGCGCACGGGCCAGCCGCTCGCGCGGGAAGTAATCGCTAATCATCGACGTGGCCGATGGCCCCAATGTCGCTTCGCCCACACCGACGGAGATGCGCGCGAGGAAAAGCTGGGCGAAATTCCGCGCCAGCCCGCACGTCATCGTGGCAAGGCTCCAGAAGAAGATGCCCGCGATGATGATGCGCTTGCGGTTGGAACGATCGGCCAGCCGGCCGATCAACATGCCGAACACGACGTAGAACAGCACGAAGGCAAAACCGGCGAGCAGGCTCACTTGCGTATCGCTGAGCCCGAAATCCTTTTTGATCGGCGCGAACAAAAGGGTCGGGATCAACCGCTCGACATAGGACACCATGTTGGTGACCGCCAACGCACCCACCACGAACCACGCATAGGCCGTGCTGGCATACGGCGCTGTGCGCGCGGCCGGTTGCCCACCGGCCGTCACCGGTGTCGTGTCGTATGACATCGTCATGGTATGCCTAGTGCTTTATCAGTCGGCGTATTCCAGCGCGCCATGCCGAAGCGGAACGCGCTCGCCTTTTTCGTTGACGGGATCGTGGCGGACATCCCTCTCATCGAAAGGCCGCGTCAGCGCGGCGAATTCGAGATGGATACCGTTGGGATCGCGAAAATACATCGAACGGATCCAGGTCTTGTCCGTGACCTCTTCTGAACCGTGGCGGTCGCTGTCCTCGTGATTGAGGATCTTGAGCGCGATGCCCTTGGCCCTCAGCCGCTCCGCATATTCGTCGAATCTCTCCAGCGGAATGCTGATCGCCAGATGATTCATCGAAGCATGCGCCGTCTGCGTTCCGAGCTTTGCGTAGTCGGCGTGCATGGACGCAATGCCCGGAGCCGCTTTCGGCGCGTTGGGAAACCAGAAAAACGCGATGCAATCGCCATTGCCGCAATCGAAGAAGAAGTGCTGGCCCCGGCCGTTCGGCAGATCGAGGGTCTTGACCAGCTTCATCTCCAGCACGCGGGTGTAGAAGTCCACGGTCTCTGCCATGTCCCTGCACACCAAGGCGACATGATTTACACCCCGAAACTGAAACGGTTCTTCGTGTGGTGTCATCGTTTTGTCCATCGCGTACCTCCGGGCGTATTTTTCTTTAGCCTACTCCTCAGTTGGCTTGCTTGTCGAAGTGAACATTCAACTGGATGCCGAATGTCCGCGGTTCGGCGAAATAAAGCTGCGTGAAGTAGTTGGAACTCGGAACCGCCGCCAGCTTGTGCACGACGCTGGTGATGTTCTTCGCCCACAACGACACCGTGTAGTGCCCGCTCGGATCGGTGTAGTTCAGGCTGCCGTCGATCGTGTTGTAAGCCGGCTGGAAGCCCATGATCGAATTGTTCAGGTCGGTCATGTGCGAGGTTTCCATGCCCCACGCGATATTCGGCGTCAGCAGGCCCAGATCGTTCGGCAGGTGGAAATCATACTGCGCGGTGAAGCGCATCGTCCAAAGGGGCGAACGATAGGGAACCAGATAGCAGGGACCGTGCTTCGAGCGATCGACGGTCACATTGTTGCAGACGATCGGCTTGAAATCCTGGTTGCCCAGATTGACCACGAAGCTCGTGTAACGCGAGTCCAGATAACCGATGCTCCCGGTCAAGGTCAGATCGTCGATCGGCAACGCTGTGAATTCGAGTTCCACGCCGCGCGCTTTTTGGTTCGCCCCGTTGGCGAGAACTTGCGGCGCACCGGGCAAGGGCAGGAAGTATTGGATTTGCAGATCGTCATACTTGTTCCAGAACGCCGCCAGATTGGCCTGCAGGTGGTTGTCGAACCAATTGGTCTTCGCGCCGATTTCATATGCCACTGCCTTTTCCGGCTTCGCAGGCGGATTGATGAAGAAATCGAACGGAAGCGGCGGCGCACCGGCCGGTGCACGCGAGTTGAACGCGCCGCTCTTGAAGCCCGTCGAATACGAGAAATAAGCCATCGCGTGTTCATCGAGGCGATAGTTGGCACCGGCGTGATAGGTGAAGTTGGTCCAGGTGTGCTTGCCGGTAATGACCGTGCCGTTGAAAGGTGCTGCCACCTGTTGCGGCGACCGGGTGAAGTCCTTCGTTTCCGTCGAGAAACGAATGCCACCGGTCAGCGTCAATTCGGGCAGGATCTTGTAGTCGACCTGCGCGAATGGGGCGAGCGTCCAATCGTTCTGTGCGGCGCCTTCGACCGTGTGACTTGGCACTGCGATGGTCGGGGTGAAATCCTGCTGGAAGTAAAAGCGATACCAGTTGTAGTAGAGGCCCGCGACCCACTTCAGCGGCGATTCCTCGTCGTTCGAAGCCAGATGAATTTCCTGCTGGAAATATTTCATCTTCTTGCGCGTGAACGTCTCGAAGAAGTTGATGCCCGTGGTATCGAAGTCGCTATAGGTGTTCTGCTTGCCGCGCATGAAGCCGGTGATCGAAACCACGTCGGCCCAAGGCATGTGATAGGTCATGTTCAGCGAGCTGGTGAACGTGTCGCCTGTGTCGCCATTGGGATAGTTGCGTTGCACGGTGAAGGCGTCGGTCGTGCCGCCGGGGAAGCCATAGCCGGGTTTGCCGTAATAGAACGGAAGGCTCAAATAGTCGCCCAGCGTGGGATAGCCGGGCAGACCGATGCCGCCGGCCGGCACCGAACCATTCTGACCGCCGGAAGAGTCGCTGCGGTTCTTGATGTAGGATCCGACCAGCACCGCCTTGAAATTGTCGCTCGGCTCCCAGGCCAGCGATCCGCGATAGGTCTTGTAATCGTCGCCGCTCAGCCACGCATCGCTCGATTGCGGAGGATTGCCCAGCGGATCGATATAGGTATTGCGCACATAGCCGTCGGAATACTGGCTCTGCGCCGCCAGACGCAGCGCGAGCGTATCGCTGAGCGGAATGTTCACGATTCCGCCGAAATCGGCGCGGCCGTAATTGCCGAGCTTCGCATAGGCGTCGATGCTGTAGAGGCCCATATCGGGTTCATGCGTCTTGATCTGCACGACGCCGCCGGTGGTGTTCTTGCCGAACAGCGTGCCTTGCGGACCGCGGTCGATTTCGATGCTCGCCGCATCGTAGAGCTGCAACAGCGCGTTCAGATTGCCCGGATAGAAGATCCCGTCCACCGAAACGCCGACGCTCGGGTCGATGGCCTGGTCGATGCCGGAATAACCGATGCCGCGCGAATAAAGCACCGCGGCCGAGCGATTGATCGCGCCCACCGGTTCGATGGTCACGTTGGGCGCTACGCGCGTCAGGTCGGTCATGTCCTTGACGAACAGCTTGTCCAACTGATCGGGACCGAGCGCGGTCACGGCGACCGGCGTGTCCTGGATCGATTCCTTGCGCAGGGTTGCGGTGACGACCACCGTTTCAATGCCGGTGGGCTGCTCCGCGGTTTGCAGCGCGGCTGTCGTCGTCTGCTGCTCGGCGGGCTGATCTTGCGGCTGCGCGTGGGCAACTCCCGCGAGGCCGGTGAGCGCGCAGGCAGCGGCGCTGCACATAATCCATTGACGAATTTGCATCTTATTCCCCTTCGTTTCCTCGCAGGCCGCCGGTCGCGAAATCGCCGGTATTGGTCCTTCGAACGCCCGAAGCTAGTGACCGGAAAAATGCTTCGCAAGCTAATTATCCGGCCGAACCGGGGCGTCCGTGTTGTTTCGAAACCTAATCGACCGAAAAACAACAGCCTAAGCATTAATATTTGAGGGAAGGACAAATTGGATTTGCCGCCGCGCGCCGCTATATTGCTGCCGTCCGCCCATTTCGGCTGACGGTGCTGTCAATAGTTGGCGAGAACATGCCGCGTTTTCCTGTCTTTTGGGGCCACTGATGCGCCGTCTTCCGCCATTGACGGCGTTGCGTGCGTTCGAGGCGCTTGGCCGCCTCGAAAACGTGAAGGCCGCAGCCGACGAATTGAACGTGACGCCCGCGGCGATCACCCACCAGATCCGCCAACTCGAAGAACATTTGCGCGTCGAACTGTTCAGCCGTTCGAACAAGGGCATGACGCTGACCAAAGACGGCCACGATTTCTTTCTCGCCGTGACGCAAGCCTTCGAGCTTCTCCACGAAGGCGCGCGCAAGGTGGAGGGCGGCGCAAGCCACACGCTCAACGTCAACAGCCTGCCGAGTTTCGCAAGCTGCTGGCTGGTGCCGCGTCTGCCGCGTTTCTATGCCGCCAATCCGGGCATCGAACTCGAAATCAACACCGTGGGCAATCCGGGCCAGCCGGTGGACTTCGCCCATCTCGGCGCCGATGTCGCGATCCGCGTCGGCCCCACGGCGGAAGCGTGGCCCGGCCTTGCGGTCGAAAAACTGGTTCACGAGCAGATGTTTCCCGTCTGCGCGCCGCAATTGTTGAAAGGCCCCAACGCCTTGCGTCATCCCAGCGATCTGGCGCGCCACACCTTGCTGATCGTTTCGCGCCGCCCCGAAGGTTGGCCGGAATGGCTGAACGCGGCCGAGCGCACCTTCGGCGGAACATCGCAGATCGACGCCAATCACGGCCTGCGGTTCGACACGATTCAAATGGCAACCGCCGCCGCGGTGGAAGGTTTGGGCGTCACCATCGGGCGAACGCCGCTGATCAACGATTATCTGGAATCCGGCGCGCTGGTCGCGCCGTTCGACCTGGAAGTCCGCAGCCGCGCTGCCTATTGGCTGGTGGGGCACAAGGGCACGATCCATTCGCGCCCGGTGCAGTTGTTCCGCAACTGGTTGCGACAGGAATTGGGCCTGCCGCCGCAGCACACATCCGCGGCGGCATAACCGTTTCGACTATTCCGCCGGTTCGAGGGCGCGCAGGGGTTTCTTGTGGCCTTGCGCATCCACCGGTTCGTGTTTGACATCGACCTTCGGATCGAGCGGACGCGTCCACGCTGCAAATTCCAGGCAGATGCCGTCCGGATCGTAGAAATAGATCGAGCGCACGAAGGTCGAGGGCGAGACCGTCTCGCTGATCTGGCGCGGGGAATCGTCGTGGTTGACGACCTTGGTGCATTTCACGCCGCGGGCGAGCAGTTTCTCGTGATATTCATCCACTTTCTCGGCCGGGATGTTGAAGGCGACATGGTTCATCGAGCCGTGGCCCGAAACGATGCTGCCCTGCCCTGGCAAGGCCGCAGCCGCGGCCACGCCGGGGGTGGCTTCAGGCGCGTTCGGGAACCAGAAGAAAGCCAGCCCGTCGCCGTTTCCGATGTCGAAGAAGAAGTGCTGGCCCATGCCGTTGGGCAGATCGATCGTCTTGGTCATCGGCATGCCCAACACGTTGGTGTAGAAGTCCACCGTCCGCGCCATGTCCTTGCAGACCAGCGCCAGGTGGTTCACGCCCTGTATGTCGAAAACCTTGTTTTGCAGTTGAGCCATTGCGCATCTCCCATTCGAAAGCGGTCCCCCCTCTTACCATTTTTCGCGCGGTTGCACTATATAGAACTCTAAGCATTTGGCGGGCAGCGCATGCACCGCCGTCAACATACGGAGGAAACCATGCCGCGTCTGAAAGAAGTCCCGCTCGCGCAAGCCACGCCAAACGTCAAAGCCTATTATGAAAAACTGTTCGCCGGCCGCGATCCGGTGAAGGAGCCCGGAACCGCAACCGGCACACCCGGCAATTGGTGGACGGTCTTCGCGCT